>NZ_JBEVLL010000105.1:0-8299 GCF_040509215.1 Devosia sp.
TTCTATCTCGGCGTCGGCACCGCCTTCCCGATCTATCCCAATGTCGCCGGTCCCAACCACAATGGCGTCATGGGCGTCGGCGGCATCGACCCCGATAGCGAAGCGATCGCCGCTTACTTCGAGCGCCACACTGCGCTAGTCGGCCAGGCGCCCGATAGCTGGGCCAGCGCCGTCACCTATGCCAGCCTCGAAATCCTCGGTCAGGCCATCGCCCGCGTCGGCGATCTCGACAAGGCCGCCGTATCGGCCGAAATCGCCTCCGGCGAATTCGACACGATCCTCGGTAAGGTCAAACTCGTCGACAACCAGCTCCGCGCTTTGTGGACCGTCGGCCAGTGGCAGGACGGCAAATTCGTCGGCCTCGCCCACACCGAAGGCAAAGCCGCCCGCGAACCGGTCGTCCCGAAGCCGGCCTGGGTTCCTGCGAGCTAAGAAAGCACCCCCTCCTAACCTCCCCCATCTCGGGGGAGGTGCGGGCCGGTGCCTTGGGAAATTTGCTGCCCAAAACTCGATATGACACCTCCCCCCTCGATGGGGGTGGAGGGAGGGGGTGTCGGCAGACACCGGCCCCTCGACCACCCACACTCTATTCAGGAGCAAAAATGCTCTTCAGCGCCATTCTCACCGGCCTCGTCCTCGGCGGCACCTATGCGCTCATCGCCATGGGCCTGACCCTCCAATACGGCGTCGCCCGCATCATGAACCTGGCCTATGGCGATCTCATCATCGCCGGCAGTTTTGGCGCCATGCTTCTCTTCACCGCCGCAGGCATCAACCCGCTGATTGCCCTCTTTATAGTGGTCCCCCTCGGCTTCGCCCTCAGCTGGCTCGTCTATGCCCTGATGCTTCAGCCACTCGCCCGCCGCTCGCCCAATCGCGACCGCCTCGAAGGCGATTCCATCCTCGCCACCTTCGGCCTCCTCTTCGTCATCCAGGGCGTCGCGCTCGTCCTCTTCGGCGCCAATTACCAGAGCTATTCCTTCCTCGCCGTCCCCATAGACGTCCTCGGAACCACCATTGCCGCCAATCGCCTCCTCGCCTTTGCGCTCGCCGTGCTCTTCGGCGTCGGCCTCTGGCTTCTCCTCACCCGCACCCGCTTCGGCACCGTCATTCGCGCCGTCGCCGCCAATCCCGGCTCCGCGCCCCTCGTCGGCATCAATGTCGATCACGTCGCCCGCCTCGCCTTTGCTTTGGGCGGGGGCCTTGCCGCGGCCGGTGGCGTCGTCGTCTCCATGTATCTGACCTTCTCGGCCACCATGGGCGTCATCTTCACCATGAAGGCGCTGATCGTCGTCATCATGGGCGGCGTCGGCAATCTCCTCGGCGCGCTCGCCGCCGGCCTCATTCTCGGCGTCGTCGAAACCCTGGTTTCGAGCTTCATCGATCCCGGCCTGACGCTGGCCGCCACCTATCTCATCTTCCTCGCCGTGCTCGTCGTCCGGCCACAGGGCCTCTTCGGAAAGGCCGCCCGATGATTTTCTTGATCCCTCTTGTTGCGCTCGCGGCTCTCGCTGCGGTTCCCTTCTTCGTCGGCGCCTATCCGCTCGGCTTGGGCATCGGCATTCTGGGCTACGCCACGCTCGCCACGGCCTGGGCCCTCTTCTCCGGCCCCACCCGCTACATCTCTTTGGCCACCGTCGCCTTCTTCGGCATCGGCGCCTACACGGTCGCGGTCCTCGCCGATCTCATGCCCTATCCGCTGGTGCTCCTCTGCGCCGCGTTGATCGGCCTCGTCGTCGCTGTTCTCGTCGGCCTCGCCACCCTGCGCCTCGCCGGCATCTATTTCGTCATCTTCACCTTCGGCCTCGCCGAACTCGTGCGCCAGCTCGTCACCTATTATGAGGTCAACGTCACCCGCACCCTCGGCCGCTATGTCTTCCTGCCCATCGGCCCCGAACACATTTATTGGCAGCTCCTCGGTCTCCTCGCAGTCACCCTCGCTCTGGCCTTCTGGATCAGCCGCGCCAAGATCGGCCTCGCCCTCCGCGTCATCGGCGACGATCCCGTCGTCGCCTCCCACCTCGGCATTGGCATCACGCGCACCAAACTCGCGCTCTTCTCTCTCAGCGCCGTGGTCATGACCCTTGCCGGCGCCATCCAGGCCCCACGCTGGACCTATATCGAGCCATCCATCGTCTTCAATCCGACGGTCAGCTTCCTCACGGTCATCATGGCTCTCCTCGGCGGCCCCAATCGCCTCTTTGGTCCGCTCCTCGGCGCCGTGCCGCTCTTCCTTCTCTTTGAATGGCTCTCCGCCAATTTCCCCAACCACTATTCCATCATCCTGGGCCTTCTTTTCATCGCCATCGTCTTCCTCCTGCCCAATGGCGTCCTCGCCGCGGCCGACAAGTTTGCCGCCCGCTTCAAGAACAAGGAGGCATCAGTATGAGCCTTCTCACTCTCTCCAATGTCACCAAGCGCTTTGGCGGCCTCACCGCGGTCAATGATCTCTCCTTCACCCTGACCGCAGGCGAAACCGTCGGCCTCCTCGGCCCCAATGGTTCGGGCAAGACCACGGCGCTCAATATGATCTCGGGCTATCTGCCCGTCACAGCGGGCACCATCGCTCTTGATGGCACCACCATCAGTACCCTCGGTCCCGAGCGCATCGCCCATCGCGGCGTCGCCCGCACCTTCCAGCTCGTCCGCGCACTTCCATCCCTGACAGTGGGCGAAAACGTCCTCGCCGCTCTCGCCTTTCGCAAAGACCCCCTCTGGGGCAGCGAAGCCGAAGCCCGCATCGAAACCTTGTTGCAAAACGTCGGCCTCGCCGGCCGCCAGCACGAACGGGCGAGCAATCTCACTTATATTGACCTCAAGCGCATGGAACTGGCCCGCGCGCTCGCCACCGGGCCAAAACTACTGCTGCTCGACGAATGGCTCGCCGGCCTCAACCCGACGGAACTGCGCGCCGGCATCGATCTCATCACCCGCCTGCGACAAAGCGGCATCACCATTCTGCTCGTCGAACACGTTATGGATGCGGTGCGGGCGCTCTGCACCCGCTGCATCGTCATGAACACCGGTTCGCGCCTCGCCGATGGCCCCACTACAGACGTCTTGGCCGACAAATCCGTCATCCGCGCCTATCTCGGAGACGACCATGCTTGAACTGACTAATGTCGCCCTGCGCTATGGCAAACACCTCGCCCTCCACGGCGTCGGCATTTCCATCGCCCCAGCCGAAACCGTCGTCGTCCTCGGCGCCAATGGCGCCGGCAAATCCTCGCTCCTAAAGGTTCTCGGTGGCTTGGTGCGGCCCGAACCCGGCGCCGATCTCACCTTCGAGACCAAAAAAATCCTCGGCCGCCCCGCTCATGATTTCCCCGAGCTGGGCATTGCCCTCGTCCCCGAAGGCCGCGGCATTTTTGGCGATCTCACCGTCGCCGAAAACCTCCAGCTCGGCGCCCACCCGCCCCATGCGCGTCCGCACGAAAAGCGCCAGCGCGATCTCGTCCTCGACCTTTTCCCGCGCCTCGCCGAGCGCCAAGCCCAAATCGCCCGCACCATGTCCGGCGGCGAACAGCAAATGGTCGCCATCGGTCGCGCCCTCATGAGCTGCCCCAAACTCCTCATGCTAGACGAGCCAAGCCTCGGCCTTGCGCCCATCGTCACTTCAGAACTCTTCACCGCCCTCGGCCGCATCAGCGCAACCGGCATCGCCATGCTGGTCGTCGAGCAAAACGTAAAAGCCTCCCTCGCCATCGCCCAGCGCGGCTACCTCATGGAAGCCGGCCGCATCACCGGGGCGGGGACGGCAGACAGCCTTCGCGCCGACCCGGCCGTCCAGCGCGCTTTCCTCGGGGCGGTGGCATAATGATTACCCCCGTCACCCCCTCCCAACCTCCCCCATCAAGGGGGAGGTGCAGATCGAGTTTGGCTCACGCTTCTTTGCCTACCCACCAGCTCAACACCTCCCCCTCGATGGGGGAGGATGGGAGGGGGTGGAGCCCCACGCACCACATCAACCCGTCTAACGCGAACCACCACATCGGAGACCCCGCATGACCGATCTCGGCCTGCTCATAAACAACGAGGAAGTCCAAGCCACCGGCGGGGCGACCTTTACCCGCAACAATCCCATCACAGGCGAATTGGCCACCCGCGCCGCCGCCGCCACGGTCGATGACGCGCTGCGCGCCGCTGACGCTGCAACTGCCGCCTTCCCCGAATGGAGCCGCACCGGCCCCGGCGCCCGCAGAAAAATCCTCCTCGCCGCCGCCGACAAACTCGCCGCCAAAGCCCCTGAATTTATCGAAGCCATGGGCCACGAAACCGGCGCTACGGCCGGCTGGGCCGGCTTCAACGTCATGCTCGCTGCCGATATGCTGCGCGAAGCCGCCTCGCTGACGACCCAGATCACCGGCGAAATCATCCCGTCCAACCGCCCCGGCTCCACGGCCTATGGCATCCGTCAGGCCGCCGGCGTCGTCCTCTCCATCGCCCCGTGGAATGCCCCGGTCATTCTCGGTGTCCGCTCGCTCGCGACGCCACTCGCCTGCGGCAATACCGTCGTCTTCAAGTCGAGCGAAATCTGCCCGCGCACCCATCGCCTCATCGCCGACGCGCTGTTCGAGGCCGGTCTACCCAAGGGCGTCCTCAACGTCGTCTCCAACGCCCCGGCCGATGCGCCCGAACTTGTCGAAGCGCTCATCGCCCACAAGGGCGTGCGCCGCGTCAATTTCACCGGCTCCACCCGCGTCGGCCGCCACATCGCCGAAGTCGCCGCGCGCAATTTGAAACCCGCGCTTCTCGAACTCGGCGGCAAGGCCCCCTTCGTCGTTCTCGATGACGCCGATATCGGCGAAGCCGTCGCCGCAGCCGCCTTTGGTGCCTACATGAACCAAGGCCAGATCTGCATGTCGACCGAACGCCTTGTCGTCGACGACAAGATCGCCGACGAGTTCGTTGCCGCCCTCGCGACCAAAGCCGCCTCCCTAAAAGCCGGCGATCCGCGCAAGGGCGATACCCCGCTCGGGTGCCTGGTCGATCTCTCCGCCGCCCAGCGCATTGATGCCCTCATCAAGGACGCGGTAGCCAAGGGCGCCCGCGTCGTCGCCGGTGGCGGCATCGATGGCACCATCATGCAGGCGACCGTCGTCGACAACGTCACCCCGGGCATGAAGCTCTATCGCGACGAATCCTTCGGCCCCGTCGTCGCCGTCATCCGCGTCGCCAGCACCGAAGAAGCCATTCGCGTCGCCAACGACACCGAATATGGCCTCGCCGCCGCCGTCTTCGGCCGCGACCTCACCCGCGCCATGTCCGTCGCCTCGCGCATCGAATCCGGCATCTGCCACATCAATGGCCCGACCGTGCACGACGAAGCCCAGATGCCCTTCGGCGGCGTCAAAGCCTCCGGCTACGGCCGCTTCGGCGGCAAGGCCGGTATCGCCGAATTCACCGAACTGCGATGGATCACCGTCCAGGGCGCCGAACACATCCACTACCCGATCTGATCTCTTCACCTCTCCCTTGGAGGAGAGGTCGGCGCAAAGCGCCGGTGAGGGGGCCTTCCGACAATCGCTTCAAGCAAGGCCCCCTCACCCCAACCCTCTCCACCAAAGGGAGAGGGAGCAAAGGACCGATGCCCCTCGCGCTTACCGTCCCAGCGCCTCTTTCCGAAACGCCGCCGGCGACATCCCGAGCACTCTCGTAAGCACCCGCGAAAAATACGCCGGGTCCTCATAACCCAGCTCCGCCCCGATTTCCTTGATCGAGAGCGATGAGAACAGCAGCATCCGCCGCGCCTCGAGCGCGATCCGTCGCTCGATCACCTCCAGCGCCGAAGCCCCCAGCACCTCCCGGCTCACCCGATTGAGGTGCGTCTGGCTGATCCCCAATTGATCGGCATAGTCCCCAATCTTGCGCGATTGCCGAAACTGATGATCCACCAGCGTCCGAAACGCTTTCGCATGCAGCAGCGCTCGATCGGCCAACTCGCCCTCCGGCCGCCCCTCGCGCTGCGCCCGCGCAAGGGCCACCAGCAACAAAGTAAGCAGCGCTCGCATCGCCGCCTCATGACCCGCTCCCGGCCGATCCGCCTCCGCAATCAACCGATCCAGCGCCTCGCCCACCTCGAACGAAGCCCCCTGCAAAACCATCGGCCCCGGTAATTCGAGTCCCAGCCCAACAAGATCACGCTCCATAAGCGTGACGACGATCCCCTCGACATCGTCGCTGAACGCAAAACCGTGCACCGTCAGCGCCGGCACCACGACAACGCCTTCGCGCCTGATGTCGAACTTGCCATCATCCAGCGTCACCCCTGCCCAGCCACCCGTGAGGTGCAGCACCTGGAAAAACTGCTCATGCCGGTGCGGGGCGATCCGATAGCCATAGAGCCGACTGCGCGACTGGATGCTCTCCCAGTGCAGCCAGTCCTGTGTCGCGACCTGTTCGCCATAAAGCGCATAGACGGGGATCGTGCTCATGTTCGGATAGTGCAAGTCATTGCGCACCCTGTCCATTCACCAAATCGCCGAAAGGCGGATGATGGCGGTAACGAGAGGGGAACACTGTGCGTACCAATGTTGTCATTATCGGCGCCGGGCCCGCAGGCCTGATGCTGGGTCGCCTGCTCGAACTCGCGGGCGTCGACGCGGCCATCCTCGAGCGCAAAAGCCCCGACTACGTCCTCGGCCGCATCAGGGCAGGGGTACTGGAGCAGGGTACCATCGACCTGATGGACCGCGCAGAGGCCAGCACCCGCCTCCACGCCGAAGGCCTTATCCACCACGGCATCGACCTCAGCTTTGACGGCGATCGCCAGCGCATCGACTTCTCCGCTCTCATCGGCCGCCACGTCATGGTCTACGGCCAGACCGAGGTGACCCGCGACCTGATGAACGCGCGCAAAGCCCCCACCATCTATGAAGCCGAAGACGTCGAACCTCACGACTTCGATGGCAAGTCGCCCTATGTCACCTACAAACAGGGCGGCACGACCCATCGGATTGATTGCGACTACATCGCCGGCTGCGACGGTTTCCACGGCGTCAGCCGCCAAAGCGTCCCCCAAACAGCCCTCACGCTCTATGAGCGAACCTACCCCTTCGGCTGGCTCGGCATTCTCGTCGACAAGCCACCCGTCGCCGACGAACTGGTTTATGCCCACCACGAGCGCGGTTTTGCTCTGTGCTCCCAGCGCTCCCCCACGCGCAGCCGCTATTATGTCCAGGTGCCGGTCGACGAAAATGTGGAAGCCTGGTCCGACACCCGTTTCTGGGACGAGCTGCGTTTGCGGCTTAATCCCGAAACCGCCGAAAACCTGCAAACCGGCCCAAGCATCGAAAAATCCATCGCTCCACTCAGGAGCTTCGTCGCCGAACCCCTGCGCTTCGGCCGACTCTTCCTCGCAGGAGACGCGGCCCATATCGTCCCGCCCACGGGCGCCAAAGGCCTCAACCTCGCGATGAGCGATGTCGCTACCCTGGCCGATGCCCTCATAGAGGCGACAATCGAGAAATCCTCCGCCGGCGTGGACGCCTATTCGGCAAAAGTCCTGCAGCGCATCTGGAAAGCCGAGCGTTTCTCCTGGTGGATGACCTCGCTGCTTCACACATTCCCCGAAACCGGCGCCTTCGGGCGGCGTATTCAGCGGGCCGAATTCGATTATCTTTGCGGTTCTCAGACAGCCCAGCAGAGCCTGGCCGAGAACTACACAGGCCTGCCTTCCTGACGGCAGCGTGACCGCAAAAAATCGACCATCCGGTCAAACCCCTTGTTTTCTCGGCACTTGCACCTAGATATCCACAGCACCACCCACCCTGAACGACAGAAATGTCATCGAGTTTGGGAAAGGGGGGTTTACAGCCCGGAAGGTCACCCCTATAACCCCGCTCACCGCTGCAGAGCGAGACGCCAAACGGCGAAACGAACTGCGGCAAGCCACTGAAAAGAAAGAGCAATCTGACTTAGAGGTGACTTCGAAATTCTCCTCGGTAAGTTCAAAACGAACCGAAAAGAAAATCGAAAAAGTGGTTGACAGGTTGGTTCTTCTAACTTAGATACCGCGGCGCTGACGACGCGAACGACTTAGAGTTGTTCCCACTGTTAGCGACTTCTGACAGGGCAGACGATCTGCCGGGCAACCGGATGATGAGTTTGTTTTGTCTGATGGAAATCCGGGACGGTGTCCCACCGACGTTCTGCCAATGCGGCGGTAAGGTCAGCTCTTTGACATTGTGAAGATAGAAGAAAGAGAAACGTGGACGGCGAGGTTCTTGCGAACTGAAGCTGGAAGCAATTCCGGTGGAAGTTGTTACAAGACTTTCGATGGGTGCACGTTTCTAGAGGT
>NZ_JBEVLL010000106.1:0-14594 GCF_040509215.1 Devosia sp.
ACGCCGGCCTTGGGGCGGCGCTTGTCGACGATGGCGAGATCGGTGCCGAGGCGCTGGGCCACGGCGCGGGCGCGGGCCACGCCGCCGACGTCGGGCGACACGATCATGGTGTTGTCGAGCTTATAATTGTCGAGGATGTCGCGCGTGATGATCGGCGCGGCATAGAGATTGTCGGTCGGAATATCGAAGAAGCCCTGGATCTGCGCGGCGTGCAGATCGAGCGTGATGACGCGGTTGACACCGGCTTCGGCGATCAGGTTGGACACCAGCTTGGCCGAAATCGGGGTGCGGCCGGCGGCGCGGCGATCCTGACGGGCATAGCCGAAATAGGGCAGGACGGCGGTGATGCGGCGTGCCGAGGACCGGCGCAGGGCGTCGGTGAGGATCAGCAGTTCCATCAGGTTGTCATTGGCGGGATAGCTGGTCGACTGCAGCATGAAGACGTCTTCGCCGCGGACGTTTTCGTGGATTTCGACAAAGACCTCTTTGTCGGCGAAGCGTTTGACCGTGCAATCTGTCAGGGGAAGCTCAAGATAGCTGGCGACGGCTTGGGCGAGGGCACGATTGGAGTTGCCAGTCACCAGTTTCATGAGGGCGATCCTGTCTCAACCAGTCCCCGGGGAGGAGGGACCTTCCAGTTTCGCGGGCAGCTTTATCGAGTCATTTTTATGACTGCAACGCCCCATTGGTCTCATGCGTAAATTTAAGGCTAAACCAAGCCGATAACGGCGATCTGTCGGCCGGTTCGAGTTTGCTGATGCGTGGCGTAGCGGTGAGAGAAGAAACGGGTGGGATCGGCATAGGTGCAGAGGGCGGTGTCGGTGATTTCGGCGAGACCCAGGGCGTGGGCCTGGATGGTGAGGTAGCCGGGCAGATCGAAGTGGGGTTTGCCGCCGGGTGGGGTCAGGAAGGCGGGTTCGGTGTTCGCATTTTGATTCAAGGCGTCGGCCTTAAACTGTTCACCGACTTCGTAATTTTTTTGGCTGATGGTGGGGCCGATGGCGAGCTGGATGCGGCGGCGCTGGGCGCCTAAGGCTTCCATGGCGGCGACGGTGTTTTCCAAAATGCCATCTACAGCACCGCGCCAGCCCGCGTGGGCGGCGCCGACGATGCCAGCGTGGCGGTCGAGGAAAAGCAGGGGGGAACAGTCAGCGGTGAGGACGCCGATGATCACGTCGGCGCGGCGCGTCACGATCGCGTCAGCCTCGACGGTGCGTTCGGGGATGGCGCCGGCTTCGACGGTGACGACGCGGTTGGAGTGGACCTGTTTCAGGGTCACAAGCGGCGCGCCGCCCAGGGTTTTGGCGATGAGGGCGCGGTTTTCTTCGACGGCGTCCGGGTTGTCGCCAACCGAGTGGGAGACGTTGAGGCCGGCGAAATCGCCTGTGGAAACGCCGCCGTGGCGGCCGAAGAAGCCGTGGCGAACGACGTCGCTGTCGGTCAGCGACTGGACGGTGGCGAAGTCTATCATGCGGAGAACCCTGGGGGATTAAGGCCGGGGGAATGGGCGCAGAAGACCTTGAAGAGGTCGCCCATCTGATCTTTGCCGACGAGGCGATCCCTAGCGGTGCGGATGTCGGCGGCGGAGCCGGGATTGGCGCCGGACAGGGCATTGGCGCGTTCGGCAATGCCGAGGCGGGTTAGGTATTCGCCTTGGGTGGCAAGGGGTTGGGCGGCGAGGCCAACTTCTTGAGTCACCGCAGCGAGGGCGCCGAAATCGACATGGGCGGAGAGGTCAGTTTCGCCGGGCTCTTCGAGCACGTCGGCAAAGGCGTGGTTCCTGACGCCTTGCAGAGTGTCGCCTGTCTGGGTGCGGGCGTAGCCGTAGTCGATGGCGAGGATGCTACCGCCTTGTTTCGCCACCATTTTTGCGAGGCGCGACATGACTTCGCCGCCGGCAAAGCAGACTTCGAACATGCTGTCGGGCTCGGCATTGGCGACGGCGGTGGGCATGGTTTCGTTGGGGATCGGCGTGGGGGAGAGGCCGAAGGCGCGCTTGCCATCGATGAGGCCGACGAGGCGTTCGTGCCAGCCGTCTGGCTTGCGGATGAACTGGCGGATGGGGAGGGCGTCGAAGAACTCGTTGGCGACGACGAGGATCGGGCCGTCGTCGAATTTCTCAAAGTTTTCAAGCCATTGCGGCTCGTAGCTTTCGAGGCGATTCCGCTGTTCGACCGTCAAGGCCGGGTTCGTTTCGAAGAGTTTTAGCTTGAGGCCATCACGGAAACCGGGGGCGCGGCAGGCGACGCGGAGGATGTCGGCCATGAGGGTGCCGCGACCGGGTCCGAGTTCGACGAGATTGAAGCTCTTGGGCTCGTCCATCTGCTGCCAGACGCTGACGAGGTGAAAACCGATAAGCTCCCCAAACATCTGGGAAATTTCGGGCGCGGTGATGAAGTCGCCCTTGGCGCCGAGGGGGTCGGTGCCCTTGTAGTAGCCCTTGGTGGGATGCGTCAGACAGAGGCCCATATAGGTCGCCACGGACATGGGACCATTGGCGGTGATCTGGAGGTCGATCTGCTGCGCCAGGGTTAGCGGACTGTTCACGTTGAGCGTCTCCTAGGGGCGCAATGGGTTAACAGGGCGCGTCGTCGCGTAGATGACGAGGACCAGACCGCCGAAAAGGATGGGAAGACTGAGGACCTGACCCATGGTGAGCCAGCCGCCATAGAGGTAGCCGAGCTGCTGATCGGGCAGGCGAACGAATTCGACGAGGATGCGCGAGAGGGCGTAGCCGATGGCGAAAATGCCGGCGACGAGGCCCGGTTTGCGCAGGGCGTAAAAGACGTGGGTGGCAAGGCGGATGATGAGGAAGAGGAGGAGGCCTTCGAGCGCGGCTTCATAGAGCTGGCTCGGGTGGCGGGCGACCTGCAGGGGATCGGTGGGGAAGACGACGCCCCAGGGCAGCGTGGTGGGCGCGCCATAGAGTTCGGCATTGATGAAATTGGCGATGCGGCCGAGGAAAATGCCGATGGTGGCGACGGCGCCGAGCAAGTCGAGGGCGGAGAGCCAGTTGCCGCCCTTGGAGCGGGTGAAGAGAATGCCGGCGAGCATCAGGCCGAGCATGCCGCCATGATAGGACATGCCGCCATCAAGGGTGTTGAGGATCTCAAGCGGGTTCGCGAGATAATAGGGCAGGTTGTAGAACAGCACATAGCCGGCGCGGCCGCCGATGACGATGGCGAGCATGGTCCAGAAGGCAAAGTCCCAGATGTCCTTGGCAGGAAATGGTGGGGCGCCCTTGTGCCAGAGGCGCTCATTGCGCAACAGCAGGTAGCCATAACCGGCGCCGAGCAGCACGCCGAAAAGATAGGCGAGGGCGTACCAGCGAATGGCGATAGGGCCGATGGCAAAAGCGATTGGGTCGATATTGGGGAAGGGCAAGGCTTGTCCTTTTGCCGGCTCGGCCAGTTCAGAGCCCGCGTCGAAACTTTAGTGCGGCGGTCTCTCAGGGTTTTGCCAGCCGTAGCCTCATGGCGGGGTGGGTCGCAAGGGGAGAGTTTTACAATTGGGCGTGTGGGGCGCGGTTCATTGGTGTGAACACGCGCCCCTTCGGTATGCCCGCCACGCGGCGCTCAGTTCAGCGACTGGAAGCTGCCATCGAGGCCAAACCAGCAATTGAAGAATGTGGTTTCGCCGTCGCGATCGAAATTGCCCTGGGTGACGTAGCGATTGCCCGACTGGAAGGCCATGTTGACCGTGATGTCCTGTGGCCGGACGCCATAGTCGGCCGATGCTTCGCCAGCGCAGAAGCGCGGCATCTGGCTGGTGTCGAGCTGAGAGGGAGCCGCACTCGACGAGGAGGGCTGGGGTCTTGGTGCCGGTGCCTGGGGAGCGGACTGTCGCGCGGCGTTTTCGACATAGAGGGTCAGGTCGTAGTTCGCGGTTTCGCCACGGCGGGCGGCGTTGCGCATCAGGTAGACGTCGACGATGTAATTGCCGCTCGATGGCACGACGAAAGAGGTGGCGTTGCCCGAGACGGAGCCGTTGTACAAAGCCTCGCTCGCGCCTGGGCCGGTGATGTTGAAGTAGCTGCTGGTATTGTCGGTGTCGAGCTGGACATCCATGGTTTGCCCGGCGGAAACACCGATGCTGTAGCGCACGCTTTGATCGCCGGTAATTTTGCCTTCGATGGTGGTGCCGGAGGTGCCGCGCTGGAACTTGACCGTTTCGGCGCGCGTATTTTGAGCCATTGCGGGCGTCAGAACCGACCCGGCCAGCAGAAGTGCAAGTACGACCGATTTTGTAATTGTTCGCATTTGTAACTCCTTGGATGCATTGGAAGTCCAGGTTCAAAGCGTAACGGCGAAAGCTCGAACGGGATAGGTGCTAGCCATCACTTTCGCCGATCTACTCGCGATGTCTACCCATGATGACTGGTCAGTTTGCGGGCCGTACGCGCGGGCGGCTGCCGATTGTCCGAAAGGCGGGAATGATGGCCGGTGACAGGGCGGCGATGCAGTAGAGTGCCGCAGTCACGGCCAGAGCCGTCAGGATGCCGGTGGCATCGGTCAATAGGCCCGCATAGATGCCGCCGAAGGGAATGAGCACCCAGGTCAGGGAGCCGACGAGCGCGATAACGCGACCCACGACGGGCTTGGGGATGCGCTCGAAAAGCAGGGCGCCGATGATCGGGTTGAGGAAGCCCGCGGCGAGGCCGCTGGCCAAAAGGACCGGGACAATCAGCCAGAGCGCGGAACTGAAGGCGAGCGTCGCCATCGGGACCGGGCCGGCGAAGATGAAGCCAATGATATACATTGCGAGCCTCGGGAGCCGTTCGGCGAAAATTGCGCCGAGGGCCGCCCCGGCAATGGCCGCGCCCGAAAAAACGGCAAGCAGGATGCCGACCCAAGAGGCGTCGAGGCCGGCGGAGCGAACCCAGACAGGAAGCAGAACCGTGGCATAGGCCTGATCGAAGAGACCGGTGAAGGCGAGCATGGCGACGAGCGCGACGAGGATTGGGTCGCGGCTGAAGGCTGCCCAGCCTTCGGCCATTTGGGCGCGATAGTTTCCAAAGATGGGGCCGCCGCTCTCGGTGGTTGGGGTGCTGACAGTTCGCAGGCCAAAGACCAGGGCCAGGGCCGAGATGACAAAGGCTGCGGCGTTGGCAAACAACGCTGGGCCAGCGCCAAGCGAGGCGATCAATACGCCGGCGCCAGCGGCGCCGAGGGTTCCGGCGAGGCGATTGCTGGTGCCGAGGATGCCGGTGACGCGCTCCAGAGATAGTTTGCCGGTTTCAGCGACTTCCGGAACCAGCGCCTGCTTGGCAGCGTCGGAGGGCGCTCGCAGAATACCCAGCACCGCGACTGCGGGGAGAAGCAGCCAGACTGACAGCATGCCGGCCAAATAGAGCAGGGGAATGATGCTGACGGCGGCGGCAGAGAGCCAGTCGCACCAGATGGCAATGCGCCGCGCGCCGAGGCGATCGATGAAGGGGCCGCTCAATGCCTTGGCGAGGACATAGGGCAGCATTTCGGCCAAGCCGGCGAGACCGGTCAGCAGGGGACTGTTGGTGGTCGAGAGGACCAGCCAGGGGATTGCGATGGCGGAGAGCCGTGTTCCGCCAATGGATCCGACTGTGGCGATGGCCAGCGCCACCAATGGCGTTTGCTTCATCCGTTCAATTCACCGTTGCAGCTTTGGCGAGAGCTTGAATTGAGAGCGGGCGCCTGTCGAGTGCGTGAACGGCTCGTTTCGTCCAGCCTGAGGGCCCTTCCAAAATTGGGCTGCCTGTGAGAGGCTCACCTTATGCGACCCTTGCGATACTCCATCAATGTCACCCTCGATGGGTGTGTCGATCACAACGCGATGATCCCGGATGAAGAGCTTCATCGTCGGGCGGCGGAGTTTATTGCGCGGGCGGATGCGCTAATCTTCGGGCGCGTCACTTATCACTTGATGGAAGCGGGCTGGCGGCCTTTGGCCGAGGGTGGACCGCGGCCGGATTGGGTGGCGGACTGGATGGTGCCATTCGCCGAGAAGATGCACTCGGCCAAGAAGTATGTGGTTTCGGACACGCTGCAGTCGGTGGACTGGAACTCGGAAATTGTGCGCGTCGCCGATATCGAAAAGACGGTCAGGGCACTGCGGGAACAGTCGGGCGAGGGGCTGGCGACGGGCGGCGTGATGCTGCCGCAGGCGCTGGCGGAGCTGGGGCTGATCGACGAATACGAATTTGTGGTGCATCCGCGCCTGGCGGGGCATGGGCGGACGCTGTTTTCGGGTCTGTCGAAGCCGCTGGACCTGAAACTGGTGGACCGGCTGGAATATGGCTCGGGCGCGGTCGCCATGCGCTATGTGCCGAAAGGCTGACGACGGGCGCCGAGGCGGTACCCGATGTTTTTCGCTCCGTCACCACCGGGCTTGTCCCGGTGGTCCATGCGGAGGCGAGATGGATTGCCGGGACAAGCCCGGCAATGACGACCGAACCATATGATGAGCCAGACTGACTGCCTGAACCAAGTTCGGACTGGTTAGGCCCCCCCCCGTATTTGACAGGTTCGCCCGTCGCTCTTATCACCCGGGGCGAATGTTCTTGTTGCCTGGGAGGGGCGACAGACAGTGTCCGCGCCTCGCGGCAAGAAATGGCTCGCTTTGTCAAACGACGATACACGCTCCCAGACCGAACGTGACACTGCGCGGGAGAGCGGCGGACTGCGCGGCAGTATGCGAGAGCTGGTGGAAGCCTGGCAGGAGACTGGCGCCTGGCTGAAGGGCGTGCGCGCGGAAACCTGGATCGTGCTCGGCCTGATCGTGGGGCTGCTGGTGTTCTGGGAGTGGCTCGCGGGGCAATATCCAGAGGCCATTATCCCTTCCATCGGCGAGACGGCCGATGCTCTCTTCAAGATGATGCAGGACCCGCGGCGCGACTATTTCGTCGCTGTCGGCAGCACGGTGCAGATTTATTACTCCGGGCTCGGGCTGGCCCTGGTGCTGGGCTGGAGCGTGGCAGCGCTGATGGGGCGGGTGCCGCTGTTCGGGCGTGTGATGAAGGTCATCCTAGACTTCTTCGCCAATATTCCGATCATCGCCTTCATGCCGCTATTCGTGGCGCTGCTGGGGCTCGGGCCACTGGCCAAGATCGTCGTGGTGCTGCTGGCCGCCTTCATCGTCATCACGACGACGGCGCAGGCGGCGTTCGAGGGCGTCGGCAAGAGCGATGAAGAGGCGGCCATGGGGCTCGGGGCCTCGCGGCTGCAGGCGCAAATTCGGGTCGTGTGGCCGCAGGTTCTGCCGCAGATTATCGCGGGGCTGCGGCTTGGCGCGGCGCAGGCGCTGACGGCGTGTATCATCGCCGAAATCTATACGGCGATGACCGGGCTTGGCGGGCTGCTGGTCGGCTATGGCGCCTCGTTCAACATGCCCCGCTATTTCGTCACCGTGCTGACGGCACTGGTCATCGGCAGCGCCACTTCGGCGGTGCTGCGGCGCCTCGAACGGCGGTTTTCGATACCCTGATTTTATTGGAGTTTTCTTATGAGATTTACCCAGTTTGCTGTTGCCCTGATGGTGGTGGGGCTGTCTGTGGGCCCGGTGGTGGCGGAGCCGTTTCGGATCATCGTGACCTCGACCGAAGTGCCGCTGGTGCCCAATTCGGTGCTGCATCTGGCGCTGAGCGAGGGCTATTTCGAGCGGGCGGGCGTCGAGGTCGAGCTGGTGCCGGCGGCGCAGACGCCGATGGCGATCACGGCCGTGCTGACAGGCGGCGGGGAGATGGCCAATATCTCGGTCGAGGCGCTGCTGGGGCTTTATGCGCGGGGCGACAATAGCCTCCTTGCCGTCGGTTCGACCGACAAGGCCATTCCCTACATCATCGCGGCGCGCGAGGGCGTTACCTTCGAAGGCCTCAGCGGCGGGACTTTTGGCGTCGGGCGGGAGAACAGCCTCGATTATACGCTATCGCGACTGGTGCTGCAGAGCCGCGGCACGCAGATCGAACAGATGACCTATCTGCCGCTCGGAGACCCGGCGGTGCGTGCGCAGGCGCTGCAGCAGGGGCGGGTAGATGCCACGACCATGTCGATCGGGGTGTTCCTGGCCATGCCGGAGCGGCCGGGCCTCGATATTCTGGTAGATGCTGCAGAGTTCTATCGCTCGGCGCCGGTGCTGACCAAGGTCAATGTCGTCTCGGCCAAGGTGCTGCAGGATCGCGCGGACGATGTCGATGCGGTGCTGGAGGCGTTGACGCTGGCAGCGCGTGACTTTGCGGCTGATCCGCAAATCTGGGTCGATGCCATGACGCGGGCGCGGCCCGATGTGGCGCCGGAGACGCTGGCGGAACTGTCGGAGCTTTATGCCAAGAGCTGGACCGTCAACGGCGGGCTGCAGATGAGCGATGTCAGCTACACCCAGACCTGGTTCGAGGAGAGCGGTTCGCTCGGGGCCGACGTTAAAATTCCGGCGCGGTTTTGGACGCGGTTCGAGCCGATGGACCGGGTGCTGGAGAAGATCGGGGTTTCCGAGGCTGGGGATGCGGTGACGCGCTAGGGCGCCTTATCGTTGTATTCCGAAAGCAGGGGCCGCCTTCGGAATAGGTGCCGGCGTTTTTCGCCGAAAGCGTGTTTTCACGCCTCTATTTGAGACTTGTGCCATCCCGGTGTAGGCGGGGTGACTGCGCTAGAAGTGGTAGTTGACGCCGAGCCGGACGATGTGGGTCGTGGCACTCAGGTTGGACGCCTGGGCGCTGGACAGGGTGCCGTTGGGCGCCGTCAGGCCGCCGAGGCTGACATAGCTGTATTCGGCTTTTACGGTGATGGCGTCGGTGACGAAGGCTTCGACGCCGGCGCCCACGGTCCAGCCACCCATTGTGCCCGTAAACGTGTTGGTCTGGGCTGGTGCGGCGGGAGTGACGTTGGCTGTGGTGTTGCCGACGGCGAAACCCGCGGTGCCGAAGAACAGCACGCGGTCGACGGCGAAGCCGGCGCGGCCCTTGACCGTGCCCAGCCAATCGAGTTGGCCGTGGCAAGTGTAGATCGGGTTTGCGGCGCAGGTGGCGGAGCCGGTTGCGCCGGTCCAGGCAATGTCGCCTTCGAGGCCGATCACGATGCGATCAAACTGGGCATTGAAGCCCAATGTGCCGCCGATCAATCCGCCGGAGACCGGCACGTTGGTCGTGACGCCCGTTACCGCGCCGACCGACTTGGCCTCGCCGCCGATATAGCCGGCGCTCACGCCGCCATAGAAGCCCGACCAATCGAAACCCGCCACATCGATCACCAATGGCGGAGGGTCGACGAAAGTCAGGTCGGCACCTTGTGCGGCGCCCACGGTTATAAAGGAAGCGGCCAAGGCCGCTGCAAATCTATTCTTCATTCTGCCCCCTTGAATTTCCTTGTGAAAACAAATCAAGCAACAGAACAGTATTACAGCCATTGTTTATCCGCAACGCGATGGTCGTTTTACTGCGGAGCGGAGCGTTCGGGGTGGAATTGCTGGGGTTGCGGGAGCTGCGGCGCCAAGTTGATCGCGTCATTTTATACATGACAAAATTATTCATCTTTTGTATGGAGAGGTGGCTTTTGAAAGGGTGATCCATGTCTCTCCGTTCCCTCATCGTGTCGGCCGTGGTCAGCCTGGGCATGGTCATTGCAGCACAGGCGCAGTCCTTTCCCGTCACCGTGCAACACGCCTATGGCGAGACGGTCATTCCGGCGAAGCCGCAGCGGATCGTGACCTGGGGGTGGTCAACGCAGGATGCGGTCATTGCGCTGGGTGAGGTGCCGGTGGGCATTCCGCATTTCAGCTATGGCGGGGACGAGAACGGGGCGCTGCGCTGGACGAAGGAAGCGGTGGCGGCGCTTGGGGCCGAGTTTCCGGCCATTCTGCCCGCCGGCGGCGAGCCGCCGGTCGAGGCTATTGCGGCATTGCAGCCAGACCTGATCCTGGCGGTCTATTCGGGGCTGACGGAGGAGCAATATGCGGTTTTGAGCGGGATCGCGCCGGTGGTGGCGTTTCCGGAGACGGTTTGGGACACGTCATGGCAGGATACGATCACCATAACCGGTGAGGCGATTGGCAAGAAGGCCGAGGCGGAGGCGCTAGTGGCCGAGCTTGAGCAGTTCATTGCCGATGAGACGGCAAAGTATCCCCAGCTCAAGGGCACGAGTTTTGCCGCCATTGCCGAGTGGAATGGGGAGATCAATGTCTATGGCGATCTCGATTCTCGTGTGCAGTTTCTGGTCAATGCAGGGCTGACTTCGGCGCCGAGCGTTGCGGAACTGGCTGCGGGGCAAGACCTCTACTTCATCCTGAGTTTTGAGAATCTCGACCGGCTAAGCAGCGACGTGCTGGTGACCTATTTCGAGACCCCGGAGACCGATGCCGCGTTCATCGGCAATTCGGTGATTGCGCTGGCGCCGCAGGTGGCCAAGGGCGCGGTGGCGCGGGTTGTGGGGGCGGAGCTGATCAATTCGGTTTCGCCGCCCAGTGCGCTGTCGCTGAAGTGGGGCTATCCGCAATATATCAAGCTGATCGCCGATGCTGCCACGGCGGCGGGGAAGTAGGGGACGGTCTGCCGCGGCCTCTCACCGCACTGGTCAAGCGGACAGGGCTGGCTTACATAGGGGCCACACGCGCAACCCGAGAGTTGGAAAAAGCCATGAACCAGAGCAGCAAGATTTTTGATGGCCTTGGCCGGATCATGAACGAGGCTGCTGGCGTTGCCGATGGCGTGCGCCGGGAAGTGGAAACCGTCGCCAAGTCGCAGGCCCAGCGCATCGTGGCCGATATGGAGCTGGTGAAGCGCGAGGATTTTGACGCGCTGCGCGAGTTGGTGCAGGTGCAGGGCGAAGAAATCGACGCGCTGCGCAAGGAACTGGCTTCGCTGAAGGCCGCAAAGACCGCCTGACACCGTGCGCCTCGCGGTCATTTCAGACGTGCATGGCAATGCACCGGCGCTGGACGCCGTGCTCGAGCATATCGCCGGCGAGCATGTGGACGCCGTGGTGTGCCTCGGCGACCATGTCAGCGGCCCCATCGACCCTGCGGGGGCGGCGGAGCGGCTGATGGGGCTCAATGCCGTGGCCATATCGGGCAATCATGATCGCTGGACGGTTGATCTGGGACTGCGCGGCTCTGGTTCTGCGGACCGCTTTGCGCGGGGGCGCCTTTCGCCCGAGCAATTGACCTGGCTTGCGGCGCTGCCGGCGACTGCCTGGGTGGGTGACGAAGTTTTCGTTTGTCACGGGACGCCCGATGACGACGAAGTCCCCTGGCTCGACAATTTCTATGATGGACGCACGACGACGCTGCCTTCCGAGGAGGAGGTGGCGCGCCATGCCGAGGGTATCGGGAGCGCCGTCATTCTTTGCGGCCATACCCATATTGCGCGGACGCTGCGGCTGGCGGATGGGCGGTTGATCGCCAATCCCGGTTCGGTCGGGATGCAATTGGTGCGCGGCTCGCCCGATGCGCATTATGGCATCGTCGAAAAAGGGCGGCGCGGCTGGCAGACGGCGCTGATCGCCGTGCCTTATGACACCGAGGCGGCGGCAAAGCTGGCGGAGGCCAATGGATTTCCGGGCTGGAGCGAGTCGATCCGCCATGGATGGGCTGGGCCGGAGAGCCTGGGCTAGCAACAGCCGATATTCATCTGATACGGGTCTCGAAAACCGCCATTTTCGACTCCGCCTGAGCTTAATCTCGACCGTTCCTCCGGGCCCTTGTTCCTTCAGTGGTTAACGATGCGTTACCGTCATCCACAAGAGAATGCCCTCTCCGGGATCAGCCGCACTCCCTGAATCAGTAACGCAGTGTACCTTTTCCATTGTGGACGATTCGAGTGCCAGAGGAGGCGCGCGAGCGGGTCCGCATCGTGATGCGCCCCACTTGGTGCATTCGACAGTAGCCAAGCCAGCATGGAAACGGCCAATGTCCTTGATTGCCCACGAGCCCGATCGCGTGTCCCATCCGGTGGACCTGGTCGAGCATATCGCATCGATCAATGACTGGAATTTTGAGCGCCAGGACGCGGACGAAATCTCGATTTCGGTGCGCGGCGGCTGGAGCGACTATCATGTGTCGTTCAACTGGATGGAGGATCTCGAAAGCCTCCATGTGGCCTGCGCCTTCGACCTCAAAGTGCCCGACGGGCGGCGCGCGGAAATCAGGCAGTTGATCAGCATGATCAACGAACAGCTCTGGATCGGCCACTTCGACATCTGGAACAAGGAAGGCGTCGTGCTCTTCCGCAATTCGCACCTGCTGACGGGCGGCGCCGATGTGTCGCCGCAGCAATGCGAAGCGCTCTTGCGTTCGGCCAGCGATAGCTGTGATCTCTACTATCAGGCTTTCCAGTTCGTCGTCTGGGCAGGCAAATCGGCGGCGGACGCGCTGAGCCATGTGATGTTCGAAACCGTGGGAGAGGCGTGATGGCGAATTTGCGCTCGATCGGGCCGGTCATGCTGGTGGGTGCCGGCAAGATGGGCATGGCGCTGGCGACGGGGTGGCTGGAAGCGGGCTTGCCGCCGACAAATCTGGTGCTGGTGGAGCCGCGGCCAAGCGAAGAGACCAAGGCTTTTGCGGCCGAATATGATCTGAAGATTTATGACCATGCCGTTGGGCTCCTGCCCAATGTGCTGGTGCTGGCGGTCAAGCCGCAGGTGATCGACGAGGTGATGGCGAGCCTCGTGCCGGTGATCGGGCCGCAGACGCTTGTGGTGTCCATTGCGGCGGGCATTTCGCTGGCGCGATTGGCCAAGGGCACGGGGACCGATCTGGTTGTGCGCAGCATGCCCAATACGCCGGCGCAGATCGGCAAGGGCGTTACGGGTGTCGTTGCTGGAGCTGGTGTCGATCAGGATGGACGCTCGGCGGCAGAGGCTTTGCTGTCGGCTGCGGGGCTGGTCGTCTGGTTCGATGATGAACGCGATCTCGATGCGGTGACGGCGGTTTCGGGCTCCGGCCCGGCCTATGTGTTCAACCTTGTGGAGGCGCTGGCTGCGGCTGGCGTGGCGCAGGGGCTCGACGAACATGTGGCCATGGTGCTGGCGCGGCAAACTGTTATCGGCTCTGCAGCGCTGCTGGAGGCCGATGCGGCGCCGGCGAGCGTGCTGAGGCAGAATGTGACCTCGCCCAATGGTACGACGGCCGCGGCGCTGAATGTGCTGATGGGCGAAGATGGGCTGACGCCGCTGATGGACCGTGCGGTTGATGCCGCACGCAAGCGCAGCGTGGAGCTGGGGCAGGGCTAGAAGCCTAGCGCGAACCGGTGAGAAGCGCGCGGAGCGAGCGTATCTTTTCGAGCGGGGGCGCTTCTATCTCGGCCAATCTATCGAGCTGGATATTGGCGGCGAGGAGATCCTGCGTCTGGCCGGAAAGCTGGAAGCGCAGGATGTGGGCTTCGGCTAGCGCAAGGCCCAGTTTCGACTCGCTCGGGTCTGACTGACTGGCTGCGGCAAGCGCGGTGATGGCGCGATTGACGAGGCGGTCGACGCGGCGCGGATCGTCGCTTTGACGCGCTTCGGCGATCAGCAGGAGGCCGAGACCAAGGCCGGCAGCTTGCAGGGTGGGCGTGTCGTCCTCGACCAATGGATCGCGCAGAATGGTTTCGTAGCACCAGATGGCTTCGACGAGTTCGCCCTGTTGTTCCAGACGCTGGGCTTCGGACAGATACTGAACCAAACTAAGAATCTGCCGCTCCCGAAGGCTGCCGAACTGATTCCAGAGTGCCGGACAAGTTATTGTCGCACAAGCCTATTTTCTGGTGTCGCGGACCTAGAGATTGACGGTCAGGCTCAGCCGATCGAGAACCGAGTGATCGGAAGACTCCACCATGCCGACGAGGAACTGCCGGACCATGCGCGCGCCTTCGGGCGGCAGGGCGGCGATGGCCTCATCGATGCGGCTGGCCTGCGTGGCAGAAAGGGTGGCGAACAGGCCGCGCCCCTTATCCGTCGCAAAAAGCAGGCGCTGGCGGCGGTCGGAATGGCCGGTCTTCTGCTCGATATAGCCATTGTCGATCAACTGGCGGAGCACGCGGGCGAGGCTCTGCTTGGTGATCTTCAAAATGTCGAGAAGGTCGGCGACCGGCATGCCGGGGCGCAGATTGACGAAATAAAGCACGCGATGGTGGGCGCGGCCAAAACCCTGGCGTTCGAGCAGGGCATCGGCATCGCCGGTAAAATCCCGATAGGCAAAGAAGAAAAGGCCCATGATGTCGAGCGGCAGTCCGGCTTCTGCGGGTTTCGCAGAATTTATGTCAGCCTTGTTGACATTTTTTGGGCTCTCTGCCATTGTCACTCCATCGCGCAGGCGTTCCGTCTTATCCCAAAGACATTCAGGTTTGCCAAGGGCATGGCCCTTGGGGCATGATCAAAGGAACGTCCGTTTCGCGAGCAAACGGCAAAAACAAAGACTCTGGAGAGGATCATGGCAGGCGTGCCCATGGACCAGCGCGATGGCTGGATTTGGTTCGACGGCGAACTCAAACCGTGGAAGGACGCGAAAATTCACGTACTGACGCACGGGCTTCACTATGCCAGCTCGGTATTTGAAGGCGAACGCGCCTATGGCGGCGAAATCTTCAAGTCGCGCGAGCACACTGAACGCCTGATCCGTTCGGCCGCTACGCTCGACATGCCTTTCCCCTATTCGGT
>NZ_JBEVLL010000107.1:0-19316 GCF_040509215.1 Devosia sp.
CACGGCCTGGTCGAGCTCTTCGGGGTCGATCGCCAGCGGATTGGTCGCGGCGACTTCAGCAGCGAAGTCGGTCTCGACCTTTTCGATGCCTTCGCCGAGGGCGTAGCGCACGAACTTGGTCAGCTTGATCGGAGCGCCGACTTCCTTCTCGGCCTTCTTGATGGCGTCGGCGACCTTGGTCTCACCGTCGATCACGAAGGTCTGAGCGAGGAGAGTGACCTCCTCGTAGTACTTGCGCAGGCGGCCTTCGACCATCTTCTCGGCGATGTCGGCGGGCTTGCCCGATTCCTTGACCTGCTCAAGAATGATGGCGCGTTCGCGGGCCACAACATCCTGATCCAGCTCGCTGGAGTCGATCGCCAGCGGGTTGGTGGCAGCGATGTGCATGGCAAGCTGCTTGCCGAGAGCTGACAGAGCGGCCTTGTCGCCAGTGGACTCGAGCGCGACCAGAATACCGATCTTACCGAGGCCAGCCTTGACGGCGTTGTGCACGTAGCTTTCCACCACGCCATCTGTGACCGAAACGGTCAGCGTGCGGCGCAGGTTCATGTTTTCGCCGATCTTGGCGATGGCTTCGGTCAGTTCGGCCTGAACCGAGTGACCAGCGCCGGGGAACGGCATTTCGCCGAGCTTGGCGACGTCGCCATCAGCGTCGAGAGCAAGCTTGGCAATCGAGCCAACAATGTTCTGGAACTGGTCGTTGCGGGCAACGAAGTCGGTTTCAGAGTTGACTTCGACGACAGCAGCCTTGGTGCCGGAGGTAGCAACACCGACGAGACCTTCAGCAGCGACGCGGTCGGCCTTCTTGGCGGCCTTTGCAAGGCCACGGGTGCGCAGCCAATCGACGGCAGCTTCCATGTCGCCATTGGTTTCGGCCAGGGCCTTCTTGCAGTCCATCATCCCGACGCCGGTCGAGTCGCGGAGCTGCTTAACCAGTGCAGCAGTGATTTCCATGGGTTCACCTTTCGGCGGCCCCAGACCGGGGCCGCATAGTTTCGTTCAAACGATTCCGGACATACCGGACTTAGTTGACAGCTGCGCCTTCGCCCGGAAGATCTTCAGCCGGAGCTTCCGAAGAAGCGCCGAGATCCTGGCCGAGGGCGCTCGAAGAGCGACCGATACCGTCGAGGGCGGCACGCGAGATCAGCGAGACATAGAGCTCGAGAGCGCGGCTGGCGTCGTCATTGCCCGGGATGGCGTAGTCAACCATGTCCGGATCGCAATTGGTGTCGACGATAGCGATAACCGGGATGCCCAGACGACGGGCTTCCTTGATGGCGTTGGCTTCCTTGTTGGTGTCGATCACGAACAGGAGCGAGGGAACGTTGCCCATGTCCTTGATGCCGCCGAGGTCGCGCTCAAGACGCTCCTGCTCGCGGGACATCATCAGGCGCTCTTTCTTCGTGCGCAGGTTCAGGTCGTCTTCGCTCATCGATTCCAGTTCGCGCAGACGCGAGATGGAGTTCGAGATCGTCTGCCAGTTGGTCAGCGTGCCGCCGAGCCAGCGGGAGTTGACGTAGTACTGAGCGGACTGCTTGGCAGCTTCAGCAACGAGCGGGGCAGCCTGGCGCTTGGTGCCAACGAACAGAACGCGGCCGCCATCGGCAACGGTGTCGGACACGAGCTGCAGCGCGCGGCTCAGGGCCGGCACGGTCTGCGACAGGTCGAGAATGTGGATGTCGTTGCGAACGCCGAAAATGAAGCGTTCCATCTTCGGGTTCCAGCGGTGCTTCTGGTGGCCGAAGTGCACGCCTGCTTCGAGGAGCTGGCGCATGGAGAATTCTGGCAGAGCCATTTGGTATTCCTTTACCGGTTGATGCCTCCACGAAGCCTTGCGACGGTTGCCCGCCACCGGATGGCATTCCCGAGGGAAAGCCCACTTCGTGTGTGAGATCGCTCCAGCCAAACTGCTGGACGCGTGGGCGATATAAGCGAAGTCTTACCCGAGTGCAACCCGCCACTGTCGCTCACGGGATCGTTAGAGAACCGATCCGGGGATTGCTCGTTGCTTCTTCATGGACCCGCGCCCAGACGTGGGGCTACAGGGTGAGAGCCCCTGAGCGGAGGAGGAAGAGCTTAGCGCTCACCTCCTCTGCGTTTGTCTGGCCCCTGCCCTAGTGGAACCGGACGTCGGTAATTCCATCGAGCGCCTTGATGCCACCGGCGACTTCGGAACTGACGGAATATTTGCCGGGGAGTTCGATTTCGTACTCCCGGGCGCCGGCATCGCGGATCACCACGAAGCTCACCGTACCATTGCCGCCGCGCTTCAATTGCGCGCTGACCGGCCCGAGAGCCTTTTCGCTCGCGGTGAAGATGGTGAGGCGTCGGTCGATGCTTTCAGCCAGGCCTTCGATGGGCTTGGCGCCGTTGAGCATGAGACTGATGCCTTCCGCGCGCTCCTGGGCGCCGACTTCGAGGATCACCGAATTGCCAGGCTGCAGGATAGCGCCGAACTGAGTGATCTGCTCGGAAAAGGCGATGACTTCAAAGGTGCCGCTCTGATCCGAGAGGCTCAGGATCATCATCGGCGCGCCTTTACGCGTTCGCCTATCGTTACGCGATGAGATAGTCCCGGCCATGCGGCCGGCTGAGGCCCCGTCCTTCACGGCGCGTTCGAAATCGCTCCACCGTTGGACGCGAAGACGCTCGAAGAGGTCAGAATAAGCGTCAAGCGGATGGGCCGAGAGGTGGAAGCCGATGGCAGAAAGTTCGCGGTCGGCTCGCTCGGTGGAGTTCCAGGCAGGGACGCTGGTGGGCAGGCGGAAGGGTTCGGGCTCGCTCGAAGCGAACATGTTCCACTGCCCTTCATTGCGCTCAGTGGTCAGTGCCTGGGCAGTGCCGACGACCTGGTCCATGGCGGCGAAGGCGATTTCGCGGCGCTCAACCAGCGAGTCGAAAGCGCCGGCGTTGACGAGGGTTTCGAGCGTGCGCTTGTTGATCGCCTTGGGATCGACGCGTCGGGCAAAGTCGCCGAGATCCTTGAATGGCTTGTCGCCACGGACTTCGACAATGTGCTCGGCAACGGCGCGACCGACGCCCTTCACAGCGGAAAGACCGTAGTGGATGCGGTCGTCCTTCACCGAGAACACGACCTCGGAAGCGTTGACGCAGGGCGGAACGACTTCGATCTTCTTCTTACCGGCCTCGCGGCGGAAATCGGAAAGCTTGTCGGTCTGCGCCATATCGAGCGTCATCGAGGCCGCATAGAATTCGTGCGGGAAATGCTGCTTGAGATAGGCGGTTTGATAAGACACCCAGGCGTAGGCGGCGGCGTGGCTCTTGTTGAAGCCGTAGTTTGCGAACTTCGCCAGCAGGTCAAAGATCTGATCGGCCAGCGCTTCGTTCACGCCCTGAGGGCCGGAACCCTCACGGAAGCGGACGCGCTGATTGTCCATTTCCGCCTTGATCTTCTTACCCATGGCGCGGCGGAGCATGTCGGCTTCGCCGAGCGAATAGCCTGACAGAAGCTGCGCGATCTGCATCACCTGCTCCTGATAGACGATGATGCCATAGGTTTCGTCGAGCACTTCGCTGAGCTTGGGGTGGGGATATTCCACCTCCTCGCGGCCATGCTTACGATCAATGAAGCTCGGAATATTGTCCATCGGACCAGGCCGATAGAGCGCGTTCATAGCGATGAGATCTTCGATGCGGTCGGGCTTGAGGTCCATCAAGGCCCGGCGCATGCCGCCACTTTCAAACTGGAAGATGCCGTAGGTATCGCCGCGGGCGTACAGATTGTAGGTCGCCGCATCGTCGATGGGGATAGCGTCGATATCGAGGTCTATGCCGCGCTTGCGCACCATTTCAACGGCATACTGAATCGTGGTCAGGGTCTTGAGACCCAGGAAGTCGAATTTGACCAGACCCGCCGGCTCAACCCACTTCATATTATACTGCGTCACCGGCATGTCGGAACGCGGATCACGATAGAGCGGCAAGAGGTCCTGCAGCGGGCGATCGCCGATGACGATGCCGGCCGCGTGGGTCGAGGCGTGCCGATAGAGACCTTCGAGCGATTTCGCGATTTCAACGAGCTGTCCGACGGCCTCGTCGTCCTCGGCCATCTGCTTGAACTGTGGCACCTCGTTCATGGTGCGCTCGACGGTCCAGGGATCGGCCGGATTGGCCGGCACCATCTTGCAGATGCGATCCACCTGGCCATAGGGCATCTGCAACACGCGGCCTACGTCACGAAGCACGGCGCGCGCCTGGAGCGAACCGAACGTGATGATCTGCGCGACCTGTTCGACGCCATACTTTTTCTGGACGTACTGGATAACTTCTTCGCGTCGATCCTGGCAAAAGTCGATATCGAAGTCAGGCATCGAGACGCGCTCAGGGTTGAGGAAGCGTTCGAACAGCAGATTATAGCGCAGAGGATCGAGATCGGTGATCGTCGTCGAATAGGCGACGAGCGAACCAGCGCCGGAGCCACGGCCCGGCCCAACCGGAATGCCCTGCGCCTTGGCCCACTGGATGAAGTCGGCCACGATGAGGAAATAGCCGGGGAATTTCATCTTCTCGATGACGTTCAGCTCGAAATCGAGCCGTTCGCGATACTCCTGCTCGGTCTTGCCGGGTCCGGGGCCATGGGCAGCCAGACGCTTGTCGAGCCCGGCAACCGAAATTTCACGCAAAACGGCAGCTTCCGCTGCGACGACAGCTTCCTCGGTGTCATGTGAGCCGGCGGCGAATTTTGGCAAGATCGGGCCGCGGGTGCGCGGGCGATAGGCGACTCGCTTTGCGATCTCAACAGTGGAATCGAGCGCCTCGGGGAGATCCGAGAACAGCTCGATCATCTCGGCGCGGGTCTTGAAATAATACTGGTCGTTGAGTTTGCGCCGCTCGGTTTGGGCAACGACAGAAGAGCCCGCAATCGCCAGCAACGCGTCGTGCGCCTCATATTCCTTGGACGTTTTGAAGAAGGGCTCGTTGGTCGCGACCAGCGGAATGCCCTTGCGATAAGCGTAGTCGACGAGGCGCGGCTCGACACTGGCTTCCTGCGCGCGGCCATGGCGCTGCAGCTCGATGTAAAAGCGATCGCCGAAGAGATCGGCCAGGCGATCAAGGCGCTTCAGTGCATTGGCGTCCTGCCCATGGGCGAAGGGAATGTCAATGGCGCCCTCGGGGCCGCCCGAGAGACAGATGAGACCGCCGAGAGCATCTGAAGTCAGCCAATCGAGTTTTGCGCGCGCAAGGCCGTTTTCGCCCTGCATATAGGCGCGGGAAACGAGGCGCGAGAGATTGGCAAAGCCCTCTTCGGTCTGGGCCATCATCACGACGCTGGATTTTCCGTTCCAGGCGACATGTCCGCGTTCGCTGACCCGCTCTTCGGCGGCGGCAAAATCGATGGCGAGTTCGACGCCGATCAGCGGCTGGATGCCCTTCTTGGTCGCCTTTTCGGAGAATTCCAGGGCGCCGAAGAGATTGGCCGTATCGGCCAGACCAAGCGCCGGCTGTGCGTCGGCGGCGACAAGTTTGAGAATCGCTTCGAGCTGTACGGCCCCTTCAAGGAGCGAGAAAGCCGAGTGAACGTGTAGATGGATGAAGCCGGGGCCGCGCATGTAGGTCTCCTGCGAGGAGTCTGGGCCAATGGGAGGCGGAGGTCAAATCACCCTGCCCTCAATCCACAAGCGATCAACCCAAATTGGTCAGCAGGTCCATCCAGGTGAGCGAACCGATGGTGAAGGCACCGAGGGTCACGAAGGCGGCGAAGTCCTTGAAGAAATCAATCATCTTTAGCTCCCGTGTTGCTATAATGTTCTTATATGTTTTCTCTTTGTTCCGGTCCAGTGGGATGATCGGGGAAAGCGGGGACAGGGTTAACGCGTTAGGGATTCGTTAGAAGGCGAGCAGCGCGACACGCGGGATTCGGGCGTGTGGAAGCGCCGGATAGCCTTGGGCTTCCGGGGATGATGGTGGACGGACCCCGGAGCGGCATTCGCCTCGAAGTTTTTAGTAGATGAAGCGGATACCGCTCCGGAGCGCCCTCTTTTCGGGCGGGAACTAAGGCGACTTTTGATCGCTCGTCGCAAGCGGCCAGCCCCGAACGTGCATGGGAGACGATCCCCTGCCGGGCCCCCTCGCTACTGTCGTCTGCAGACCGTCCGTGCGAGGTTGGATGCGAAGGATTATGAGGGAAGAACTGGCGGCGGGGATAAGATGGATAAGTGAGGCCGCCCACCTCGAATGCCTCCATCAGTCGTCACCACCGGGCTCGTCCCCGTAGTTCCCAAGCGGAGCGAGGTGGATTGCCGGGACAAGCCCGGCAATGACGACAGAAGGGAGGCAGCAGTTCTTGCCAAAGGCCCCTATCCGCCGCTTCGCGGCTACCTCTCCCCTGAGGGAGAGGTGTCAGAGACTATGCGGGACGACCTTGCCGTTCTTGATGGTGACGATGCGGTCGGCCCGTTTGGCCAGTTCGTGATTGTGCGTCGCGATGAGGGCGGCGGCGCCTTCGGTGCGAATCAGTCCCTGCAGGGCCTGGAAGACCAGGTCACTGGTTGCCGGATCGAGATTGCCGGTGGGTTCGTCGGCCAGAATCACGCGCGGATGGTTGGCGGCGGCGCGGGCAATGGCGACGCGCTGTTGTTCGCCGCCGGAGAGTTCGGCCGGGCGATGGGCGGCGCGCGGGGCGACGCCGAGCATATCGAGGAGTTCCATGGCGCGCGCGTTGGAATCGGCGGGGGACTTGCCGGCGATCAGTTGCGGCATGGTTACGTTTTCGAGCGCCGTGAATTCGGGCAGTAGATGGTGGAACTGGTATACATAGCCAACCGTGTTGCGGCGGAGCTGGGTGCGGCCGCGATCGCTCAATTTGCTGGTCTTGTTGCCGACAATTTCGACCTCGCCTTCCTGCGGACTTTCGAGAAGGCCGCAGAGATGCAGCAGGGTCGACTTGCCGGCACCTGACGGAGCGACCAGGGCGACGAGTTCGCCACTTTCGACGATGAGGTCGGCCTGATCGAGCACGCGAACCTGGGTTGCGCCTTCGCCATAGTGACGATGGACGCCGGAGAGACGCAGAAACGAATTACTCATAGCGCAGCGCCTCGACGGGATCATATTGGGCCGCGCGCCAGGCGGGATAGAGCGTGGCGAGGAAACTAAGGCCCAGGGCCATGATCACCACCACGGTCACTTCCGTCGGGTCGGTCTTGCTCGGCAGGGCTGAGAGGAAGAAGACTTCCGGCGGGAAAAGCGCGACGCCCAGCGTATTGGAAATGGTCGAGCGGATGGCTTCGGCATTGGCGGCGACGATGAGGCCGAGAACAAGGCCACTGAGCGTGCCGACGACGCCGATGGTGGTGCCGGTGATCGAGAAGATGCGCATGATGGCGCCGCGCGTGGCGCCCATGGTTCGGAGCACGGCGATGTCCTTGCTCTTGTCCTTCACCAGCATCACGAGGCTCGAAATGATGTTGAAGGCGGCGACGAGGACGATCATCGAGAGGATGGTGAACATCACCACACGCTCGACCTGCAGCGCTGAGAAGAAGGTCTCGTTGCGCTGCTGCCAATCGGTGAGGATGAAGGGGCGGATGTTGGTAGCTGCCGCGAGACGCTCGCGCATCAGGGGAATCGCATCGGGGTTGTCGATGAAGATTTCCGCGGCGGTCGCCTGATAGATGCGCTCGTAAGCGGCGTCGATCTCTTCGTCCGACGCCATGGGGTCGAGCGGGGGCTGACCGGGCTTGAGGACGTCTTCGTAGAGCTTGAAATAGTCCTGCGCGGTCTTCAGCGGCATATACATAAAGAGACTGTCGAACTCGACCATGCCCAGATTGAAAATGGTGCGGACCGGGTAGGACTTGATCTGCGGGGTCGAGCCGAAGGGCGTCATGGCGCCGCTGTCGGGATTGATGATCTGGACCTGATCGCCCAGGCCAACGCCGAGCGTCTGGGCCAATCGGTAACCGATGGCGATCCCGTCATTCTCGTCCCAGCTATCGAAACCGCCCTGCTCTGCCGAATTAAACAGCAGGTCGAGCTTTTCGAGGTTTTCCGCATCCATGCCGCGGACGGAAACGCCCGTCGAGCCGCCGCGGCCGGAGGCGAGGACCTGGCCTTCGACGTAATAGACGGCGAATTTGACGCCCTGGACTTCCTCGAGGGTTGCCACGGCGTCCTTATAGTCGGTGAATTTGCTCTCGATGGGGAAGGCCGTGAAGTGGCCGTTGAGCCCCAGGATCTTGGTGAGCAGTTCGGCGCGGAAGCCGTTCATGACCGACATGACGACGATCAGCGTCGCAACGCCGATCGCCACGCCGACCATGGTGAGGCTGGCGATCACCGAAATGAACGCCTCCTTCCGCCTTGCGCGCAAATAGCGCCCAGCAATCATCCACTCAAACCGGGCGAAAGGCCGTGTGGATCGGCCGGCCGGGGCTTGCTGCGCGCTAAGGGTCAAATGTCGTTCATCCGCTGAGGTTCGATCAGGCCCTTGAGACGCTCGACCGCATTGGCGAGCGGCAGCGTCTCGCGCTCGCCAGTCTTGCGATGTTTGATCTCAACTTCGCCCGATTTAAGGCCGCGTGGCCCAAGGATAATTTGGTACGGGATGCCGACGAGATCAGCCGTGGCGAACTTGGAGCCGGCGGGCTGGTCGCGATCGTCATAGAGCATGTCGAGACCGGCCGCGGTCAGCTCGGCATAGAGCTTGTCGCAAGCAGCGTCGGTGTCGGCATCGCCGGCCTTGAGATTGATCAGCACCGCTTCGAAGGGCGCAACGGAGACCGGCCAGATGATGCCGTTTTCGTCGTGGCTGGCTTCGATGATGGCGGGCACGACACGGGTCAGGCCGATGCCGTAGGAGCCCATGTGGACGATGGTTTCCTTGCCGTCGTTGCCGGTGACCGATGCCTTCATCGGCTCGGAATACTTCGTGCCGAAATAGAAGATGTGGCCGACTTCGATGCCGCGGGCGGAGACGCGCTTGTCTTCCGGCACGGAGGCTTCGAACTCGGCATGGTCGACCATGTCCTCGGTGGCCGCATAGAGCGAGGTCCAGTCGTTGAAGATAGGCTTGAGGTCGCCGCGGAAATCCGTGTCCTTGCCAGGAATGGTTTTGTCCAGCAGATCGCGATGGCAGAAGACCTGGCTTTCGCCGGTGTCGGCCAGAATGATCCATTCATGGCTGAGGTCGCCGCCGATCGGGCCGGTATCGGCGCGCATCGGAATGGCGGTGAGGCCCATGCGGGCATAGGTGCGGAGGTATGCGACGAACATGCGTTCGTAGGCGGCGACGGCGCGATCCTTGTCGAGATCGAAGGAATAGGCGTCCTTCATCAGGAATTCGCGGCTGCGCATGGTGCCGAAGCGCGGGCGCACCTCGTCGCGGAACTTCCACTGGATGTGGTAGAGGTTCAGCGGCAGGTCCTTATAGGACTTCACGTAGGTGCGGAAAATGTCGGTGATCATTTCCTCATTGGTCGGGCCATAGAGGAATTCGCGCTCGTGGCGATCTTCGATGCGCAGCATTTCCTTGCCGTAGGCATCGTAGCGGCCCGATTCGCGCCAGAGATCGGCGGACTGGATGGTCGGCATCAGAAGTTCGATCGCGCCGGAGCGGTTCTGCTCCTCTTCGATGATCTTCTGGACCTTCATCAGCACCTTGTAGCCGAGCGGCAGCCAGGAATAGAGGCCGGAGGCCTGCTGACGGACCATGCCGGCGCGCAGCATCAGCCGATGCGAGACGATCTCGGCTTCCTTTGGAACGTCGCGCAGAACCGGCAGAAAATAGCGGGACAGGCGCATGGGAACTCCGAAATTCGTGCTTCGACTCAAGACTTTTGTTGATGCCCACTCAGAGCCCAACCGTCCATACGATTCAAGCATGCAAGCTATGCAGAATCTGCGTGACAGGAAGAAAATGTGTTGTTAGGTTCCTGTCACAATAAGACGAAGGCGGTCCAACCGCCAACGGTCGACAACGTCAAGGGAGGAGCGTTGGCCGCACGCTGTAGAGCGAGCCTAAGACCAACGTATTGTCGATTCAACTATAAAGCAGGGCCTTTGTGCCCTGCTTTTTTATTTCGGAATCAAGACTTAATGGCTGACTCTGAAAGTTTCGCACGAATTGCCCTAGCCCTGCCGGACGCAACGAGCGGCCCGCATTTTGACCGCACGGCGTTCAAGGTAAAACGCACGTTTGCGACGCTTGCGGCCGATGGATTGAGCGCAAACCTGAAATTCACGCCGGACGAGCAGGAATTCAAGTGCCAGCTCGCTCCCGAAGTGTTCAAGGCCATCGACAATGGCTGGGGGCGTCAGGGCTGGACGACGATTTGGCTGGCGAAGGCGACGGAAGAGGATGTCGCCGCGGCGCTTGAAATGGCGCACGCCCATGCCGTCGGGCCGACGAAAAAGGCGCGATAATCGAGACGTTCCGGCCCTAGGGGCAACGGTCGAAAATGCCAGGGAGCGCTTCGGTCGCAGCGTCCGGCGGCACGGTCCAGCTTACATCGAGATAAGACACGGTCATTTCCTTGCCCTTGCGGATTGCCTCGGCAATCTGGCGCACAGCCGGCTCGTCCGCCTCGGAGATGTCGAGAATGCGTTCGCCTTCGATATCGACCACAGTACCGTCGAGATCTGCGTGGACCACGGAGCCGAAAGCGACCGTCACGGGAACCGGCGGCGATGAATCCTTGCTCTTGCCGGGATCGACGCCGGTAAAGATCGAGAACAGGATATCGCCCGCCATGAATTCGTCGCAGGCGACCTGAATTTCGACGGTGTCGGTGGTGTCGATCTGGGAAGCGATGAACAAGAAGCCCTGATCATCGGAATCATCATCCAGCTCCCAGCGCGCGAAGGCCGGGGTAACGGCCAGTAGCATTGCAAGGGGGATGATGAGTGACTTCTTCATGCTGCGTCCTTCGCCGTGCCGGCCGCATGGCCAGCGCTTCCAGTAGGATTGCAGCGTCTCGTCAGAAAGTGCCCAAAATAAGAGCGTTGTCAGCACTATAGTTCAAAAGTCACGCCCTCTGCGAGGTGAGAAATGACCTACCGATTCCAGTAGGCCATCAGCGTTTCGTTGGTGAGCACCCAGAGCAGCAGGGCCGTGAAGAATATGGCGAGGCCCGTGGCGACAAGCAGTTTGCGCCCCATGCGCGGGGCGACTGGTGAGCCGGGATCGGCGCCACGCACCAGCGCTTCGCCGGTCTCATGATGGCTTTTGGCGCCGATCGGCAGCACTGCGACGAAGCAGAGCCACCAGACGACGAAAAAGACCGCGGCGATCGATCCCCACTGCATGGCGTCAGACCCTGTGCACGAAGACGTTGACGTTAGGCTTGCGGCCCCAGAACCCGTTCACTTCGTTGCGGATCGACTTGAAGAGCGCCGAGCTGAACACTTCCGGATCCGAGCGACGCTTGGGCGGCAGGCTCTTGATGGTATTCGTGACAGTGTCTTCGACCAGCTCGACCAGCGACTCGTCCTCGGTTTCCGGCAGGCCCTCGACGACATAGTCGGGACCAGACACCACGTGTCCGCTGGAATTGACTGCGAGGCTGACGATGATCATGCCACCGAACGAGAGGCGACGGCGTCCCTTTACACCTGACTCCTCGGGTGTGCAGAGCACGAGGCCATCGAGATAAAGCTCGCCGGTGCGGACTTCTGCCGGATAGGCCATGGGCTCAGGGAAGAGCCGGACCATGTCGCCGTTGCGCGCTTCGCAGACATTGGGAATGCCTTCTTCGCGGCCGAGTTTGGCGTGGGCGGCAAGGTGCGTGGCTTCGCCGTGCACAGGCACGAGGACCTGAGGCTTGACCCAGGAATAGAGGCGGCGCAGTTCGTCGCGGCGCGGGTGGCCGGTAACGTGAACGAGCGCATCGTTCTGGGTGATGACCTCGATGCCCTTATCGATGAGCAGGTTCTGGATGTCGATGACTTCGCGCTCGTTGCCCGGAATGGCCCAGGACGAAAAGATCATGCGGTCGCCGGCATTGAGATCGATGACCGGGTGCTCGCCGCGCGCAATGCGGGCTATGGCGGCTCGGGCTTCGCCCTGGCTGCCGGTGCAGATCAGCACGCACTTGTCGCGGGCTATGGTCTTGTAGGCATCCTGGTCGTGGAGGGTCGGCAGGCCTTCGAGCATGCCGAGTTCCTTGGCGATGCCCATGATGCGGTGCAGCGAGCGGCCGGAAAGGACGACCTGGCGGCCGGCCTGGTGGGCGGCGCGGACGATGGAGACGACGCGACCGACGTTCGAAGCGAAGGTGGTGACGGCGACACGATTGGGGGCCTCGGCGATGAGGGCCGCGAGCGTGGCGCCGATTTCGGCTTCGCTCGGGCTTTCGCCGTCCTTGAGGGCATTGGTGGAATCGCAGATCAACGCCAGCGGCAGGTCGGACTCGGTGCCGATGGCCTTGAAGCGCTCGACATCGGTCGGGGCGCTGACGACGGGCGTCGGATCGAGCTTCCAGTCGCCGGTATGCAGCACGCGCCCAACGGGGGTCGTGATGAGCAGGCTGTTGGATTCGGGGATCGAGTGGGCGACGTTGATCGCTTCGATCTTGAAGGGGCCAATGTCGAAGGGCTTGCCGGTGCGCATGATGCGAACATCGACGTTTTCGACGATGCCATCCCCTGCCCGCTTGGCGGCCAGCATGGCAGCGGTGAACGGGGTCGCGTAGACTGGCTTGTCAAAGACAGGCCAGAGATCGAGCACGGCGCCGTAGTGGTCTTCGTGGCTGTGAGTGAGGATCAGGGCGAGGACGTCATCGGCATTTTCCTCGAGAAATTCGGGGTTTGCCATGATGAGTTCGATGCCCGGCAGGTCCGGTCCGCCGAAGCTGACGCCGCAATCGACGACGATCCACTTGCGAGATTTTTCGGGGCCAAAGCCGTAGGCGCCCATATTCATGCCGATCTCGCCGACGCCCCCGAGGGGCACAAAGACGAGTTCATCCCTTTGGTTCTTAGCCATGGGTTTTCTTTTTCCTTTTTGCGCGCGGCGCCTGGCGATCTTTGGTCGCTGGTCGTCGCGCAGATGTTGTGGTCAGCTTCGGGCGCTGGCCGTTGCCCCAAAATGCACATCGCCGGCCGTGATCACGATCCGCGCGCCATCGTCGTCGCGCATGACCAGTCGACCGGACGAGTCGATGGTTTCAAAAATTCCTCGCCGGACGACACCGTCCTGCGAGACAGCGACCGGGGCGCCGATGCCCGCGGCCGAACCGCGCCACTGGTTCAAAATCTCAGTGATTCCAGTGCCTTCGTTCCAGAGGGAGAAGGCATCGACCCAAGCTTCGGAGAGCGCTTCGAAAACGTCTTCGGCGCTGCGCTCGTAGCCAAGATCCCTAAGGCTGGTAGCGGGATAGGGCAAACCGGTGGGGGCTGCAATGACATTGACACCGATGCCGATGACGATTGCGTGGCGGCCGTCGGCGGCTTTGCCCATTTCAAGCAGGATGCCGGCGACCTTTGCGCCATCGGCCAGGACGTCGTTGGGCCATTTCAGCGCGACGCGGCCGGAGCCATTCATGGCGTCGGCGCCATCGATGCCGATGCGGACGGCACCCTGAGGCAGGATACGCGCGAACGCGTTCTGCATGGCGACGCCAGCGACAAAGCCCAGTGTTGCCAAGACGTTGGCATCTGCATCGGGGACAATGAGGAGGCTGGCGGCAAGGTTGCCGGAAGGGCTTTCCCAGGCGCGTCCGCGACGGCCACGGCCGGCGGTCTGCTTGAGAGCGGCGAACCAGATGCCGCCTTGATCGCCCGCGGCGGCGGCCGCGAGCGCTTCTGAATTGGTGGACCCTATTTCATCGAACCCGGCCAGCCGATAACCGGCCGACCGGGCCGTTGGGCCGAGTGAAAACTCGGCCACCTAGAAGAGGCTTCCCGCGGCAATGTGTGCCCAATTGGTTAGCACACTGCCAACGCTGAAGTAGTACGTGACGACCAAAAAGACACTGACTGCGAGAATGATGTTGAGCTCATTCGGAACAGCGATGAAGGTCGATTTCGGTTCGTCGAAGTACATCGTCTTGACGACGCGCAGGTAGTAGTACGCGCTCACGGCCGAAGCCAGGACACCGATGACCGAGAGGACATAGAGGTTGGCTTCGATGGCGGCGAGGAAGACGTGCCACTTGGCGAAGAACCCGGCGAGCGGCGGCATGCCGATCAGCGAGAACATCAGGATGGCCATGACGGCGGCAACGAAGGGACGCGTCTGGGCGGCGCCAGCGAGGTCTTCGATGTTCTCGACGTAACCTTCTTCGGTGCGCAGCGACAGGATGCAGGCGAAGAGGCCGGCGGTCATGGTGACGTAGATCGCCATGTAGATCGCGACGCCTTCGACACCGACCTGGGTGCCCGAGGAGAGGCCGACGAGGGCAAAGCCGACGTGGCCGATGGAGGAGTACGCGATCAGTCGCTTGATCGACTTCTGGCCAATCGCCGCGAAGGCGGCGAGGACCATGGAGGCGATCGAGAGGAAGATCACGACCTGCTGCCAATCGTGGGAGATCGGCTGGAAGGTATCCATGACCAGACGGATCATCAGCGACATGGCGGCCACCTTGGGAGCCATGGCGAAGAAGGCCGTCACGGGCGTCGGGGCGCCTTCATAAACGTCCGGCGTCCACATGTGGAACGGCACGGCCGAAATCTTGAAGGCGACGCCAGCAAGCAGGAACACCATGCCGAAGACGAGGCCGATGGAACGGCCTTCCATGGCGATGGCGCCGACGATCTCGGTGAGGTTGGTATGGCCGGTGAAGCCATAGACCAGCGAGGCGCCGTAGAGCAGCATGCCTGAGGAGAGCGCACCGAGGACGAAATACTTCAGGCCTGCTTCAGAGGCACGCTTGTCGTCGCGCTTGATGGCGGCCATGACGTAGAGCGCCAGGGACTGCAGTTCAAGACCGATATAGAGGCTCATGAGGTCGTTTGCCGACACCATGATCATCATGCCCAGTGTCGCAAGGACCGCCAGGATCGAATATTCGAACTTGTGGACCCCGTTTGCCTCGGAATTGGGCATGGCGAGGATCAACGAGAGCGCGGCACCGCCGAGAACCAGCAGCTTCATATAGCGGCCGAAGGCGTCGGCGATGAAGACACCGTTGAACAGCACGCCATCGGCAGGGTTCAGGATGAGCATCAGGCCAGCAGCGGCCATGAGCAGGACAGCGAGCCAGGAGATGAGGACCGACTTCTCCTTGTTGATGGCGACGCCCAGGATCACAAGGACCAGGGCGCCGACTGCCATCAGCAGTTCGGGATAAGCAGGCGCAACGCTCGCGAAATCAATAACGTCAGAGTTCACGGTGCTCTCCTAGTGCGCAGCAGGCTCGGCCGCATGTTCTGCGGCCGGCGCGGCCTCGCCCGTGGGCGCGGCGTATTCGAGGGGTGCCCTTGCGTCGGCAAGGGAAACGGCGGGATCGAGGCCAATCGAGGTGGCGTAGTGCGACACCAGATTGTTGACCGAAGCGGCCGTCGTATCGAGGATCGGCGACGGATAGAAGCCGAAGACGATGATCAGGACGATCAGCGGGTAGAGAATGATCTTTTCGCGCAGATCAAGATCGAGAATGCCCTTCAGGCTGTCCTTGGTGAGCGCACCGAAGACGACGCGGCGATAGAGCCAGAGGGCATAGCCGGCCGAGAAGATCACGCCGAAGGCAGCGCCGAACGCAACCCAGGTATTGACCTGGAAGACGCCGAGCATGGTGAGGAATTCACCGACGAAGCCCGACGTGCCCGGAAGGCCAACGTTGGCCATGGTGAAGACCATGAAGGCGAAGGCATAGCGCGGCATACGCTCGACAAGGCCACCATAGGCTTCGATGTCGCGGGTGTGCATGCGGTCGTAGATGACGCCGACGGCAAGGAAGAGCGCGCCGGAGACCAGACCATGCGAGAGCATCTGGAACATGGCGCCCTGGATGCCGAGGGCATTGCCCGCGAAGATACCCATGGTGACAAAGCCCATGTGAGCGACCGACGAGTAAGCGATGAGCTTCTTGATGTCGGTCTGAACGAGGGCGACCAGCGAAGTGATGATGATGGCGGCGACCGAGAGCACGAACACGAAGTTCGAGAGCTGGGCCGAGGCATCGGGGAACATGGGCAGGCTGAAGCGCAGGAAGCCATAGCCGCCAAGCTTTAGCAGGATTGCCGCCAGAATGACGGAGCCGGCAGTCGGGGCTTCCACATGGGCTTCAGGCAGCCAGCGGTGGAACGGCCACATCGGCATCTTCACCGCCAGCGAGGCGAAGAAGGCCAGCCAGAGCCAGATCTGCATGCTTTCCGGGAACTGGTGGGTCAGCAGGCGCGAAATGTCGGTGGTGCCGGCGTTCCAGTACATGGCCATGATGGCCAGGAGCATCAGGACGGAGCCGATGAAGGTGTAGAAGAAGAACTTGTAGCTCGCCTGGATGCGGCGCTTGCCGCCCCAGATACCGATGATGAGGAACATCGGCAGCAGGGTGCCTTCGAAGAAGACATAGAACATGGCGAGATCGAGCGTGGTGAACACGCCGATCATGAGGACTTCCAGGATGAGGAAGACCAGCATGTATTCCTTGACGCGCTTGTCGATGGCTTCCCAGCTCGCGAGGATACAGAACGGCATCAGGAGAGCCGAGAGCACCACGAAGAGCACGGAAATGCCGTCGACGCCGACGCGATAGCCGATGCTGTCGCCCAGCCAGGGATAGTTGACCACGAACTGGAAGCCCGTATTGGAGGCGTCGAATGCCGCCCAGATCCAGAGCGAGAGGGCGAAGGTGACGAGGGTCGTCACCAGGGCCGTCCAGCGGATGGCGTTTACCGCCGTCTTTGGCGTGACCAGAACCAGTGCCGCGCCGAGGAGCGGCAGGAAGGTCACGATAGTGAGGATAGAGTTCTCGAAGGTCATCAGATCAGTCCCCCGGCCGCGATGGCCCAGGTCAGCAGCGCCGCAATGCCGATCAGCATGGCGAAGGCATAGTGATAGAGGTAGCCGGACTGGAGCTTGACGACCCAGGAGGTGACGTTCTGAACGCGACGGCCGAGGCCCTCGGCGATCTTGCCGTCGACCAGCCAGTCATCGAAACCATGCCAGATGGCGCGGCCGATCCAGAGCGCGGGGCGCACGAAGATCGTGTTGTACAGTTCGTCGAAGTACCACTTGTTCAAGAGGAACTGGTAGAGCCCCGGATTGGTGGCTGCCAGCTTGCCCGGGATATCCGGACGCTTGATGTACATGTACCAGGCGGCGACGAAGCCGATGATCATGGACACCGTGGCGCTCCACTTCACCCAAAGCGGTACGTGGTGTGCAGCTTCGATGATCTCGTGGTCGACGAAGATCGAACCGGCGAAGAAGTGCTCGATGTGTTCGACCTCGTGGAAGAACATGCCGTAGAAGACAACACCGGCAAGCACCGCACCGACAGCCAGCACATAAAGCGGCACCAGCATGACGTTGGGCGATTCATGGGCGTTGTCGTAGGCCGAGCCGTGATGGCCGTGGCCGTGATCGTCGTGGGCATGGGCGGCGTGAGCGTGGTCGTCAGCCAGCGGCTCATCATGGCTGTCGCCATCATGCGCGTCGACATGGTGACCATGGCCGTGCTGCGCATCGCGCGGCGAGCCGTGGAAGGTCAGGTGTACCAGGCGCCAGGAATAGAAGCTCGTGAAGAGAGCCGCGATCACCAGGAGCCAGAAGGCGAAGCTGCCGACATTGCCACCGACCGCATAGGCCGATTCAATGATCGAGTCCTTGGAGAAGAAACCGGCGAAACCGAAATTGGTGCCCGGGATGCCGACGCCGGTGAGAGCGAGGGTACCGATCATCATCATTGCATAGGTGATCGGGATCTTCTTACGAAGGCCCCCCATGTTCCGCATATCCTGCTCGTGGTGCATGGCATGGATGACCGAGCCCGCGCCCAGGAACAACAGAGCCTTGAAGAAGGCGTGGGTGAAGAGGTGGAAGACACCAGCCGAATAGGCCCCTGCCCCAAGCGCGACGAACATGTAGCCGAGCTGCGAACAGGTCGAGTAGGCGATGACGCGCTTGATGTCGTTCTGGACGAGACCGACGGTGGCGGCGAAGAAGGCCGTGATGGCGCCGATGATGATGACGACGGTCAGCGCGAACTGGGACAGCTCGAACAGCGGCGACAGGCGGGCGACCATGAAGACGCCGGCGGTGACCATGGTTGCGGCATGGATGAGCGCCGACACCGGGGTCGGGCCTTCCATGGCGTCCGGAAGCCAGGTGTGCAGCAGGAACTGCGCCGACTTGCCCATGGCGCCCATGAAGAGCAGCAGGCAGATGACGGTCATTGCATCGATGTTCCAGGAGAGGAACTGAATGACCGGCAGGCCAGTGGTCGAGAATTCGTCGGCAGCGTGGAAGGCGCCGTCGAAATCGATGTGACCGAGTACGAGGAAGGCGCCGAAGATGCCGAGCGCAAAGCCGAAGTCACCAACGCGGTTGACGATGAAGGCCTTCATGGCGGCGGCGGTAGCCGAGGGCTTGGTATACCAGAAGCCGATCAGCAGATAGGACGCCAGACCCACACCTTCCCAGCCGAAGAACATCTGCAGGAAGTTGTCGGCGGTCACCAGCATGAGCATGGCGAAGGTGAAGAGCGAGAGATAGGCGAAGAAGCGCGAACGATGCGGATCTTCGCTCATGTAGCCGATGGAATAGAGGTGAACGAGGGCCGAAACCGTGTTCACGACCACCAGCATGATGGCGGTGAGCGTATCGACGCGCAGGGTCCAGCGCAGGTCCATGTCGCCGACCTGGATCCAGCGCATGACTTCGACCTTGAGCACGGCCGCATGGCCATCGCCCACGGCGCCGACAAGGCCATCACCAAAGGCGACGGGAATGAAGACGATCCAGCTCAGCACCGCTGCGATGAGCAGCAGGCCGGTAGTGATGAACTCGCTTGGCCTGTGGCCGATGGACCGGCCCAAAAAGCCGGCAATAAGCGCCCCGACGAGGGGCAGGAAAACAATCGCCTGAATGATCATAGCGGTGCTCTTAGCCCTTCATCAGATTGGCGTCTTCAACCGCGATCGACCCGCGGTTGCGATAGAAAATGACCAGAATGGCCAGACCGATGGCAGCTTCAGCGGCAGCCACGGTGAGGATCATCAGCGCGAAGACCTGCCCCTGCAAATCCTGCAGGTGGGCGCTGAAGGCCACGAAGTTCAAATTGACCGCAAGCAGGATCAATTCCACCGACATCAGGATGACGATGACGTTCTTGCGGTTGAGAAAGATGCCGAACACGCCAAGCGTGAACAGGATGGCTGCAACGGTCAGGTAGTGACCGAGCCCGATTTCC
>NZ_JBEVLL010000108.1:0-6430 GCF_040509215.1 Devosia sp.
CGCATGTATCGCTCCAGCTCATGAACCGGCGTCGTCTTTGCGCGGCGAATGATGTCAAGGGCTACGGTTTGATGCGTGTTGCACCCCCAAGCATTTAACCTCGAGATAGCCGTAACCGGCGTTAAGCGCGTCGCCGATTGCCGGCGAGGGCGGCGCCGGTCCACTAAAGCCAAGCATGCGCGCGTTCCAAGCCTCGCAGGCCAAACGGACGGCATCCTTCCGCGCCGCGGCCGCTCATTCGGCCTGAGCCCAGACGGAGGCGCTGAAGAGGTATTCTCGGGACGTGTTCGTCATCTGCTGATTCTGCCCACCGCGGCATCGGCGGGCAATCGCTACCGATAGCAATGGTAAAGGGCAGAACCGCTGCAGGCTGGTCAGTGCTCCCTTTGGCCTGGTCTGCACACGAATTCCTCAGGACAAAACGAAACGCCGGTAACGAGCATATCGATATCGGGGCAACGTCAATGTAGCTTGTCAGCATGGCCCGCTAAACAGGCGGACGCCGCGCAAATGCGGAGTTCTGGGATGAGCAGATTTGAAGATGAGATCGCGGCGGCCGTTGATAAGCTCGTAGCCGTTGAGTTCACCACTCTCATCGAGAGCATCACACCAGAAGCTGCCTGCAAGTTCCAAAGGCTTGTCAGCGATCTTCAGCGAGAGCTGAGGGTTATGCGCCAGGCCCAGCTCACGATCGTGGTCGACCGCACTCATCAAGGCAGACCCATGTCGTACGAGTCGCCCGACGAAGGCCGGCGGATCGAGTTGTCCTGGGATCAAGCCAACCGTGTTCACCAGCTCACGCCCTTGCGGCTGCATCAGGTGATTTCTGAGGATGCCGCAGAATTTGTGCCCGCGGTCGCCGATAAGACCGCGAGCGAAGCTCGGCTGCCTGCTCCACCATACCGGATGCCGATCGAGTACTGATCGGCAAGGGAACCCTAGGGCAAATGTTAGACTGAGCCAATCCCGAGCGGCCAATGTAATTCTTGGCCGCTCCTAGCCTCAATCTCAGAAAAACATGCTCAATACGGCCAAGGCGACGTCTGGCCCCATGTCGCTGGACAGTAGTGCGCTGATCGATCCGGTGCCGAAAGAGCCAACTGCAATTGATTTGAGAATGGTCATTTGTGTTCCCCTCTAAACCCGGCGAGGAGATGCTGCTCCCGAATTGCTTCAGCTCGACTTCGTCAAAACGTTGATTGGTTTCGGCTCGGCTTCGCCACCCGACGGTGCTCGAAGGAGCGAAGGCCGGCGACCCCGTCGGGGCTGGCATGGTCCGGGTGGCCGCGCCGGCTGAGCGCCAATGCGGCGGCGCTGAGGGAATCCTATCCTTGAGGCATCGAATTACACTCTGCGTCATCGGCGCGTATGACGTCCGATTGAGCGGCATTCGTAGCACCCGGTCTCGCTGTGCGACCGGGCAATCGTTGACCAACTCTGCCGCTGGCAATGACGGATGATCGCCAAGAAGCTGATCGCTTCTACTGATCGCGCCTGAGCCTGCGCTTGCCCCAGTGCGGCATCTTCAAATCGGGATTGTAGACTATCGCGACGTGCCGGTTCAGCGCCCTTATGACGCTGATGCGCGCCAGCATCGTCGGGCCGCCGGTCTCCGCGATCAGGATTAGCGCCTCCATTGCCACCTGCCACTCCGCTACCGAGTGATCGGCGGGCGACAATTGCATGATGTGATCCGCAGCATCCCTAAGGGTGGACAGACGGCTGCCGTCGGGCAGGTCTATCGGATCATCGAAATGGGTTGACCAGGGCAATAGCCGTTCTCAGAAAACGTAATAGGTAGTGGGTGAGCGATGCGAATTCGGGGCGTGTTAGGTCGGCGGCGCGTCCTGCACCTCGAGGAGAGGCCATTCATCCCGGATCCGGACGTAAGTTCCGCTCTCATGCATCTCTAGCTGCTTGCGCTCGATCAGCAGCCTCAGCCCGGATCCATACTCCGCCGCTGACCCGCGGTCGCGGAACAGGAAGGGGCCGTTGATTAGTTCAATATAAATCCGCCCGTCGTGAACGGGCGAGACTTCCTTGGCGATTTCGAGCAGGCGTTTTGCGGCGGCGTCGGGGTCGGAGTACGGACGGTGGGCAGTCATCTTCAAGCGGCGTCTCACGGTTTCCTGGCAGGGCGGCGCGTAGCCGCTGTTCACTTCTGTAAACGGTCCAGATGTCGTGCGCTACTGCCCCTCGCGCGTTCCAATTGTTCAGACTAGCACACTAGGCTTCGACGAAGAGTTCGCGATAATTCGCGCTCTGTCGATATCGCATGCTTTGTTAACCACTCAGCCTCACCTTGAGTGTCGGGAGCTTGAGAGCGCCCGCGTACTGCGTAACGAAGCCCACGGGCCCCTGACCCCGTGGGCTTCCGTTCTTCTCCCATGAGGCGGTTCATCGTGGCGTCGAGCAAAGCAGAGCAAAGGCATTCCCACCGCGTCGAGTTTGACCGCGGCTTCCCGGCTCACATGATGGCAATCGACGGCACCTGGCGGCGCGGTTGCACGCTGAAGGACGTTTCTGAGACCGGCGCCCGGCTTATGGTCGACAGCTCGATCGAGGGGCTCAGCCTGAAGGAATTTTTCCTTCTGCTTTCTTCAACTGGGCTGGCCTATCGGCGCTGCGAATTGGCGTGGGTCAACGGCGAGCAGTTGGGCGTCAACTTCCTCAAGCAGAAGACCGGCAAGAGGAAGTCGACCTCGGAGCCGTAGCGCAGGTATGACGATAAATAGCTTCCAAGATCGGGCAGGGCAGGCATTGCGGGGCTTTCGCTGTAGCGCCGATCACGCCGCGTGGGGCACTCGCTTGAACCGGCCGGGCGAGCCGGCCCGGTCGCCAGAGCCGACCCGGCTCGAAGGCTCAAAGAGCCAGCGAGGCAGCCCGAGCCACCACGTCCATAGCCATCGAGCCGCTTGCGCGCCGCCGGCCTGCCGCCGTAGGCTACCCACCTTTTCCAAACTCCAAGGAGAGCGTGACGTGGCGATCGGTACCGTGAAGTGGTTCAACCCGACCAAGGGATACGGGTTCATTCAGCCGGAGAACGGCGGCAAGGACATATTCGTACACATCTCGGCGGTTGAACGCGCCGGCCTGACCTCACTAAACGAAGGCGCCAGGGTCAGCTACGAAGAGAAGGAAAACCGCGGGAAGATGTCGGCCGAGAATCTCAGGGTCGGCTGAGACCGAACGGGCAGGCCGGTCAGAATTTGCGTTGGGCGCGGCAACGTGCCTGACGGCAAGCTGTTATCTGAACCCTGCATAGAGGCTTTCGCCGACCGTCCAGATTGGTGCCGGATCTCAACGAAAAAACCCCGCCTCGGGCAGAGACGGGGTTTTGGGGGGGGAGGACCGAGGTGGGACGCCTCGGGCTCGCACTCCAGTAGTCGTTTCAGAGCCGATATGGTTCAAAAGAAAAGCCCCGCGCGGGGAAGCAAGCGGGGCTTTTCAGAACCGATAGCTGTGCAAAGGGATTATCGGTTCGCCAGCATAACGGACAGCTTCAGCAGTCGTCCATGGGCCGCCGGGCCGCGGCCCAAATAAACGTGCCTAGTGTAGCCCGTGCCTGTTCGGAGCTCAAAACAAGCCCAGCCAACGGGTAGCTCGGGCGCTCGATGGCGCCTCGGCGGTACGATTAGGCAGCCTTCTTCTCAGCTTTCTCGACTATCTCGACCTGGAAGCAGCCCATATCCCAAAGCTCGGCGGCCATCTTCTCGGCAGCCTCCCGGGTGTCTCTTTTCAGAACCAACTGTCCCGCACCGTCGCGGGCACAAATAAAATATGACATATCGCGAATCCTAATATCGTTTGCATACACACGACGTCGGGATGCCGCAACCGATTGAACAAACTTCCTCGCCAGTTCGGGGGGGGGCTGACGGAGATGCCCTAGTCCACTCTCAACGAAACGATCATCCGGTTTCCCGATAGCCGGGAAGCACAATGACAACCCAATCTCCGGCTCCAGAATGACAGTGGCGGTGTCCGCGATCCTGAGGGCATAGTTGTCCTCGATCTCGGCGGCGGTGTGTTAACTCGCCGCGTGTCTGCCGTGCTCATGCTCGTGAGAAATATGCAAACCTTGCCGGCCATGGTGCACCTTAAAATGCCCCGTTGTTACGGGGCGTGTACGGCGCGAGCGTGGGTGAGGAGGCGCCGAACCTCTGCAAGCTAGCACGCGTTAGGAGCGAGCTTCCAGACCCTAGCCGTGGGCGTGCTCGTCGTCGCGGTTTCCTCGATCACGAGACCGTCGGTGAAAGTTTATCAAACGGCCGCGATGCCCCCGGTCAACGTTCCTTGACGTGACTCACGTCAATACGTAGAAGGCGCGCTTCACTGAGTGGAGCGAAGATGCCGAAGAAGACGAGTAAGCGCGTGTTGTGGTCGAAGGACGATCTCAAGACACTTAAGACAATGGCGAAGCAGAAGGCCGGACGCTTGAAGATCGCGAAGTCTCTCAAGCGGACGCCGGGTGCCGTTACGGCCAAGGCCGCGACACTCGGCATATCGCTGTCAATGCGGTAGCTTTTGACGGCGCGCGAACTGGTGCACGTCGCCGGATTCTCCTGCCGCGCGACGCCTGACGAATACGAGCGGCTAAACCGCGTGGCAAAGCGGCCCCCAGCACGGTCAATATTCGATCGCGGCATAAATGGAGCCAGTTCTATGAAGCTCAGGAGCAGATCGTCACGCTGGTTGCGAGGTTGAAACAGTTGAACGGGCATTAGCGTATGGAATGTGGGCGCAGTTTTGAGTCGAGATTCGATCGATGCACTGGTGGGCATCACATGGAAATTTTAGCTCATGGAACGTGCAACCGCAGCGGTTGGAAGAAAAAACGCGAAGCGGTGAAATGCGCCAGCGATGCTATCTTGCGGCGCGGGCGCGCGATTGGAATAAAATTTCCAAATGGCGGTGAGATGAAGAGACGATCAAATCCAAGCTGAACAGCTGACGCTCCAACCCGTCCCTAACGACCATTCTGGTGAAGATCTGGCGAGCAATCGGCGGCGCAAGCAGCTACGCCTTGGAAGGTGTGAGCGCGACGGCCGCATCAGTAGACGCCATACCAAGCAATAGACCGCAGGAACACTGAAAGTTCTGTGCTGAGGACGGGGCGATACGCCACAAGGAAAAATGCTCGGTCCGCCGCGCGCATTGGGGACACAGTAGTATGAGGCCGGGTGTCGATGGGTGACGTCGAGATCACTTCGAACCTGAGGCACCATTGAAGCCCCTTGCAGCGAGTTGGGCCTATCAAAGTTTTTATTTTTACCGGGCCTGCGAATGCGAGCTCGGCTCTATCGTAGCCAGGACTAGCTAATCATGAGCGCCTGCTTTTTCAGCAGAGCGCCGCCGTCCGGAAGTCGCATTTGCATTGTCCGGATACGCGGACCGCTTAGCCTGATAAGGCGAACCGGCTGCCGGCCCCTCCCGTTCGTCAAGCCGCGACTCGTAGTGGCTCTGCCTGCCGATCCTTCAGTTCCTCGGTGACCACAGTAAATCGCACTAGGTTTGCAGGCCCGAAGGCGGTGGAGATAGCAACATCGGCAGCATCGCGCCCGCGAGCGATTAAAATGCGGCCGATCCGGGGATGATTGTGTCTGGCGTCCAAAGTGAACCACCGGCCGTCGAGGAACACCTCGTACCAAGCGCTGAAATCCATGGGAGCCGGATCGGCCGGCACGCCGATATCACCGAGGTAACCGGTGCAATATCGCGCCGGGATGTTCATACAACGCGAAAGGGTGACCGCAAGGTGAGCGAAATCCCGGCATACGCCGCGGCGTTCCTCATGCCCCTCGGATGCTGTTCGGTCTGCGCGGGCATGATGATAGCCGAACTCAATACGCTCGTGAGCGTAGTCGCAGATGGCCTGAGCCCGCTGCCAGCCGCCCTCTATCCCACCGAACAACGACCACGCGAGGTTTGAAAGCTTTTCCGTGTCGCAATAGCGGCTTGCCAGAAGAAAAGGCAGCGCCTCGCTGGGTAGAGCGCCGACGTCCCATTGCTTGGCGGTGGGGCGGACTTCGTCCGGCCGACCGGTGTCATTGACAACAAACTCAGTCCGAACCTCGAGAAGACCTTTTGGCGCGACCAATCGGGTGCAGATATTGCCAAAGGGATCAAAATAGTCTCGTGCATCGACGCCCGCGGAAAACGACATTGATTGGTCCGTGGCGATGTCCTCATCCCGTGACGGGTGCGTGGTGAGGATCAACACTATTGGGACTTCTTGGGGACAATGAAATGCGATGTCGTAGCCTGCCCGAATCTTCACAATGACCTCCATGATGTCAGCGCTAGCTAAGCCAAACGACTCCGCTTCGTTCCACAGCGAGCCGAACAAACTTTAGGCGTTGCGATTTGCGCTGGAGTTCGTGAGGTAGGCTGGCGCGGCAGCAACTGAACAAGCTTTAGGCTGGACTCT
>NZ_JBEVLL010000109.1:0-4168 GCF_040509215.1 Devosia sp.
GGCTGTCGGAGCGGCTTGGCCGGCCATTCGTCATCGAGAACCGACCGGGGGCCGGCACCAACATCGCCACAGAAGCTGTCGTGCGCTCACCTCCGGATGGCTATACGCTGCTCCAGGTCAATGCGCCGGCTGCGATCAACGCCACACTCTACGACAAGCTCAATTTCGTTGTTCTCCGTGACATTGCACCGGTCGCGAGCATCACCCGCACGGGCTACGTCTTGGCGGTCCATCCGTCGTTCCCGGCCAAGACGGTTCCCGAGTTCATCAGCTTAAGTGACTTCTCTAAATGGCGCCGACACAGCCGGTCAGTCTTGAGATACGCAAATGCCTATTCCAGTTTCCTACAGACCCAGAGGGAGTATAGTTGCTGATGCGCGCTGTCGTTTGCCTGCTCGCCGTCCTCTTCCCTGCCGCCGCGAGTTCCGCCGTCGCGCAGGAAAAGCACTTGATTGACCCGATGCTTCCCGGCTCACTCAATCCCAGGCCCCTGCCGCCGCTGAAAAATCCGGACGCACTGTCAACGCCGGCCAAAGAACTGTTCGCGCGCAAATTGACGCCGTCTCCCGGACCGCCGCGCTCGATCGGCGGCGATTTCGACGGCTGCCTCGCCGGCGCCGTGTCGCTGCCGATCACTGGGCCGACCTGGCAAGTCATGCGGCCGTCGCGTAACCGCAACTGGGGCAATCCGCAACTCATTCGCTTCATCGAACGGTTTGCCACGAACGCAACAAAGGTTGGCTGGAACGGTCTTTTGGTTGGCGACATGTCTCAGCCGCGCGGCGGGCCGATGCTTTCTGAGCACACCAGCCATCAAATCGGCCTCGACGTCGATATTTGGTTTGCGCGGATGCCAGACCACGTGCAAAGCCGCGAGGAGCGCGAGTTCGGCTCGGCCACCGATGTGGTCGCGCCCGATCTGCGCGACGTTGATCCGAAAGTGTGGACCCACAGACATACTGCGCTCCTCCGAACGGCTGCGGAGGATCCGGTGGTCGTCCGCATCTTAGTCAATGCCGCGATCAAGAAGGCGCTGTGCCGCGAGGCCGGAGCTGATCGCACCTGGCTTTACAAGGTGCGTCCCTGGTATGGTCACGCCGAGCATTTTCATGTCCAAATCGCCTGTCCGGCAGACAGTGCGGAATGCAAGCCGCCAGCACCGCCGCTCCCAAGCGACGGCTGCGGTAGCGAGCTTGACTTCTGGTTCAAGGAATCGACGCTGCATCCGCGGCAGCGCAAACCGAGACCGGTTTTGACGCTGGCCGGATTGCCCCCCGCGTGCAAGCAGATCGTCAAAGCGCCGTGATTGTCGATGTCCGGATTCCCCGTGCAATTGTTTTGATTTTTTGGCCCCCACCGGGAATGTGGGTGTGGGTGGCCCAAAAATCGTGTTATAATTTTTTGCCCGCGCCCCCTACTCAACACCGCAATATTCGCGAAACGACCGACAAGTATCGTCGATGACTTGAATATTTGATTTTAAATCAACTCTCGGCGATTCCGTACACCTAGGGGATTTTGAAGCACAAGAATCTTGTTATGAGTTTTTTGCCCCCCGCCCCCTACCAATTCGAGGTGCGGGGGTGAAAAAAGCAAGAAAAACGATTCATCCGCATCTGAGCGCCTTGATTGATTGTTTGATGGCGCGCGACATCATTCGTCGCCGGGGACACCATAGCTCGGTGCTTCATCCGGGTTGAGGGCGCGCTGAACGTAGGCGTCCAGCTGCGGCTTATAGATGCCCCAAAGCGTTGCGATCGCCTCGATCGGGCAATCCTGCGTCCAATCGCACCGCAAATCGGCGATTGGCCAGCTCACGCGATCCACGATCTTGAGGCCGGCCGAATGGATCGGGCCAGCTTCTCCGCCGGCAGCCAAGCCGGCGCGCATCGCGGCAATCAGACGATCGCCCAAATGGCCGGAGCTCGCGAGAAAGCCGTCTACGACCGCCTGCGGCACACGGTCATTGGCCAGCAGATTGCCGCCAGAAGCGACGTCTTCGGCATGGGCTTGCGCCCAGATGCCGAGGCAATTTCGTCCTGAATGAATGGCCGTCTGACCCCGCTGATCGACCGCGAGCAACTGCCGATAGTCCATGAACTGGCCGCACCTCTGGATTTCCGCGATCGCAGCCTCGGCGCTCATGGCGCTCTGCATGAGGTCGAGAGCGAGCGGACCAAGCGAAGGGTCCGTCACATTCTGTGAGGCCACGGCGCCGACACCTGCCCGGGCATAGGCACAGCGGGCAGCGACCGCCGGCGACGACGAGGCTACCGCGACGCCGAACATACCGGTTTCTCGACAGCGGGCGACCAGCGAGAAGGTCATGGAATAAGTTTCCGTTCGCTCCGACGTTTGCTCCGGCGTTCAGTCCGGAATGACGGCCGTGCCGTCGATTTCGACCAGCCACTCGGGTCGGGCCAGCGCCTGGACCACGAGGCCCGTTGAAACCGGATGCACGCCTTTGATGTATTCGCCCATCGTGCGGTACACGGCTTCGCGGTGGCGAATATCGGTGATGTACACCACGATCTTGACGAGATGCTCCATCTTGCCGCCGGCTTCCTCGATGAGCTGGCGCATATTCTGCATGACCTTGTGGGTCTGCTCGACCGGATCATGACTGTCGATGCTCACGGCGTCGTCGAGGTTCTGGGCGCACTGCCCGCGCAGCCAGACGGTCTTTCCCCCTTGCGTCACCACCGCCTGGGCCAGATCATTATCGAGCCTCTGCTCGGGATATGTGTGCTTGGTGTTGAACTTGCGAATTCGTCTGTGGGCCATTCGAGCCACCATGATATCGTGCGTTAAAGACAGGAAGCCGCACGGCGGCAGGCACCGGCATTCCAGGGTTTTCCGCACAGCGGGCAGCTTGCATCATTCCCGGGAAGGCAGCGCGTCATCGTCGGCGGGATGCGGCTTCGTGATAGGCCATATAGTTGCGCTGGATGGTGATCTGGTCCGCGAGATACTTGGCATCGTGCCAGACGCCCCAGATGAAACTCGATCCTCGCCGTGATTGCCAGGGCAGCCCCAGAAAATAAATTCCCGGCTCTGCCGAGACGCCACGCTGATGCCTCGGCCTGCCCTTCTCGTCGAAAGTGTCGACGTTGAGCCAGCTGTAGTCTGTCGTGAAACCGGTCGCCCAGATGATGGTTGCAATGCCCGCGCCGGCGAGGTCGAGCGAAAGGATGGGGTTCTTCACGCAGTCCGCGTCCGGCACGGTACGGCGCGCTTGCGGCTCTTCGGGCAATTCGAGACCATTTCGTGCGACATAGGCGTCGGCTTCGTCCAGCACGGAGAGCAAATTCGCGTCTCCCTTCCCGAGGTTTTGGAGGAGGTCCGGCGCAAACCTCATGACGCCGCGACTGCAGCCCTCGGTGCGGCCGAGGAGAGTCATCCCCTTCGTCGCCAGCAGGCGAAAATCGATCGTATGCCCGCCGTGCGCTCCGCTCACTGCAATCGTCACGTGCTCCTTTCCGACCTCCCGGGCAGCCGCATCCCACTTCCCAAGAACGCCCAGCCACCAGCAGTAGTCGCGCCCACGGTACGCGCGCGGCGGACGCTCGTGCGGCCCCACCGACAGGAAGACCTTCCGTCCCACTTCGAAAAGCTCTTCGGCGATCTGGGTTCCGGAGGAGCCTGAGCCGACGATCAGCACTGCGCCATGGGGAAGTTGCGCGGGGTTGCGGTATGCGGTCGAGTGCATCTGCAGCACGCCTGTCTCGGCGGGCACCATGGCGGGCACGTTCGGGCGCTGGAACGCGCCGGTCGCGGCCACGACTCTGTCGGCCTCGATCGCCCCCGTAGACGTCTCAACACGGAAGCCGCGCTGCCCGACCTTCCTGTCGACCTTCAAAACCTCGACTCCGCACCGGACAGGCGCCGCAATCTTCTTCGCGTAAGCCACCAGATAGTCTGCAACGGTGTCCTTAAGTGGAAAATCGTCTGGCCTAACGCTCTTGTCGACATCGCCGAAGGTGAGACCGGGAAAGCGGTCGTGCCACGCGGGACCATTCATCACCAGCGAGTCCCATCTCGCTGAGCGCCAGCGCTCAGCGACCCGGTTCCGCTCGAGAACGAGGTGAGGCACGCCGTTCACGCTCAGATGTTCGCTCATGGCGATGCCGGCCTGCCCGCCGCCCACAACAAGTGTATCTATCTTCTC
>NZ_JBEVLL010000110.1:0-7483 GCF_040509215.1 Devosia sp.
CCTTGGCGTCGAAAAGCGGGTGGGTATATTCGAACCGCGCGATTTCCTCGCGCGGATTGTCCGGCGGATTGAGGGTCACGAACAGATCGCGCCCTTCCAAATGCTGAAGCTTGTTCATCCAGTAGGAAACGCAGAGCGGGCCTTCGGTGGCTGTGGACGAGATATAGTTCCAGCAGCACCAGATGCGACGGCGACGCGGCATATAGGCCGTGTCGGCGTGCAGCACGGCGAGGTTTTTGGTATATTCGAAGGCGCCGAGCAGCTTGCGTTCGTCCTCGGCCGGTTCATCGAGCATGGCGAGCGCCTGGTCGGCATGCGTCGCAATCAGGATGCGGTCGAAGCGATCCTCATTGCCCTTGCGGTCGCGCACCGTGACCCCGGCGTCATCGCGGATCACCTTGGCGACGGGCGAGGAAAGCCGCACCTCGCCGGAAAACTGTTCAAGCAGCGCGTTGACATAGACCCGGCTGCCGCCCTTGACGGTGCGCCAGAGGGGACGCGCTGTGAGTAGCAGCAATCCGTGGCTTTCAAAGAAGCGCACGAAGGCGAGTAGCGGATAGGAGCGGATGTCATTGGCCGACGATGACCAGATCGCCGCGGCCATGGGGAGGAGATGATCATCGACGAAGGACCGCGAATAGCGCTGGGCGCGCAGATATTCGTCGAGCGTCAGGCGCTGCAGATCGGGTCGGTCGAGCACGGCAGGGGCTTCGCGGTAAAAGCGGATCAGATCGCGCAGCAGCGCCCAGAAGCGGGGACGGAACGCATTGCGCCGCTGCCCCAGCATGCCGGCAAGACCCTCGCCGCAATATTCGAACTTGCCCTCGTCGAGCGAGGCGGAAAACGACATTTCCGTCGAAACGCTATCGACCTCCAGATGCTTCATCATGGCGGTGAAATTGGCGTAGTTCCGGTCATTATAGACGATGAAACCGGTATCGACCGGCCCCGTCCCTGGAACATCGACCGTGTGGGCATGGCCGCCGACATAGTCTTCGGCCTCGTAGAGCACCACATCATTGGACTTGGAGAGCAGCCAGGCGGCCGAAAGCCCAGAAACACCGCTGCCAATAACGGCGATCCGCTGGCGCGTCGGTTGCGGTCCGGAAAAAGCCCCGGCGGAATGAAACATGATTTGGTCCCGTCTGTTTCATGCAGATACGGGTCTGGGACCAATTTAGATCACTCTTTGGGTCATATTTTTGCGTTGGGCGAAATTTTGCCTCGCCAGTGATCCACCGATTTGATGGCGCCGTAGTTTGCGGCATGACACTGGCAATTTACCCACTGACCGGGAAGTGCGACGATGGCGCGGCGATGATGCGCCTGCGGCGCGCTGCGCCCCGCAAGGACAAAAACCGGCAGGTCATGACCACGGACCAAAACCAAGACGGCTCCCTCCCCAACGATCTCAGTACAAAACTGGTGGCCATCGCCGCCTCGGCCGACATGGTCGCCTTCGAAGCCCTGTTTCGCGAGTTTTCCCCGCGCATCCGGGCCTATCTCCTGAAGATGACGCGCGACGCGCAGGCTTCAGAAGACCTGATGCAGGAAACCATGCTCGCCATCTGGCGCAAGGCCGGCCAGTTCGATCCGGCGCGCGGCCATGCCTCGGCCTGGATCTATACGATCGCCCGGAACATCTGGATCGACGCGTGGCGGCGGCAGCGCCGGCCGGCCTTCGATCTCGACGACCCGGCCCTTGTCGCCGATCCCGAGCCCGATGCTCCGAGGCTCATGGAAGACAAGGAAAGCCGCGCTGCCGTGCATGCGGCGCTGAAAAACCTGCCGAGGGAGCAGGTCGAACTCATCAAACTCTCCTTTTTCGAGGAGGCCTCCCACAGCACCATCGCCGAACGTCTCGGCCTGCCCATCGGCACGGTCAAGTCGCGCATCCGCCTGGCCTTTGGCCGCCTGCGTACGGCGCTGGAGGATCTGAAATGACCATCCGCCACCACATCAACGACGATCTCCTCCTCGCCTATGCTTCAGGCAATCTTGCCGAAGGCTGGTCGCTGGCCGTCGCCTGCCATCTTGCCATGTGCCCCGACTGCCGCCGCGCCCTTGCCGTCGCCGAAGCCACCGCCGGTGCCCTGATGGAAGAGCTGACGCCCGAAGCCGGCCCCCAGGATTCCTGGGAACAGCTCAAGGCGCGCCTCCTTTCCGAACCGCAAGAGCCCGTCCAGCCGATCCTGCGCCCAGCCAAGGCCGTCTTGCCCGAGCCGCTGCGCTCCTATCTCGGCGGCGATCTCGACACGCTCAAATGGCGCAGCATGGGCACGGCCAAGCAGATCGTCATTCGCACCAATGACAACGAAACGCAGGTGCGGCTCCTGCGCATCGGCGCCGGTACGCCCGTGCCCGAGCACACCCATGGCGGCCGCGAACTGACGCTGGTGCTGACGGGCCGTTTCCACGACGAGGTCGACAGTTTTGGCCCCGGCGATCTCGAAGATGCCGATGGCTCCCTGACCCATCAGCCGGTGGCGGATCCCGAGGAAGATTGCATCTGCCTCGCCATCACCGACGCACCGCTCAAATTCCGCAGCCGTCTCATGCGGATCATCCAGCCCTTCCTGGGCATCTGAGGAGAAGACCATGGCCGGACTTTCGCTTCTGACGCTGCTTGCGGCCTATGCCGGCGCCGCCGTGGTCTTTTTCGCCCTCGATTTCCTCTGGCTCACCGTCATCGCCATCGGCTTTTACCGGGCCGAGATCGGCACCCTGCTCCTCGAACGCCCCAATTTCATGGCCGCCGGGGCCTTCTATCTCTTCTACGTTGCCGGCATTGTCGGCTTTGCCGTCGTACCGGCGGTGTCAGCGCAATCCTGGCTCTGGGCCGTCATTGCCGGCGTCGCGCTGGGCCTCATCGCCTATGGCACCTATGATATGACCAATCTGGCGACGCTGAAGGACTGGTCGTGGAAAGTCAGCGCCATCGACTTGGTCTGGGGTGGTTTCCTCAGCGGCGTTGCGGCGCTGGCCGGCTATTGGGCCGCCCGCCTCACCGCTTGAGTTTTGAAGCGATCGGCAGCGAGAGCGCATAGGGCAGCATGCCCAGGAGCCGCAGCGGCCAGATCAGCCGGCGGGGGAAAGCCACTTCAAAGCTCTTGCCATCGAGCCCACGCAGGATGCGCGCGGCCGCGTCCTCCGGTTCAAGGATCGCCGGCATGTCGAAATCATTCTGATCGGTGAGGCGCGTGCGCACGAAGCCCGGGGTCACGAGCCGCACATCGACCTCTGGAGCGAGTTCCACCCGCAGGCTCTGGGCAAAATTGACGATGCCCGCCTTGCTGGCCGAATAGACCTGCCCCTGCGGCAGGCCAAAAAGCGCCGCAGCGGAGCCGAACAGCGCCAACTGTCCGCCCTTCCGCAGATGTTTTGCTGCACAACGGGCGACATTGAACGTCCCCGTCAGATTGGCCGCAAAAATAGCCTCGGCCTTTTGCTGATCGGCCTTGAGCACCGGACCCGGGTCATAAATCGCCGCGGTGACGATGACCCGATCAAACGGCCCATGCGCCGCTGCCGCGCTTTCAAGCGAAGCGGGATCGACTACGTCGGCCACAGCCGCCGCATGCCCATCGCCAAGCTCGGCAACCACCGCATCGAGCGCGTCCTGCTTGCGGCCGGACACGACGATCCGCGCGCCCTTTTGCGCATAGGCCTTCGCCAGCGCCGTGCCGATGCCGCTGCTACCGCCGATGATCCAGATTTTCTCGCCCGTCGCGACCATGCGAATCTCCCCGTGATCAGGGAGATACGAACCAGCGGCGTCTTTGGATGCGCGAAAGGCCCAAAAACACGAAAGCCCCGGACCAAGAGGTCACGGGGCTTTTCGCATCGAGAAATTGGTGCCCAGAAAAGGACTCGAACCTTCACGCCTTGCGGCACACGGACCTGAACCGTGCGCGTCTACCAATTCCGCCATCTGGGCGACGGGCGTGTAACTAGGGCCCAGCCATTTCAAAGTCAACGGGCTTATGACGGTTTTTAGAAGTTTGCCCCATCCCAATGCTTTATCGCGTCCTTTTCGATCCGTGGCGGGTTTTCGAGGCAGTTCACATTGATCATGTACATGATGTTGCCCTTGCCGTCGGAACCACGCGCAAAGGACTCGATGCCGCAGGTCTTGCAGAAGAGATGGTCGATCATTTCGGTGTTGAACCGATAGGTCGTAAGGTTATCCGCGCCCGAAATCAGGGTGAAATCGGCTTCGGGCATGGACTGCATCACCCAGCCCAGCCGCCGGCAGCGCGAACAGTTGCAATCGCCGAGCCCCGAAAAATCGGTATGGGCGGAAAAGCGCACGGCGCCGCAATGGCACTGGCCCTGATAATCGTGTTTTTCGGGCATGGCGTTCTCCTTTATTGGAACAAAAGAAGAACATATCTTCATTGGAGTCAAGCACGGCCCTATCACGATTTTCTCGACATTGGCCGCTTTGCTGGGATAGAAGCATTCCAAACTTTGTGCCCAAACGCCTTGCCGGAGTCCAAAATGGATCGCTTCTCGCCCAAACTCGTCACTGTCTTTGGCGGTTCGGGATTTGTTGGGACCCATCTGGCCCAGGTTCTCGCCCGCGCCGGTTATCGCGTGCGCATCGCCGTCCGCCGCCCCGATCTGGCGGGTGATGCGAAGATGCTCGGTGGCGTCGGCCAGATCGTGCCGGTTCAAGCCAATATCCGCAATGAAGCCTCGGTGCAGCGCGCTGTTGCCGGCGCCGATGTGGTCATCAATCTCGTCGGCCTCGGCTATGAAGGCGGCAAGCAGACCTTTGCGGCCGTCAACGTCGATGGCGCTGCCGCCATTGCCCGTGCCGCCAAGGCCGCCGGCGTTGCGGCGCTGGTTCACCTGTCCGCCCTCGGCGCCGATGTGGCTGCCGAAGTCAGCGAATATGCCGCCAGCAAGCTCGCCGGCGAACAGGCCGTGCTCGAAGCCTATCCGCAGGCCGTCATTCTCCGTCCCTCGCTGATGTTCGGCCATGGCGACGGCTTCTTCAACAAGATGGGTTTCCTCGCCCGCATGCTGCCGGTCATGCCGGTGATCTCGGGCGCCTCGCGCTTCCAGCCTGTGCATGTCGGCGACGTCGCCGAAGCAATCGTCGCTGCAGCCGAAGGCAAGGTGAAGACCGGCCGCGTTTATGAGCTCGGTGGCCCCACCGTCGAGACGCACAAGGATCTCCTTGCCCGCGTCTTGCGCGAAACCGGCCGCAAGCGTCCGCTCGTCGCGCTGCCCTCCGGCATTGCCAAGCTTTTCGCCCTGCCCTTCACCATCCTGCCGGTCGCTCCGCTGGTCACTGCGGACCAGATCGAGCTGCTCGGCGTCGACAATGTCGTCTCCGATGCTGCCATCAAGGACAAGCGCACCCTCGCCGCTTTCGGCATCGTGCCCACCTCGATGGATACGATCCTGCCGCAATATCTGTGGCGCTTCAGCAAGCATGGCCAGTTCGATCGCCCCAAGACCGGCGACGTGTCATTGGCAAACAGCCGCTAAAAGACTCTTCCTCACGCATGTCTTTGTCCCGAAACCGGTACCACTTTCGGGAGACATGCTGTAGTTCCGGGGCAGCAAGCCCCGGACTGACATGACCCTGACCACCCAAATCGAGTACCTCGGCCACAAGGGCGAGGGCGTCGCCCATATTGATGGCGAGCGTGTTTTCGTGCCCTTCGCCCTGCCCGGCGAAGAGGTTGTTTTGACGCGCGAAGGCGAGCGCGGCACCCTGGTCGAGGTTTTAACGCCGTCTGCCGATCGGCAAGACCCCTTCTGCCCCCATTATGGCGCCTGCGGCGGCTGCCAGCTCCAGCACTTGGCTCCAGAGGCCTATCGCGCCTTCAAGACAGGTCTTGTTGAAACCCCGCTGATGCAGGTGGGTATCGAGGCCAAGGTGCAAAAGTTCGTCGAGGCGGGCGGGGCGGGACGGCGCCGCGCGACGCTCCATGCGCGAAAAGACGCGGCCGGCTATATGCGCCTCCGCAGTCACGACCTGCTTGATCTTGATACCTGCCCCATCCTCGTCCCGGCGCTAAAACCCGCCGCCGACATTGCCCGCGCCATCGGCGCCATGATCGGCCCCTGCGATGTCAGCCTTACCGCCACCAATACCGGCCTCGACGTTTCGGTGAGAAGCGCGGTGAAGGGGCTCAAGGGCGACCGGCTCATCCCCCTCGGCAATCGCTTCCGCCTCGCCAGGCTCGCCTTCAATGGCGAGATGATGTTCCTTGCCCAGATGCCGAGGATCACCATGGGCCGGGGCGATGTGGAACTGCCCATCAGCAGCTTTTTGCAGGCGACGGCCGAAGCCGAACAGGTGCTGGCCGATTATGTGACGGAAGCCGTGGGCAAGGCCAAATCGGTCGCCGACCTCTTCTGCGGCGTCGGCCCCTTCGCGCTGCGGCTCGCTGAAAAATCGACCGTCTTTGCCGCCGATAGCGACAAGCCTGCAGTCACCGCCCTCGACAAGGCGGTCCGCTATGCCAAGGGCCTCAAGGCCGTTACCGCCAGGACGCGCGACCTCTTCCGCGAGCCCCTCACCCGTTTCGAGCTCAACTACGATGCCGTGGTGCTCGATCCGCCGCGCGCCGGCGCCGAAGCGCAGGTCAAGGAAATTGCCGCTTCCAAGCTCAAGCATGTCGTCATGGTCGCCTGTGATCCCAAGAGCTTTGCCCGCGACGCGGCCCTGTTGGTCAAGGCCGGTTTCGCCCTGTCCGATCTCGTCGCCGTCGACCAGTTCACCTATTCGACCCATATCGAAATAGCCGCGACCTTCCGTCGATAGACTTTCTTAATTCCGGGCAACATCTGGGGCCGGACTAAGGCAAGCCAACTGGCATCTCACTGTCGCAAACCAGTAATTTCCCAGGAATTCTCTGGGAAAATTGAAAATTTTACAAAATCTTAGTTTGGCCGATTTTTATGGGTCTATTCACCATGAAACCTTCGGCCGGCTTCGGCGTTGGGTGACTACACAAACATGACAAAAGGGTGCTTCTGGCGCGGCGTTGCGCTGCAGCGAGGACATCCTTTCGGAGAGAACCAATGCTACGTTATGCACTCGCGCTTCCTATTGCCCTGACCTTTCTCGCCCTTCCTGCGGCCGCCCAGAACGTCAACCCGAATGGCGCCTGGGTCGACAGTTTTGGCACGTCCTTCGAGTTTTCGCTCTGCGGCACCGGCACGGATCTCTGCGGTGTCCTCAAGGACGTTCAGGGCAAGTCGCGTACGCCCGATAATCTTGCCTATGTGAACAAGCAGGTTGTTACGGCTCAGCAGGTTGCCTCGAATGAATGGAAAGGCACCGTGGTGTTCGATGGCGCCAAGGCTGCTGCAACAGTGAAGCAGACGGCGCCCGATACCATCAAGATCACCGGCTGCCGCGCCGGCATCTTCTGCCAGACGCTGACGTTCAACCGCGTCTAATAGATTTCGTCTCGCTCCCCTTGGGAGGAGCAAAAGGCCGCGCACCGGAGCCCTCCTG
>NZ_JBEVLL010000111.1:0-14338 GCF_040509215.1 Devosia sp.
CTGAAAAAACCACAAACGAATGGGACCGGGAAAGTCCGGTGGTCTGGCTTTCTAAGGCGCCGATTTGGTGGTTTTTGGAAAAGAAAAAGGCTTCGCCCGAGGGGAGAGCGAAGCCTTAGAGGGTCGGGCCGAAGCCCGTAGGAGGGAACGCAGCGCGATGCAAGGGAGGAGGAGAAACATTCGCGCTGTGATGTGCTCGATATATGGGCGCGATGCTCATTCGCCAACCAGGTGTCTGACATGTCAGATATGCGGTTCGCGCATGTCATGTGAAAATCATCAATGATTTCAACGCGAAGATGAGTCGGTGCGGCGGGCTGTCGCAGCCTGTTTTTTGATCTACAGGTCGAACGCACCTGCCAAAACGCTGCGCAGGGTCATTCCGTCGATGAGTTTTATGTCGTCGAGCTGCCAGGAATCGCTGCCGGTGGTGGCAGGAATCAGGACGAGGTAATCGGCGTAATTGGCATCGGGCGAGGTGGTGAAGCTGTAGCGAATCTCGACGAGGGTCTTTCCTGCGTCCTCGGAGAGATCGCCGACTTCGCAGCCGTCGGCGTAATCGGTCCAGCTACGCCAGGGGAGGCCATCGCCCAAGGGTGGTTTTTCATCAGGAGCGGCCGCCTGGATTTCGGCGTTCTTCGCTTCGGCCTCGGCCATGATCTTCGCGAGATCGGGCGTCAGGGCGGCTTCGACGGGTGACATATCGTCTTCAAGGCTGGCCTTGCAGAAGGTAGCGCCGAAACTTTCGGGCGTGGATTCGGCGCCGAAAGTTGTGCCGGGCAGCAGAAGGAGGGCGGCGAGCGCCAGCGCGGAAGTCTTCATGATGTTTCCCCCAATCACCAAGGTGAGGGGAGACTACACCGCGGCTTCAAATCCGGCGATGGCCGATTCGAGTTCGCCGAGATGGGCTATGCGAGCGTAGCGCGGATTGTTTTCGGGTTCGTCGGCGCGCTCGTAGGACCAGGTGAGGTCGTGGGGGACGTAGACGGCATAGGCACCGGCTTCGAGCGGGGGCAGGACGTCTGAGCGCAGCGAGTTGCCGGCCATGAGCGTGTGCTCTGGACCTTCGGTGTGGCGGGCAAAGATGCGGCGGTAGGTTTCGGCATTCTTGTCGGCGACGATTTCGATGGCGGCGAAATAATCCGCGAGGCCGGAGGCGGCGAGCTTTCGCTCCTGATCGAAGATGTCGCCCTTGGTAACGAGGATCAGGCGATAGCGATCCTGCAGGGTTTCGAGGGTCTGGTCGACATAGGGCAGGGTTTCGATGGGGTAGGTGAGCAGTTCGCGGCCGGCGGCGAGAATTTCGGCGATGACGGTGCCGGGGACGCGGTGATCGGTGACTTCGAGGGCGGTTTCGACCATAGAGAGGGCGAAGCCCTTCATGCCGAAGCCGTAGAACTGGAGGTTCTTCGTCACCGAGGCGATGAGGCGATCGGTGAGATCGGGCGCGTCGGTGTAGTCTTTTAGGAGTTCAGTGAAGCGCTGTTCGGTGAGGCGGAAGAACTGCTCGTTCTGCCAGAGCGTGTCATCGGCATCGAGGGCGATGGTGGTGATGCGGGGCATGGGGTGCTTTCCCGAACTGGCGCGGTTTGTGGGGAAGGCCCCCTCACCCGCCGGCTTCGCCGTCGACCTCTCCCCCCACGGGAGAGGTGAAGAGGTGGCCCGGGGTCGCGGAGCGACACCTCTCCCTTGGGGGAGAGGTCGGCCCGAAGGGGGTGAGGGGGCCTTCGAGCGGGACCGCCATTCGAGCGTAGCTCTCTAGAAGCTCCACTCTCTGGCCTTTGAGACCAAGAAATCACGAAAGACACCGACGCGCTTCGAATTCTTCAGGGCGGGTGGGTAGACGAAATAGGCTTCGTAGGCTGGAAGCTCGACTTCAGCGAGGACCTGGGTGAGGCCGTCTTCCTTTTCCGTCACATAGGCGGGGAGCATGGCGATGCCGATGCCGGCGCGGCAGGCCTGCATCATGCCGTAGATGGCGTTGACCTTAAGGACGGCGCGGCGCGGGCTCGATTCCGAGCGGCCCATGCGTTCGAGGAAGTTGATGTCGCCGAGGTAGGACGGGACGGGTTCGCCGAAGCTAATGATGCGGTGATTATCGAGGTCTTCGAGCGCCCGCGGCATGCCGTGCTCGTCGATATAGCCGTTGCTGGCATAGAAGTGGTTGTGGACGGTGAAGAGCTTTCGCTGGATCATTTCCGACTGGTTGGGTCGGTGCAAGCGGATGGCGACGTCGGCCTCGCGCATGGCGAGATCGAGCTCGGAGTCGTTGAGGCGAATTTCGAGCTGGATCAGCGGATAGAGTTTGAGGAACTCGTCGAGCCGCGAGGATAGCCAGGTTGAGCCGATGCCGACGGTGGTCGTGACGATGAGCGGGCCAGTTGGTTCGTCCTGGCTCTCGGACATCTGCGTTTCGACCTGCTGCAGCTCCCAGTGCATGCGGTGCGCTGTGCGGAAGAGCTGTTCGCCGACCTCGGTGAGAACCAGGCCGCGAGCGTGGCGGATGAAGAGTTTTAGCCCGAGGTCGTCCTCAAGGGCGGAAATCTGTCGGCTGACGGCCGACTGGCTCATGCCGAGTTTCTCGGCTGCGTGCGTGAAACTGCCCGACTCTGCGGCCGTGTGGAAAATCCGGAGCTTGTCCCAGTCGAGCATTTTTGTGACGCTTTCTCGTTGATGGTCAGCCAGTCAGCTGGACGCTGCCCGACTTAGCGAAAAGTCGGGCAGGCATTATGACGATGTTCCACTTTTCACAGAACATAAAGTCGCAGCCTATTCTGCCGCTTCGGCAAGTTCGTGTTCGGCAAGATAACGCTCGGCATCGAGCGCTGCCATGCAGCCCATGCCGGCGGCGGTGACCGCCTGGCGATAGACATCGTCGGTGACGTCGCCGGCGGCGAAGACGCCGGGAATATTGGTTTCGGTGGTACCCGGCTTGACCTGCAGGTAACCGCCGGCCTTCATGTCGAGCTTGCCCGAAAAGATCGAGGTGGCCGGAGCGTGGCCGATGGCGACAAAGACGCCGTCGATCTTCTGCTCATAAACGCGACCCGTCGAGTTGTCCTTGAGGGTGACCGCATTGACCGAGGGCGGCATGGCCGAGCCGCCGACTTCGACGACTTCGGTGTGCCAGCGCACTTCGACCTTGGGGTGCTTGAAAAGGCGCTGCTGCAGGATGCGTTCGGCGCGGAACTCGCCGCGGCGGTGCACCACGATCACCTTCTCGGCGAAATTGGTGAGGAAGAGGGCTTCTTCGACGGCCGTATTGCCGCCGCCGACCACGAGCACTTCCTTGCCGCGATAGAAGAAGCCATCGCAGGTGGCGCAGGCGGACACGCCAAAGCCCTGGAATTTCTGTTCGGACGGCAGGCCAAGCCACTTGGCCTGGGCGCCCGTCGCGATGATCAGCGAATCCGCAGTGTAGGTGTCGCCGCTGTCGCCGGTCAGCACGAAGGGACGGCGGTCGAAATCGACATGGGTGATGATGTCGTTGACCATCTTGGTCCCGACATGCTCGGCCTGGGCCTTCATCTGGTCCATGAGCCAGGGGCCCTGGATGACATCGGCAAAGCCGGGATAGTTCTCGACATCAGTCGTGATCGTGAGCTGACCACCGGGCTGAAGGCCTTGAATCATCACGGGTTCGAGCATGGCGCGTGCGGCATAGATGGCAGCCGTATAGCCAGCCGGACCGGAACCAATGATGATGACTTTCGCGTGCATCGCGACGCCTCTTCGACAATAAGGAAAATTCCCTCGGACCCTAATTAAGGGCCGAAGCGGATCGGTTTCAAGGCACTCATGACAACGGGCCCCCGTCGGGGCCCGCTATTGTGCCGGAAAGACACAGGATATTGGGTCTGTGCCCAAATTTTAGGCGTCAGATATACTTGATCTTGATGATCTCGTAGCTGCGCGCGCCGCCCGGAGCAGCGACTTCGAACGAATCGCCTTCGGCCTTGCCAATCATGGCGCGGGCGATGGGCGAGGAAATGGAGATGCGGCCGGCCGACGCGTCGGCTTCCGGATCACCCACGACCTGATAGGTCTTTTCTTCTTCGGTGTCCTCGTCGAGATAGGTCACCGTAGCGCCGAACTTTACGGACGAGCCGGAAAGCTTGCTGACATCGATGATGTCGGCGAGGGCCAGAATGGTCTCGAGTTCCTTGATGCGGCCCTCGTTGAGGCTCTGCTGTTCCTTGGCGGCAGAATACTCAGCGTTTTCAGACAGATCACCGTGAGCGCGCGCTTCGGCAATGGCGTCGATGATGCGACGGCGTTCATTGGCAGTGCGGTGCTCGAATTCGGCAGTCAGGGTCTTGTGGCCCTGTACGGTCATCGGGATCTTGTCCATGTCGTCTTGCCTCCAATGGGCTTCAGGCAAATGAATCCGGCGCGCCTTGGTCTTTCCCCCCGGAAAGGCCGCCGCGCGCCATGATAGGTTGTGGTTAGAGCGCAACCTGGCGGATGCTGCTCTGCATGATGTTCTCCGCCAAACGCCGTTCGGCCAACGCTTCACGATAAGTTTTGGGGGAGACGGGCGCCAACTTGCCCGCCCGACGCGTTGCGGTCAAGCGGGTGTGTTCGGAATGAGATATTCGCTTGTCCCACCTGTTCAAGGGTGCGGTCCGCAAAAGTCAGGAAAGGCAGGTCTTCGTGCAGAAATCTCTCTCCATTCTCCCGGTTCTCGTTTCGGGTTTGGTGCTGGCGACGGCGGTGCCGAGTTTTGCCCAGACAGTGGATAGTAGCGCGGGGCCACTGCACGCCACGGTGCTGGCCGAAGGGCTGGATCACCCCTGGGCGCTGGCTTTTCTGGGAGATGGACGGTTTCTCGTGACCGAGCGGAGCGGGAAGCTGGTGGTAGTCGAAAGCGGGGTGGTGAGCGGTTCTGTCGAGGGCGTACCGAACGTGGTTGCGCGGGGGCAGGGCGGTTTGCTCGACCTGGCGCTGGCGCCCGATTTTGAGACCAGCGGTCGCATCTATCTGACCTATGCCGAGCCGGCTGAGGATGCCGGTTTGCAGCGGGGGACGGGCACGGCGGTGATGGCGGCAAAGCTGGTGCTGACCAATGGCGGCGGGCGGCTGGAAGATCAGAAGGTGATCTTCCGCATGAACAATTTCGACAATTCGACGCGGCACTTTGGGTCGCGCATCGCCATTGCTGACGACGGCAATCTGTTCGTGACGCTGGGAGAGCGCGGCAGCATGGAGCGGGCGCAAGACCCGGAGGATCTGGCCGGCGGTATCGTTCGGATCGCGCCGGATGGCAGCGTGCCGGAGGACAATCCCAAGCCCGAAGGCTGGGCGCCGGAATTCTGGAGCATTGGCCATCGTAACCCGCAGGGCGCAACCATTCGTCCGGAGGACGGCAGGCTGTTCACGGTGGAGCACGGCGCGCGCGGCGGCGACGAGGTGAACATGCCGACGGCCGGGGACAACTTTGGGTGGCCCATCATTACCTATGGCGTCGACTATTCAGGTGTTTCCATTGGCGAAGGCACCGAGAAGGAAGGGCTGGAGCAGCCGATCTACTATTGGGATCCGTCCATCTCGCCGTCGGGGCTCGACTTTTACGAGGGCAGCCTGATTTCGGGCTGGCAAGGCGATCTGCTGGTTGGCGGGTTGAGCGGCAATGTGCTGGTGCGGCTCGACATGGACGGCGACACTGTCGCCGGCGAGGAGCGGTTGTTCGAAGGTCAGTTGGGTCGTATTCGCGACGTCCGGGTTGGCGCCGATGGGGCGGTCTATCTGCTGACGGACGAAGATAACGGCCGGCTGATCCGCGTGGCGCCGGAAGGCAAGTAAGTCAGGCTTTTACTGATTGCCAGGCGGCCGTGGCGAAGACGGCAGCAATGCGCTGGGCTGCGTCCGGCGGCGTCGGCGCAGCGCTGCGAAGGTAGCTGTAGGCGGGGCCCAGCATGAGCGCGTGGGCAACGGGAAAGGGGAGCTTTTTCACCGCTCCCGTTGCCTGCATCTCGGCAAAGGCTGCGGCTGCCGTGTCATGACCTGAGGCCAGGAAGGCGCGGAGGTCTTTCAGTTCATCGTCAAGCGGGGCGAGGCTTCGCAACTCGTCGAGAAGTCGCGATTGATCCGGATGGGCGAGACCCCAGATGACGAGACCGGATACGGAAGCCTTGATGCGCTCTTCCGCTGAGGCGGTTGGGGAGGGTGCGAATTCGGCCCACCCGGCAATGGCTTGCCGGAACAGCGCCTCGGCGATGGCGCCCTTGCCGGAAAAGAAGTGGTAGATGCTGCCCGTGCTGGCGCCGCTCTTCTGGCGGATCTGCGCGATGGATGTGGCTCGATAGCCATGCTCCAGAAAGCAGGCGAGGGCGGCATCGAGAATGGCGCGGCGGCGATCGGGAATCTCATTCATTAAAAGAGACTAGACCAAATTAGAACGCCGTTCTAGGTTGTGACTAGAACGATGTTCTAGTGGAGGCTGCTCGGCGGGTTCGGCAGTCATTTTGGAGGTCTTGAGATGTCGGGCAATATCGATCTGGTTAAGCGTTACGTCGCGGCCGTCGAGCGTTTCGATCTCGATGAGGTTGAGAAGCTGATCGACGGAGGGATGACGTTTGAAGAGCTGCCCAACCGCATTCGTCCGGCCGGAGGGACGGATGATCATGCGGCGATCCTGGCGGGACTGGCGCGGGCGGGGGAGCGCAAGGTGCTTTCTTCGCAAACCTACGCGCTCGGCGACATAATCGAGGCCGGCGACCGCGTGATCGTGGAGGGGCGCTGGGAGGGGACGATGGCGGTGCCCGTCGGGCGGCTGCAGGTGGGCGACAAGATGGTCGCGCATCTGTGCATGATCTTTGGCATCCGGGACGGCAAGATTGCCTGGCAGCGCAACTATGACTGTTACGAAGACTTCTCGGCAAAGTAAAAGGCGCGCCCGGCATGCGGACGCGCCCGACAATTAAGTCCTGATCGGTGGCTTAGCTGGCCGTCAGGTTATCGGCTGCCGACTTGCCAGTCCGCTTGTCCTTGACGATCTCGTAGGAGACCTTCTGACCTTCATCCAAGCCGTTCAGGCCCGAACGCTGGACGGCAGAGATGTGGACGAAAACGTCGGCCCCACCTTCATCCGGCTGAATAAAACCATAACCTTTTTGGCCATTGAACCACTTAACGGTGCCCGTTGCCATGATGCGCGTTCCCTCGTGCAGTCTGCAATAAGACCCCGATCGATGCACCCGATCAGGAATCTCAACTATATCGAATTGTCGGAAAGTGACGTCTGCATAGGCGAATGGCAATTCGCGTTAAATGATCAGTCGGCCGCAATATTCGATCTGTTCACCGTAGCGTGAAACGCTTTCCACATCAATATGCGCTTTTTCCAGCACAAAGCGCCCGGCAGAATTCTATTTCTGCCAGGTGTCGAACAAGGTCACGACCGCAACGTTTCGGTGCCCGAGTGAGGCCGAAACAAAAACGCAAGGCGGGCCGGTGATTCCACCGGGGCGACTCCTGCGCAAGGAGCATATTGCTCCTGTATTATGTCCAAGAGTGTAACGCAGCATGACAGGGAGAAAAACCCTTCATGGCGATGTCACGCAGATGTTCAGCGTTTTTTCTTGCCAATTCACCGGTTTTCCGGCAAATCCCGCCCGCCGCGCACTGGGCGCGCTTCCTCGAAAGTCATGTCGTCTTGACCAAGGCGTTTTACTCTTCCGGCGATGTCATTGCCGACCGGCGCGCGGATTATGCCCGCATGCTGGCCGAAGGTGGTGACCACGCCGCCGCAGCCGAACTGATGGACCAGGCGCTCGAAATCGTGCCGGAATGGGCCGCGGGCTGGGACTTGCTCGGCAGCTATCATGAAAAGACCGGAAATGTTGCGGGGGCGATATCGGCCTGGCGGCGGCTCGAGGCGCTTGATGACGATGGTGTTTTTGGCGCGCGGCTGAAGCTGGCGGCGCACAATGCAGGTGCGGCGGGCGAGGGCACGGCGGTGAGCTATGTCGAAGCGCTGTTCGACCAATATGCACCGCAGTTTGAAGACTCTCTCGTCGGCAAGCTCGGCTATCGCGTGCCGGAAATGCTTGATGCGCTCGTGGTCGAGGAAATGGCGGCGCTGGGGATCGAGCGCTTTGCCAAGGCGATCGACCTTGGCTGTGGCACGGGCCTGATGGGCGAGAAGCTGCGCGAGAAGGTTGTGTTTCTCGAAGGCGTCGATATTTCGTCTGCGATGATCGCCGAGACGGCCCGCAAGGGCATCTATGACAATCTGCAGAAGGCCGAGCTTGTCGCGGCGCTGAATGCGCGTCGGGCCGAGGCCGACCTGATGACGGCGGCGGATGTGTTCATCTATTGCGGCGACCTGCAGCCGGTGCTGGCCGCGCTGGTGCCGGCGCTGAAGCCGGGTGGGCTCGTTGCCTTTTCGCTCGAGGCCCATGACGGGGAAGAGGCGATCTTCCTGCGACCTAGCCTGCGCTATGCGCATGGTGTGGCGGCGACGCGGGATGCGCTGGTGGTGGCGGGCCTAGAAGTGCTGCGGTTTGAGACGGCTACCTTGCGGCAGGATCGCGGCGCGCCGATCACCGGCATTCTGGTGCTGGCACGCAAGCCGGCTGTCGAGCTGACGGCCGCCAATGACAGTGCTTCGGGCGGGCACGTCGCGGCCTAGCCAAACCCTTTTGGGCAAGGCACAAAGAGGCTTCTTATTGGAGGCCTTTTCATGAATACGATCCGCCACGATTTTCGCTCCGATACGGTGACGCGGCCGAGCGCCGGCATGCGTGCGGCTATGGCTGCGGCCGAGGTCGGGGACGATGTGTTCGGCGATGATCCGACGGTCAATCTGCTGGAGCAGAAGATGGCCGGGCTTCTCAAGAAGGAAGCGGCAATCTTCGTGCCGTCGGGGACGCAGTCGAACCTTTTGGCGCTGATGAGCCATTGCGGGCGCGGCGATGAATTCCTCGCCGGGCAGAATGCGCATTGCTACAAGTATGAAGCGGGCGGGGCGGCGGTGCTGGGCTCGATCCAGCCGCAGCCGATTGCGCATCGGGCCGACGGCACGATGGACCCGAGGGAAATCGAGGCGGCGATCAAGGGACCGGGCGATAGCCACTTCGCGGTTACGCGGGTGATTGCGCTTGAGAATACATTTGGCGGCCGGGTGCTGCCGGTCGAATACATGCTTGAGGTGGCGGGGATCGCCAGGAAGCATGGGCTTGGGCTGCATCTCGATGGGGCGCGGGCGTTCAATGCCACGGTGCAGATGGGCATGGATATTGCCGAGTTCACGGCGCCGTTCGATAGCGTTTCGATTTGTCTTTCCAAGGGGTTGGGCGCGCCGGTTGGTTCGGTTCTGGTAGGACGGGCTGATCTGATCGAGACGGCGCGGCGCCATCGCAAGATGCTGGGTGGCGGTATGCGGCAGGCGGGGATTCTCGCCGCGGCGGGGCTTTATGCGATTGAGAACAATGTTGCGCGGCTGGCGGATGATCACGGCCGTGCGAAGCGGCTGGCAGAGGGCCTGGGTCGGCACAAGGGGCTGAGCGTCGTCGCGCCGGACACCAATATTTTGTGGGTCGAGGCGGAGGCCGAATTGGGCGATCGGCTGACCGCTTATCTCGGAGAGAATGGGGTGGGGATCACCGGGCGCTACGGGCAGCAGCGGTGGGTTACGCATCTCGATGTCACCGATGAAGACGTCGAGGGGGCCTTGGCGCTGGTCGACAAGTTCTTCGCGAATTGAAGTGAAGCGCCCGGGGAGACCCGGGCGCTTCGTTTTTAGGCGTGCTTCCAGAAAGCGTGGAGGCCTTTTATGTCGGCCGAGGTGAGGAGCGGCATGGCGGCTGAGAGTTGGTCCACGGGCCAATCCCACCATTGCATTTCGAGCAGCAGCGCTACGTCGCCATCGGCAAAACGCTTGCGGATGGGTTTGGCAGGGTTGCCGCCGACGATGGTGTAGGGCTCGACATCCTTGGTCACCAAGGCGCGGGTGCCGAGGACGGCGCCGTGGCCGATCTTGATGCCGGGCATGATGATGACTTCCGAACCGATCCAGACGTCATTGCCGATGACCGTATCGCCGGCGGGCTGGAAGGCGTTGTTGGCGCTAGCAAATTCCGGAGATTCAGGGACGAAGGCGAAGGGGAAGGTGCTGACCCAGTCGTTCCGGTGGCCCTGATTGCCCGCCATGATGAAGGCGGCGCCGGAGCCGATGGAGCAGAAGGCGCCGATGAGAAGGCGGTCGACGCCGGGCTCGGTCATCAGGTAACGGGCGCAGTCATCGAAGCTGTGGCCGTGATAGTAGCCGGAATAGTAGCTGTAGCGACCGACGACGATGTTGGGATTGGTGACCTGCTGATCGAGCGGGATGCCGAGGAACGGGCTTTCGAAATAGTTGGACATGATTGTTCCATGAAGGTGCGCTGCCCTTTTTGGGGCGCGATGTCTGCAGACTGTTTGGGGAACCGGCGGGCGCGCAGCATCAGGCGCCGGCGCGCTGGCCGGTTGAAAGGCGTTCCCTCGGCGCGTGTCAGGCGCGCAGGAACGCTATGGAGCTGCTTCGGTCTGCCAACTTCATGGTGCGCTTTTGGTAGCGCATGAAGACGTGCCAGTCGAGGGGCGGGCTACTTCGCCGCTAGCTCGGCGCAGTATCCGGCGAAATCGAGCGTCAGCATGAGCTCACGGGGATAGGCGATGGTGACCTGGCTCTGCTTGGTGCCGACGCCTTGGTAGAAGGCAATCAGGTCGGCCTCCTCGAAGGTCAGGTTGACGCCGTCATCTTCAGGAAAAACGTCTGGTCGAGGCGCTGTCGACAAGGTCAGGGGCGCTAGAATATCGCGGGCCACGGCCGGGCTCATGATGGCGGTGAAAGTGGCAAATTTCCCGTCACAGAAGACGAAATACGACAACGGCATATCTGCCGCCGTGGCGAGGGCGGTTACCGCGTCGCTCACGAAGTTCGGGGGAAGGTCTTTGGTGAGGTCGCGGAGAGGGCCGTAGATGGCCTCGATGGCGGGGCGGGCCTCTTCGATCGGCATGCCATCGAGTGCTGCCTGATGGAGGTTGAAGTTTGTTTCCTGCGCCAGGGCGGGGCTCAAAAGGGTCAGGCCGACCAGAGACAAGAGCAAGCGCATCGGAAGTCTCCATCATGGATTGGAGAAGTCTAGGCTGGCCTGTCTGAACGCACAATGAGTGGCGGTTCTGTGTAGGGATGCCCTCCCCATGTCGGGGAGGGCAGATGCTTGACGTCAGGCCGCGAAGTATTCCTGCAGGGCGCGGACCTGGAGGCCGCCCTGGCGGAGGGCGACGATGCCTTCGACAGCGGCGAGGGCGCCGTCGATGGTCGTGTAGTAGGGGATCTTGGCCAGAAGCGCGGTGCGGCGGATGTCGCGGCTGTCGGAGATCGACTTGAGGCCATCCGTTGTGTTGATCACGAGCTGCACGCCGCCGTTCTTCATCGAGTCGACGATGTGCGGACGGCCTTCGAGCACCTTGTTGATCTTGGTCGCGGGGACGTTGTTGTCGACGAGATAGCGCTGGGTGCCGCCGGTGGCGAGGATTTCGAAGCCGGCTTCGACGAGATGGCGGGCCATGTCGACGATGTACTGCTTGTCGTCATCGCGAACCGAGATGAACGCCTTGCCGGAGGTCGGGACCTTCTGGCCGGCGCCCATCTGGGACTTGGCGAAGGCGATGGCGAAATCGAGGTCGAGGCCGATGACTTCGCCGGTCGACTTCATTTCAGGGCCGAGAACAGTATCGACGCCAGGGAAGCGGTTGAACGGGAAAACGGCTTCCTTGACGGCGATGTGCTTGAGCTTCTTCTCGACCAGATTGAAGCTGGCAAGGCTTTCGCCGGCCATGATGCGCGAGGCGATCTTGGCGATGGGCTCGCCGATGACCTTGGCCACGAAGGGCACCGTGCGCGAGGCGCGCGGGTTCACTTCGATGAGGTAGATCGTGTCGTCCTTGTAAGCGTACTGGACGTTCATCAGGCCGCCGACCTTGAGGGCGAAAGCGAGTTCGCGGGTCTGGCGCTTGAGCTCTTCGATGACTGCGGGCGAGAGGCTGCGCGGGGGCAGGGAGCAGGCAGAGTCGCCGGAGTGAATGCCGGCTTCTTCGATGTGCTCCATGATGCCGGCGACGAACACGTCCTTGCCATCGCAGAGGGCGTCGACGTCGATTTCGATGGCGCCGGAGAGGTAGGCATCGAACAGCAGCGGGTTGTCGGAGAGGACAGAATTGATCTGGCCGGTCCGGTCATTGGGATAGCGCTGCAGGATATCGGGCGGCACGAGGCCGGTCAGGGTATCCTGAATGTAACGCTCGAACTCGCTCGCGCTGTGCACGATGGCCATGGCGCGGCCGCCGAGGACGTAGGACGGGCGGATGACCAGCGGATAGCCGAGACGCTCGGCGACAAGACGAGACTGTTCAAGGCTGTAGGCGATGCCGTTCTTGGGCTGAGTCAACTCGAGACGGTTGAGCAGCTTCATGAACAGGTCGCGGTCTTCGGCGAGGTCGATCGCGTCGGGCTGGGTGCCGAGGATCGGCACACCAGCCTTCTGCACGGCTTCGGCGAGGTTCAGCGGGGTCTGGCCGCCGAACTGCACGATGACGCCGTGGAGGGTGCCGTTCTGCTTTTCGGTCAGCAGGATTTCGATGACGTCTTCTTCGGTGAGCGGCTCGAAATAGAGGCGATCCGAAGTGTCGTAGTCGGTCGAAACCGTTTCCGGGTTGCAGTTGATCATGATGGTTTCGTAGCCGGCGTCAGCCAGCGCGAAAGCCGCATGGCAGCAGCAATAATCGAACTCGATACCCTGGCCGATACGGTTGGGGCCGCCGCCGAGGATGACGACCTTCTTGCGGTCGGACGGGCGCGCTTCGTCGTCGACCTTGCCGGCGAAGGGGGTTTCGTAGGTCGAGTACATATAGGCGGTGGGCGAGGCGAACTCGGCCGCGGAGGTGTCGATGCGCTTGTAGGCGGGGCGCACTTCGAGGCTGTGGCGCAGCTTGCGGACGTCGGAGGTTTTCAGGCCAGCGAGCTGGGCAAGGCGGGCGTCGGAGAAGCCCATGGACTTGAGCTGGCGTAGGTTGGCGGCGTCCTGGGGAAGGCCGAACTGCTTGACCTTGGCTTCGGTGTCGACGATGCCGCGCATCTGCTCGAGGAACCAAGGGTCGATCTTGCAGGCCTCAAAAATCTCTTCGTTGGAGAGGCCGAGGCGCATGGCCTCGGCGACGTGGAGGAGACGGTTGGGCGTCGGGGTGCCGAGGGCTGCCTTGATGGCGTTCTTGTCTTCGCCTTCGCCGAGGCCCGGGATGCCGATCTCGTTGAGGCCGGTGAGGCCGGTTTCGAGCGAGCGGAGGGCCTTCTGCAGCGATTCCTGGAAGGTGCGGCCGATGGCCATAGCTTCGCCGACCGACTTCATGGAGGTGGTCAGGCGGTTGTCGGCGCCGGGGAATTTTTCGAAGGCGAAACGCGGGATCTTGGTAACGACATAGTCAATGGTCGGCTCGAACGAAGCCGGGGTGGCGCCGCCGGTGATGTCGTTTTCGAGTTCATCGAGCGTGTAGCCGACAGCGAGGCGGGCGGCGACCTTGGCGATCGGGAAGCCGGTGGCCTTGGAGGCGAGCGCCGAGGAGCGCGAGACGCGCGGGTTCATTTCGATGACGACCATGCGGCCATCGGCAGGGTTGATGCCGAACTGGACGTTGGAGCCGCCGGTTTCGACGCCGATCTCGCGCAGGACCGCCAGCGAGGCGTCGCGCATGATCTGGTATTCCTTGTCGGTCAGCGTCAGGGCCGGCGCGACAGTGATGGAATCGCCGGTATGGACGCCCATCGGATCGATATTCTCGATGGAGCAGATGATGATGCAGTTGTCGTTCTTGTCGCGAACGACTTCCATTTCGTATTCTTTCCAGCCGAGCACGCTTTCCTCGACCAGCACTTCATTGGTCGGGCTGGCATCGACGCCGCTTTCGACGATGGCGAGATATTCCTCGCGATTATAGGCAATGCCGCCGCCGGTAATGTCGTTATCGAGCTCATCGAGCGTGTAGCCGACGGCCAGGCGCGCTGCGACCTTGGCAATTGGGAAACCGGTGGCCTTGGAGGCCAGGGCCGACGAGCGCGAGACGCGCGGGTTCATTTCGATGACGACCATGCGGCCATCGGCAGGATTGATGCCGAACTGCACGTTGGAGCCGCCGGTTTCGACGCCGATCTCGCGCAGCACCGCCAGCGAGGCGTCGCGCATGATCTGGTATTCCTTGTCGGTCAGCGTCAGGGCCGGGGCGACGGTGATCGAGTCGCCGGTATGGACGCCCATCGGGTCGATGTTTTCGATCGAGCAAATGATGATGCAGTTGTCCT
>NZ_JBEVLL010000112.1:0-4158 GCF_040509215.1 Devosia sp.
CGATGTCGCTGATCGCATCCGCCTTGCTGCGGGGCGACCAGTATTCGCCGAAGTTACACAGGCGCGTGATATCGCCCTGTGTGTTCTTGCCGGTTGCACGCACATAACGCTTTGCCATGATTAGCTCTCCTTGACCGTGGTGTGGGGGCTGGCCTTTCCGTGGGCGGTAGTGACATACCGACCGGAGATGGCGCTGCGGTAATGGCTGCCCGACGACCCGCTGGGACCGCTGCTTTCGCGGACCGTCGTGCGGGGGCTGGCTTTGCCGTGTTTGGCGGTGACGTACCGCCCGGTGATCGCGCTGCGGTAGCTGCCGCCGCCTCGACCTTTGCTCATGGTGTTTCTCCATCATTGACGCGACTCGTGTTCATCGCGATTCGCAATGTGGAGAGTGGAGGCGACAAATCGCGTCGCATCGAGCCAAGGCCCAATGCGCGCTGTTCCGCATGGGCAGATTGAATCGATTTTCGCGCTATGTCGCGATCATTCGGCGAATCAGAAAGGCTGGGCTTGTAATGCGTCCGCTTGATTGGCTGGTGCGCTTGCCGTCAGAAAATCTTGCGCGATAGGTCGAGCGCGTCGGCAAGAACTAGGTCGTAAACGATGTTTGGGTCGGTAGCTGATGGGGTGGACGCCCCCCGACGGCATCGATGTGCCAAAGTGGAGGTGTTGAAACACCACTGAGGGAGGCGTCCGTGTCGGAAGTTACCACGATCGGTTTGGATATCGCCAAGAGTGTTTTTCATGCGCACGGCGCCGACGAGCGCGGCGTGACGGTGTTCAGTCGCAAGCTGACGCGCGGCAAGCTGCTCGACTTCTTCGCAGGGCAGCCGCGGTGCATTGTGGCTTTGGAGGCGTGCGGCGGAGCGCATCACTGGGCGCGTGAGTTGCAGGCGATGGGTCATGAGGTGCGGCTGATCCCGCCAGCGTACGTGAAGCCGTTCGTGAAGCGGCACAAGAACGATGCAATCGATGCGGAGGCGATCTGCGAGGCGGCGCAGCGTCCCGGGATGCGCTTCGTGGCGGTGAAGAGCGAGGAGCAGCAGGCATCAGGGCTGGTGTTCCGCACGCGCGACCTGTTGGTGCGGCAGCGCACCCAGCTCATCAACGCGATCCGGGGCCACCTGACGGAATATGGCTGGGTGGCGCCGCGTGGAACGGCGCACATGACCCTGCTCGCCGATATGCTCGACGATGAGGAGATGGCGTCGACCTTGCCTGCGGCGGCACTGCCGATGTTCAGGCTCATGGTCGACCTGCTGGCGGAGCTCGACAAGCGCGTCGCCACGCTCGATCGCGAGATCGCACGACGCGCAGGCCAGGACGAGGCGGCACGCCGGCTGATGACCATTCCCGGCATTGGCCCGATTGCCGCCACGGCAATCCTGGCACTTGCTCCACCCGTTGAGACGTTTGCCAAGAGCCGCGACTTTGCCGCCTGGCTCGGGCTTGCGCCACGACAGCACTCAACCGGCGGCAAGCAGCGGCTGGGCAGCATCTCGAAGATGGGAGAGCGCACCATCCGCCGACTGCTCATCATCGGCGGCAGCTCGATGGTCCGGAGAGCATGTCGCCACGGCGCGCCAGTAGGCTCGTGGCTCGAGCGGATGCTTGCACGCAAGCCGCGCATGCTCGTCTCGGTGGCGCTCGCCAACAAGATGGCGCGCATGGTCTGGGCGTTGCTGACGAGGAAAGAGGATTACAGGGCTCCGGCGGTGGCCACGGCGTAAGCCGCGGCGCCAGCCAGAGGCGTCGGGGACGTAGGCGGATCGAAGGAGGGTATGGCGCAACAGTCGGCGAGACGGGGCCGGAAGAACCAGTGAATGGCAGAGCGTTTCCAAGCGCGCAAAGCTGAAATGGATCCGGCCCGCGAACTCCCATACTGGCCCGCAGCTGTGGCGCTGCTCATCGAGGCCGGACAGATGACAGCATCCGACTACGTGCCACCATTACCCGATTTACCGCTTGCATCCGAAGGGGCGTCCACAGATGCCGTTCCGCAACCGGCGGGCATCTGGGGCGGCAGCTAGTGGTGGAATTCAGCCGTCAGCCCCGACCACCAGCGAGTTCATTAGCGCCATCGTCAACGCGCATCCCGGTGGTATGACAAGCTATGACTTTGGTACTCGCTTGGAAGACAGTCGAAGCATCACCGTCATTGCCGACACACGGTTCGGCGGTGGACAGACCGTATCGGAGGCCGGACCTAAGATCTTTTCGGTTCCGATCGCGCTAAACAAATGGCGCGACGGCTATGTTGAGGCAGAGAAACGTCGATTGCCACACATGGGCTTCGCTTTCGCGGGTAACACTTTTGCGGGCCAGACCGCCATTCCCTAGCGACCACCTGCCTCGGGAATCTTGTGACGGGCGAATTTGATGATGGTCCGACAGTGATGCTCGAAGCGGTTGCTACAGAGAGATGAAGCAGTTTGGCATCGAAGGCATGCAGCAGAAGATCGAGTACCGGGTCATGGGATTTGAGCTTGGTTCCGTTGGGCAAGTGGGGCGCTATTCCCCGACCGCGACGCACGCTGTTCCGCGCTATCAAGCTCTGCTGCCATCTCGAAGCCGTCAATCCGGCGGCGCTCGGCAACGCTCCGCGCCCGCCAGGTCGCGCACCATTTTGAATGGGGCGGCAGCTATCTGCCTCACGCAGCCCAAAGCTGCCGTTCTCCTCACGGCCCAAGAGCCGTCATTGTGGCTTAGGCCAGCAGGAACTCGGCCCACTCGTTCATCAATACCCTACGTCGGTCGAAAAAGTCTGTCCGCCGATACGCGGCCTCAACAGCGTTGGCGATCCGATGAGCCAGCGCCTTGTCTGCGACTTCCTTCGGGACATTGGTGCATTCTGCCACCCAATCGGTGAACGTGCTGCGGAAGCCATGAACGGTGGCATTGTCGATATTCATATCGCGGAGCACCTTGAGCATCGTCATGTCACTTATTGGCCTCCCCTCTTTGACGCTAAACAGCAGCCCCCCTCCCCCCACCTGCCCGTGCAATTCGAGGTGATGCTGGCGTAGCGCTCGCAGCAGCTTCACCGCGGCCGGCGCTAGCGGAACGATGTGCGCTTCCTTCATCTTCATTCTTGCCGCGGGTATCGACCAGACCGCTTTGTCCAGATCGAACTCGTCCCATGTCGCCTTGCGGGCTTCATTGGATCGCACGGCGGTCAATACCGTGAGCCTGAGTGCGTCACGGCCACGGGTCGAAGGCAACGCCGCTAGCGCTTTCATGAAGGCAGGCGCATCCTCGTGTGACATAGCGGCACGGTGGGTCACCTGATGGGTCTGGCGCGGCAGTCCTCGCGTCACCGATCGAAGCGAGACTTCTTCCGGCACCAGCCCCTTGATGTGGGCGAAGTCGAGCACGGTGCCGATGCGCTGAAGCACCCGCTTGGCCGTGTCCGGGACCGTCAGCCAGATCGGCTCCAGCACGGATAGAACCGCAACGCTGTCGACCGCAGTAACGGCCTTATTTCCAATGTGCGGAAACATGTGCCGCTCGAAACTCGAAATCCAGGACGCGTGCCGCTGATCCTTCCAGCCGCCCTTCATTGCGTCGTAGCAGTCGCGCGCCACCTCCTCGAAAGTCGGTGCCGATTTCCGGCTCACCCGCCGTCTGGAGGGTGGATCGATACCTGCGCGAACGGCTTTGCGCATGTCTGCCGCGAGCAATCGCGCATCGGCCAATGGCACGTCGTGGGCCGGTCCAAGGCCGAAATCCCGCCGCTGCCCGCCATGCTGCATCCGGAGCACCCACGACCGCGTTCCGCTTTCGCGTACGAGCAGATATAGTCCATGCATGTCGGCATGCCTGCCAGGACGGGCATGTTTGACCTTGAGAGTGGTCGCGGCGAACGCCGCCCGGCTAAGTCTGGCCGGTTTCCATGTGAGGTGGAGCACCTCACTCGACTGCCTGGTAAAGGAGCGCGCGCAGCTTGCCATGGTCGTCCGTGTCTCCGGCGGGCAAGAGCTGGGTCATGTAGACGACGGTCAGCCTCTCCCAGGGATCGACCCAGTATTGGCTATGGTAGGCCCCTCCCCAGCCGAATTCGCCCTCCGATCCGGGCTCCCCTGCTTTACCCACATCGATGCGGATCGAAAAACCGAGCCCGAAACCCATCCCGGCCTCATAGGGTATGTCACCGAGGTG
>NZ_JBEVLL010000113.1:0-12925 GCF_040509215.1 Devosia sp.
ATCGGCACAGTATCGGCATCTAGGCGGGATTAATCTCCCAGGATTGGCCGGAGACGCGTCATGGGCCCAAGGGCCCAGCCAGGGTATGTGGTAAAGCGCGCGCTACGCGGTACGTCGTCTGTCTGACCGAAACAAACACGGACAGATGCTCGTATCGGCCTTCTGGATGTCCCGTTGGGAACTCAACCGTGCGGTCGCGGTTGGCGGGACGGTCATTTTCTCCCCCAACCTCCGATCTCATTTCGATCCCGGCATACCGGGACAAGGTTTTGCTGCCCTTGTGCAGCGGGGAGGATTTGTCGATGGCCGAGGCGCTTGGCGTCAGCGGAGGAGTGTCGGTGGCGGAAACGCTGCTTGCGCGGCTGCGCGCGGCCAAGGTCGCCGTGCCGGTCGACTCCGAACATGGCCAGGCGGCGGTTGATGAATTTGTCGCGTCAGGCGTGGCTTTTGTGGCCAGTTCGTCAGCCATGGAAAATCGCTTTGGCGATGCGGTGTGCGAGCTGATTTCCTGCATCAAGCCGACGGCGGGGGACGCGGCTATCCTCAATGAGGGTGGCATCTATTATGGCTGCTGGCTGGAAAGCACCGGCACGATCAATGCCGAACTGCTGTCGCGGTTTATTCCCAAAGTGGCCGGGGACACCTTTGCCGGCTTTGCTAGAAATCAGCGCGAGGATGGGCTCTTTCCTTATAAGCTGACCCAGACGGGGCCAGTGTTCTCGCAGATCCAGACGGTGACGCCGCTGGCGCGGTCTGTGTGGAACCACTTTGCGCTCAATGGGCGCGACCGGGATTATCTCCGAAAACTCTATGTTGCCATGGGGCGGAACGATGCCTGGCTGGCGCGCTGGCGGGACACGCGTGGGACTGGGGCGGTCGAGGCGTTTTGCGCTTTCGATACAGGGCACGATCTTTCGGCGCGGTTCTGGCATGTGCCGGATTCGCCGGAGGGGAATGATCCCCGGCGGTATCGTGCGGACAATCCGGTGCTGCCGTTTATTGCGCCTGACCTGACGGCTAATGTCGCCTGCCAAAGGGACTATCTGGCGCTGATGGCTGAAGAGCTGGGCGAGGATGGCTCGCCCTGGCGCGACAAGGCGGAGGTGAGCCGCACGGCGCTGTTCGAGCAGTGTTTCGATCCCGACGACGGGTTCTTTTACGACCTCGACCGCAATGACCAGTTTGTCCGAGTGCAATCGGACGTGTTGCTGCGGGTATTGGCCTGCGAGGTGGGGGACGAGGAGTTTTTCGCCGAGGCGCTGAGCCGGTATCTGCTGAATACTCGGAAGTTCTTTGCGAAATATCCGTTCACGTCCATAGCGCTCGACGATCCGCGGTTCGATCCGGCGTTTGACTATAATAGCTGGTGCGGGCCGACGAATTTTCTGACGCTGATCCGGGCCGCGCATGCGTTCGAGCATCATGGGCGGCATGTAGAGCTGACCTGGATGATGCAGCCGGTGCTGTCGGCGCTGGTCCGCGGCGAGCGCTTTGCGCAGACCATCAATCCGTTCAACGGGGCGATGGGTTTTACCGAGGTCTATTCCCCCAGCATCCTGTGTCTCCTCGATTTCATCGAGCGGCTAACGGGGATTTTGCCGCGGCCGGAGGGGACGCTGTGGTTCACCGGGCTCGTGCCCTATCAGGTTGAGCATCGGGATGTGCAGCATGCCACCGCCTATGCGCGGGTGGTCGATGGGCAGCGGTTTGAGATGGTCAATGACGGGGTGACCCTGCGCGTGTTTCGCGATGGAGCGCCGTTGTTCTCGGCGCCGAGGGGTGTGCGCGTCGTCACCGATCGCGTTGGCAAGGTTGAGGCGCTGATCGGGATGAGCGTGACAACGATCACCGGAGCCCTGGAGATCGAGGGCGCGCGGCTCGACTTTGCCATTGGACCCAATGAAGTGCTGGCGCTGAAAGATGGCGCCTTCACACGACAGAAAACTTCGCGGCTGACACACCCAACCTATTGATCGGAGACACTAGCAGCGAAAGACCGCTTCAGCCGGAATGCATAAGACCAATTAAGCGCATCCAGTTCTGACGTACGTAGCTCATCTCGGGAGGAAACCATGAGCAAATTCAACCGCAGGCAGTTCCTGCACACATCGGCCGGCTTTGCCGGTTCTGTCGCCCTATTCGGCGCCCTTGGCCGGCCGGCCTTTGCGCAGGACACCGCCGTGCGCCACTTCTGGTGGGGCAATCCGGAACGCGACAAGCGCACCTTTGCAGTCATCGACATCTATAACGGCAAGACGCCGGGTGTGGTGGTTTCGGGGGAAACGCTCGGTTTTGCTGACTATTTCACCAAGCTGACGACGCAGATTGCGGGCGGCAACATGCCCGACGTGATCCAGCAGGGTTATGGCGTTCTGTTCGAATATATCGCCAATGGCGCCGTAGTGCCGCTGGACGATTTTGTCGGCAAGAGCCTCGATATTTCGAAGATGGACCAGAGCGCCATCGATGCCGGTACGGTGGACGGGAAATTCTACGCGCTGTCGATCGGCGCGAATTCGCACATGGCGGTGTTCAATACGCGGCTCTTTGAAGAAGCGGGCGTGAAGCCGGGCGAGACGTTTGACCCGTACGCCTACACCTATGACGAACTGAAGGAGTTCGCCGTCGCAATCAAGGAAGCGACCGGGGTTGCCGGCACGGACGACAATACGGCGGACTATCAGAACTTTTCGGACTTCACCGTGCAGAAGGGCGCCAACCTTTACAATGAGGATGGCTCCTATGGTCCGACGCAGGAAATCGTCGAGGAATATTGGAGCACCTGGGCCGCGATCCGCGATGCGGGTGGGACGCCTCCGGGACCTGAATCGGCGGCGCTGGCAGGGGTTTCGGAACTGAGCCAGCTTGGTGTCGTGACCGGCAAATCGGCGATGTCGTATCTGTGGAGCAACCAGCTCGTTGGTGTGCAGGGGCTGATGCAGGATGTGCTGGGCGCGGCGGTTTATCCGAATACGCCCGAGATGATCCCGGGCTCGGTGATCCAGCCGAGCCAGTTCGTCTGCCTCACCCGCGACAGCGGCAATCCGGAAGCGGCGACGGCCTATATGAGCGCCTTCGTGAATGACCTCGATATGACGGCGGTGCTGGGCCTTGAGCGCGGCATTCCGTCCAATTCCGAAGTGCGTGCGGCGCTGGAGCCGAACCTGTCGCCGGCCGAAAAGGTATCGGTGGAGTTCTTCGACAGGATCCAGGGCAAGACCGCCCCGCTGACCGCGCCGCCGCCGAGCGGTTCGGCTGAAGTAGAGCAGACGTTCGAGCGTCTCGCCGTTTCGGTGCTGCTTGGGGAACGTACGATCCCCGAGGTCGCGACGGACTTCCTCAATCAGGCGAAGGCGATCCTGGCTCGCGCCTAAAAGCCTGACCCTGCCCGCCGCCCCTTCCCTGGAGGGCGGCGGGTATTTTTCATAGTGACGAGGCTGGGATGCACAAATTCCTGAGACGCAATTTCGCTGGCTATGCCTTTTTGTCGCCCTGGCTGATCGGGTTTTTCCTGCTCGCTATCGGGCCTATCCTGGCTTCGCTCTATCTCAGCTTCACCAAGTACAATGTCGTGCGGCCGCCACAGTGGATCGGCTTGGACAACTATTTCTACATGTTCCAGATGGACCAGCGTTTCTGGAAAGCGCTGCAGGTGACGTTCCAGTTCGTCGTCATTTCGGTGCCGCTGAAACTGATGTTTGCGCTGGGTGTGGCCATGGCGCTCGACAAGGGTATTCGGGCGATTGGGTGGTATCGGGCGCTGTTTTATCTGCCATCGATTCTTGGCGGATCGATCGCGGTCGCGATCCTCTGGCGGCAGTTGTTCAATTATGACGGGGTGATCAATTCGATCCTGCGGCTCTTTGGCGGCGACGGCCCTTACTGGCTGAGCGACCCGAAATATTCGCTGTGGACGCTGATCGTGCTGGCGATCTGGCAGTTTGGCTCGCCGATGCTGATCTTTCTGGCCGGGCTGCGGGCCATTCCGCAGGAGCTTTACGAGGCGGCGGAGATCGATGCGGCGGGGCCTGTCCGAAAATTCTTCGCCATTACCGTGCCGCTGCTGGCGCCGGTGATTTTCTTCAATCTCGTGTTGCAGATGATCGAGGCGTTCAAGAGCTTTTCGGGGGCGTTCATCATCTCCGGCGGCACGGGCGCGCCGCTTGATAGCCTGCTGTTTTTCACGGTCTATCTCTACAATGAGGCGTTCGCGTTCCTCCGCATGGGCTATGCCTCGGCGCTGGCCTGGGTGTTGTTGCTGATCATCGCCCTCTTCACCGCTATCGCCTTCTGGACCTCGAAATACTGGGTCCACTACGAGAACGAGAGGGGCTGAGCCATGACCGAGGCGACTATTACCCCTGCCATGCTGAGCACCGCCGAAGTGGCGCGTGCCTATCGCGAGGCGAAGGCCAAGCGGGCAAAGAAGGCGGCGCTGCTCAAACATGTGTTTCTGATCATCACGTCGTTGATCATGATCTATCCGCTGCTGTGGATGCTCGCTAGTTCGCTGAAGCCCGACAACCAGATTTTTGGTGATCTGGGGCTCTGGCCGCGGGAGTTTCAGTGGCAGAACTATTGGGCGGGGTGGAACGCCCTGCCCGTGAGTTTTACGACGTTTTTCTGGAATTCGACTGTGGTCACCGTGCTGTCGGTGATCGGCAATGTCATCTCGTGCTCCTTTGCCGCCTATGCCTTTGCGCGGCTGGAGTTTTCAGGAAAAACCATCTGGTTTGCGCTGATGATGATGACGCTGATGATCCCCTATCACGTCGTGCTTATCCCCCAATATCTGCTGTTTCTGAACCTTGGCTGGGTCGACACCTATCTGCCGCTGATCGTGCCGCGGTTTCTGGCGGGCGATGCCTTTTTCATCTTCCTAATGATCCAGTTTTTCCGGCAATTGCCGCGGGAGCTGGATGAGGCGGCGATGATCGACGGGTGTTCGCCGTTCAAGATTTACTGGGCGATCATCATGCCGCTGAGCCTGCCGGCGATGGCGACGGCGGCGATCTTCTCGTTCATCTGGACCTGGGAGGATTTCCTCGGGCCGCTCGTCTATCTCAACGACATGGAAGACTACACGGTACCCCTGGCGCTGCGCAGTTTCATCAGCTCGGATGGGGTCAGCCAATACGGGCCGATGTTCGCCATGTCGATCCTCTCGATCCTGCCGATCATCCTGTTCTTCGTTATTTTCCAGCGACTTATCATCCGCGGCATTGCCATGAGCGGGCTGAAGTAGGAGTTTTGCCATGGCTGCAGTTACCCTTTCCGAAGTGCGCAAGAGCTATGGGCAGGTGCCGATCATTCACGGCATCGACCTGGCGGTGAACTCGGGGGAATTTCTCGTGCTGGTCGGACCTTCTGGCTGCGGAAAATCGACGCTGTTGCGGATGATTGCCGGGCTTGAGGAGATCACCGACGGGACGATCGCCATTGGCGACCGGATCGTGAATGACCTGCCGGCAAGCCAGCGTAATCTCTCGATGGTGTTTCAATCCTATGCGCTCTACCCGCATATGAGCGTGCGGAAGAACCTGGCTTTTGGGCTGGTGAACCTGCGCATGCCGCGGGAGGAGATCGACCGGCGCGTGGCGGAGGCGGCGCGGATTCTGCGCATTGAAGAGCTGCTGGAGCGCAAGCCGCGGCAGCTTTCGGGCGGGCAGAAACAGCGCGTGGCCATTGGGCGGGCGATCGTGCGGGAACCGCAACTGTTTCTGTTTGATGAGCCACTGTCCAACCTCGATGCTGAGCTGCGGGTGCAGATGCGGGTCGAATTGGCCAGCCTTTACAATCGATTGGGCACGACGATGATTTATGTGACACACGATCAGGTGGAGGCCATGACCATGGCAACGCGGATCGTGGTGCTGAACAAGGGGCGGATCGAGCAGGTCGGCACGCCCTATGAGCTCTACAATGCGCCGGCGAACCTGTTTGTCGCCACATTCATTGGATCGCCGAAGATGAATGTGCTGGCGGCGACGGCGGCGGGCGGGAAAGTGGACGTTGCGGGGCTCGGAACGCTGCCCCTACCCTCCGAGAAGCAGGCCGAAGGGAAGATCAGCATTGGGGTGCGGCCGGAGCAGGTGACGATTGGCGCTGGCGAATTGACGATCGAGGGGACGATCACGCTGGTCGAGTATCTGGGGAGTGAAGTGTTCCTTTATGTGCGCGTCGCTTCGGGTGACACACTGCTGGTGCAGGCGCCGGGGCAGTCGCAGTACAAGATACACGACCCCATCACACTGGGGATAGATTCCAAAGAAGCTCATTATTTCAATGGGGAAGGGCTGCGGGTCGGGTGAGGACCCGTCTCCGTCGTCATTGCCGGGCTTCGTCCCGGCAATCCATCTAACCTCCGCATGGACCACCGGGACAAGCCCGGTGGTGACGAGGGTGGAGAGATCGCATCAGCAAACTCGATGCTTTGAAATGCCTCGTTTCCGGGCCTTTGTGACGAAATTGTTGCAGCCTGCTTGATTGGTTCAGCCTTTTTGATAGACAATTGTTGTCCATCATCTGAAAGCCTAATTCCCTATGAGCCGCAATTTTCTGGTCGTCGATCCCGAAGAGGATATCGAGGTTCTGAAGGGTTTGGCCTCGCCGATCCGGGTCCGCATCCTCAAGCTGCTGCACGTGGAAGGGCCGCTCAATGGCAATGACATTGCCGACAGGCTGGACCTGCCGCAGTCTACGGTTTCGACCAATATCCAGATTTTGGAAACGGCGGGGCTGATCCGGACGGAGACGCAGAAGGCGCGGAAGGGCAATCAGAAGATCTGCCACTCGACGTTCGATGAAGTGCTGGTGATGTTCAAGGACGACATTACCCCCCTGCGGTCGAACTCGATCGAGGTGGCGATGCCGCTGGGGCTCTATACGAGCTGCGAGGTTTCGGCGCCGTGCGGGCTTTGCTCGACCGAGGGGATTATCGGGCTGCTGGATGTGCCGGAAACCTATCTCGAGCCGGACCGAATGAAGGCGGGGCTGATCTGGTTTACCCGCGGGTTCCTCGAATATCAGTTTCCCAACAATGCCAAGCTGGCACAGAACACTATTGAAGTGCTTGAATTTGCGCTCGAATTGAGTTCGGAAGTGCCGGGCACATCGGCGGATTGGCCGAGCGATATTACGCTTTCGGTGAATGGCACCGAGATCGGGACTTGGACCTCGCCGGGGGATTTTGGCGACAAGCGCGGGGTCTATACGCCAGACTGGTGGAAGCTCAAGGGCAGCCAATATGGCAAGCTCAAGAGCTGGCGGGTGACTGGCGAAGGCACTTACGTCGACGGGGTGAAGATTTCGCCGGTGTCGCTGGTGGACCTGGACCTTTCCAATCACCACTCGATCCGGCTGCGGATTGCCGTGAAGCCGGACGCCAAGCATCCGGGGGGGATCAATATCTTTGGGCGTGGTTTTGGGAACTACGACCAGGATATTATCATGAGATTGCAGACCGCGCGGTAGTTTCACGCTCCGCGTCACTCCCGCTTTCGCGGGAATGACACTGTAGGTGGGTGTTGGGTTTGTGGTTGCGGCGGGATGGATTGCCGGGACAGGCCCGGCAATGACGGCTGCCGAGAGGGCTTTGGGCGCCCCGAAAGCGCCTTGCCCAAAAATCATACAAAAGTGCGCGGGGCGGCTTCACAGGCCGTGCTTCGTCCTGTACAACCGATTTACTGATACAAATCAGAAAAACAGATTGTATGGGAGGACGAGGGTGAAGGCGTCTGTCGTAGCGAATAAGGATTACACGATCTCCAAAATTGATGATCGTGTCTATGGGGCATTTCTCGAGCACCTCGGCCGCGCCATTTATGAGGGCATTTACGAGCCCGACCACCCGACGGCCGACAAAGACGGCATGCGTGGCGACGTCGCCAAGCTGGTGAAGGATCTCAATGTACCGGTGGTGCGCTACCCCGGGGGTAACTTTGTTTCGGCCTACAATTGGGAAGATGGCGTCGGACCGCGTGAGGAGCGCCCGACCCGTCTGGACCTGGCCTGGCACACATCGGAAAGCAATGCCGTCGGCGTGCATGAATTTGCCGACTGGTGCGCGACTGTTGGCACCGAGATGATGCTCGCCGTGAACCTTGGTTCGCGCGGCGTCGACGAGGCGCGCAACTTCCTGGAATATGTCAATCATCCCGGCGGCTCCTATTGGAGCGACCTGCGCATCAAGAACGGGCGCAAGGAGCCGTGGAACGTAAAAATGTGGTGTCTCGGCAACGAGATGGACGGCCCCTGGCAGGTCGGCCACAAGGACGCGCATGAATACGGCAAGCTCGCTGCCAACACGGCGCGCGCCATGCGCATGTTCGACAAAAGCCTCGAACTGATCGTTTGCGGTTCGTCAAACTCGGATATGCAGAGCTATCCCGATTGGGAACGGATCGTTTTGGAGCACACCTATGATCACGTCGATCATATTTCGCTCCACATGTATTTCGCCAATCGTGACGACAATACTCCGAATTACCTCGGCCTGAGCGAAAAGCTCGACACCTATATCGAGACCGTCGCCTCGACGATCAAGCAGGTGAAGGCCAAGCGCAAGTCGAAGAAGGATGTCTATATTTCCTTCGACGAATGGAACGTCTGGTATCATTCGAACAAGAAGGATCGCGAGATCCTTGACGGCAATGGCGGCTGGCCGCATGCGCCGGGCCTGCTTGAAGACATCTATAACTTTGAGGACGTGCTGATGGTCGGCCTGATCCTCAACACCTTCATCCGTCGCTCGGATGTGGTGAAGATCGCCTGTATCGCCCAACTCGTGAACGTGATCGCGCCGATCATGACCGAGAAGGGTGGCCCGGCCTGGGCGCAGACCATCTACTACCCGTATTTCTTCGCTTCGGTCTTTGGTCGCGGCACTGCGCTGCAGCTCGTCACCAATTCGCCGGGCTACGAAACGACGCATGCCAAGGATACGGCCTATGTCGACGTTTCGGGCGTGCACAACGAAGAAGAGGGTACGCTGAGCTTCTTCCTCGTCAATCGCCACACGAGCGAAAGCATCGAGACGGAAGTGAGCCTGCAGGGCTTTGCCGGCGGCACTGTGATCGACCATCAGGTGATGACGCATCCGGATTTGAAGGCCGTCAACACGGCCAAGAACCAGGATGAAGTCAAGCCGAAGAAGGGCGAAGGCGCCAAGGTCGAGGGCGGGAAGCTCTCGGTTAAGCTGCCGCCGTATTCCTACCAGATGGTGCGGGTGAAGCTCTGATCTAGCGGACCCTAGCAAGGCCCCCTCACCCGACGCTTTGCGTCGACCTCTCCCCCAAAGGGAGAGGTGAAGGGACTGCGGTTGGCACTATCAAAACGACGCGATTGCGGTACGCTTTCGCTGACAGACTGTTAGCATTCATCGACTCCCAACGGTGAAAACGGGGGGCACATCGGCAACGATGTGCTCCTTTTCATTTTGTATCATGTTTTCCGATTTATATCACACAAGCGATTGACATCCCCTACCCCCTAGTTAAGTATGACTTATGACGGCGCTGGAGGGCGTCGGAAGCGGAATGCGGGAGGCATTTCGCCCATGGGAGGATACAGAATGGATAGACGTAGTTTCCTGATCGGAACGACGGCAGTCGGCGCGTTGATGGTCGCCGGCAAGGGTCTGGCCTTTGCGCAGGAAGCCGAGGGTTCGGCTCCGGACCTGGCGCAGTTTCCCCGCAGTGAAACCGTGATAGTGCACAACCCCGAAGGGATCATCCGCAACCCGGCATGGTTCAATCTTTGGGCCGTGGGCGCGGGCAATGGCACTTCCAACGGCCTGCACAACCTGACGACCGACACGCTTTGGTTCATCGATCCCGATCGCGGCGTCGAAGGCGCCAGCGAGAACGCGGTCTACAATTCGCTCGCCGACGATCTCTGGCAGTACAACGAAGACTTCTCGGAAATGACCGTGAAGCTCAAGCAGGGCATCTACTGGAGCGACGACGTCGAATTTACCGCCGACGACGTGGTGTTCACGGTGCAGAAGCAGGCGGCGACGCCCGGTACGCCCTATAATGGCGCTTTCTCCAACCAGGTTGCCGAGGTTACGGCGCCGGACAAATACACCGTCCACTTCAAGCTCAAGGCGCCGAATTCGCGCTTCCATGCGCTGTTCTCGGTGCGCTGGACTGCAGCATGGATCATGCCCAAGCATATCTATGAGGCTGTGGACGACATCCTGAGCTACGACGCCAATCCTCCGGTTTCGCTCGGGCCCTACACGCTGCACTCGTTCGATCCGAACGGCACCTGGTATATCTGGGAAAAGCGCGCTGACTGGGAGCGTACGGCGCTCGGCAAGGTCGGTGAACCCAAGCCGAAATACATCATCTACCGGAACAATATTTCGACCGATAACCGCCTGATCGAGATCCGCAACGGCAATCTCGACATGGTGCACGATCTGACGCCGGAAGGCACATTCTCGGTGGTGCAGCAGGATCCGCAGATCCAGGGCTGGTTCCCGGGCTTCCCCTATGCCCATCCCGATCCGACGCTGGTGATGGCGATCTTCAACCACCAGAACCCGAAATTCCAGGACAAGCGCGTCCGCTGGGCTCTGGCTCTGATGCTCGATGCGCGCGCCATGTCGATGGCTTCGTATCGCGGTGCGGCAACGCTCTCGGCCATTTCGGTGCCGCCGACGGGGACCCATCCGCGCGACTACCATGCGCCGCTGCAGGAATTCCTGACCAACTACGAGATCGACACGGGCACCAGCAAGGTGAAGCCGTACGATCCCAATATCGGCGTGCAGATTGCCGATATGGTTCGTCCGCAATTCGGCGATGCCGTGCCGACCGACGAAACCGCCGTTCGCAATGCCTTCGGCTATGGCTGGTGGAAGCAGAACATTCCAGCAGCGGAAGAACTGCTCACGGCAGCCGGCTTCACCAAAAACGGCAACCAGTGGATGCAGCCTGATGGCACGCCCTTCACCTTCTCGGTGATGGTGCCGCAAGAAGGCGTGGTCAACCGTCTCGGCGTGATCATTGCGCAGACCTGGGCCCAGAACGGCATCGGTGCACAGGCTGAAGTGGACGCCGACACCTGGGGTCGCCAGCGCGTGGGCAATTACGAGTGCAATATCGCCTGGGCCGTGGAAACCTGGGGCGGTCACCCCGACCTGTCGTTCTTCATGGACAGCTACCACTCGGCCTATGTCGCCGAGCCGGGCGCCAGCCAGCCGGATCGCAACTGGATGCGCTGGAAGGATCCGCGTCTCGACGAAATCATCGAGAAGATCCGCGGCATCGACTTCAACGATCCCAAGGGCATCGAATACGGCCATGACTTCGTGAAGCTGCATCTCGAAGAAATGCCCAACATTCCGATCATGGCCTACAACGTGTTCTCCATCCAGTCGAACAAGTTCTGGACCGGCTGGCCGAACGCGGAAAACAACTATGCCAACCCTGTGACCAACTGGTCGAACGGGCGGTATATCTTCACCCAGATTACGCCTGTCGCTGGGGCGTAGAAGCGTCCTCCCGGGTGGCGTGGTGCAAGCCACGCTGCTTTGGGGAGCGCGGGCGACTGCGCTCCTCACGAATTTTCTCCCGCGGGCGAGAAGAGATTCCCGCCGTCGCGGGAATGACGCTGTGGATTGGGTCCAGCTTGGCGTGTCTTGCATCCCATGATGTCACCCCGGCGCAGGCCGGAGCCCATCCCGAGATGACTTCACTCCATAAGGCCCCCAATCTGCGGGAGATGGGCCCCGGCCTGCGCCGGGGTGACATTTAGTGGAGGAGACTGCTTCGGCGCCCCATTGGCCGAGGACGGCCCCCACCGAGTAGGCAAGGACGGTGAGGAGTCCGTATGCAAGGTTATCTCTATTTCGTGGCGAAGCGCGCGCTGCTGATGTTCGCAGTGATCTTTTTCGGCGTTTCGGCCATGTTTCTCGTGACGTATCTCTCGCCTATCGACCCGGTCGAACAAGTGCTGGGAAGACTTTCGGCCAGATCGAACCTGTCGCCTGAGGCCATTGCGGCGACGCGCGAGGCGCTGACGGCCATGTTTGGCACCGGGCAGCCGATGCTGACCCAATATTTCAATTTCTGGACGCGGCTGCTGCAGGGTGACCTTGGCGCATCGTTGATGGCATTCCCCACGCCGGCCATGGAGCTGGTGATGCGCGGCATGCCCTGGACGCTTGGGCTGCTGCTGAGCTCGACCATCTTCACCTTCATCATCGGCAATCTGATGGGCGGGCTTGCCGGCTACTTTCAGAACAACCGGTTCTTCAAGGCCTTTGGCATCGTGACCATGGGCCTGCAGCCGATCCCCTATTACATCGTCGCGTTCATCATCCTGATCATTTTCGGCTTCCTCTGGCCGGTGCTGCCGATTTCGGGCGGGTTCAGCATGGATGTGCGGCCGGGCTGGTCATGGACCTTCGTGTTCTCGGTGCTGCAGCACTCGCTGCTGCCGGCATTCTCGCTGGTGCTGGTTGGGCTCGGTGGCTGGTTCATCGGCATGCGGGCGCTGGTCTCGAATATCGTCACCGAGGACTATGTGACCTATGCCGAACTCGCCGGCGTCAAGCGCGACACCATTGTCGGCTCCTATGTGATGCGCAATGCGCTGGTGCCGCAGGTGACTGCGCTCGCCATGACCATTGGCGGGGTGTTTTCGGGCACGATCATCACCGAGCAGGTGTTCAACTATCCCGGCATGGGATCGCTTCTCGTCGATGCGGTGAATGCCGGCGACTATTCGACGGTTCTCGCGGTCTGCACCGTCTCGATCACCGCCGTCGCCTTTGCAATCTTTGTCGTGGACTTGCTGCACCCGCTGCTCGATCCGCGCGTTCGGGCGGAGTAGAGCCATGTTCGCCGTTTTTCGCGATCTCATCCGCTACAATGCCGAGTTTACCATCGGGCTGATCCTCGTCGGGATCATGGTG
>NZ_JBEVLL010000114.1:0-6395 GCF_040509215.1 Devosia sp.
CGGCATCAACGCCGAGCGCCAGGCGAAGTATGATTTCTCGGAACCCTACATCGCCTCGAAGGCGGCGCTGGTGGTTCGTGATGACAATGCCGACATCGCCAGCTTCGAAGACCTTTCGGGCAAGAAGTCGGCACAGAGCCTGACTAGCAATTTTGGCAAGCTGGCGGAAAGCTTTGGCGCTGAACTCGTCGGCACAGAAGGCTTCGATCAGTCTATCGCATTGGTCATTCAGGGCCGCGCTGACGCAACCATCAATGACAGCCTCTCCTTCTTCGACTTCAAGAAGCAGCAGCCAGACGCTCCTGTGAAGGTCGTCGCCACGGCAGAGGATGCTGATTTTTCCGGCGTCATCCTCGCCAAGGGAAAGCCTGAACTGTTGGCCGCAATCAATGAGGCCCTGGCAGCCATCAAGGCCGATGGCACCTATGCCGAAATCTCGCAGAAGTATTTCGGCGAAGACGTCTCGCAGTAGAATCCAACGCTTCTAGCGATTAGAAGGATCGGTCGAGGGTCGACCGATCCTTTTTCATTGGCGGGACCATGCAATGCCCCACTGGCTGAACCTGATGATCGAGTCACTGCCCTCGCTTCTTTGGGCATGTCTCGTGTTTACGGTGCCCCTCACGCTTCTGTCCTTCGCGCTGGGATTGAGCCTTGGCCTTGTCGCCGCGATCACACGGCTATTTGCGCCGCGACCGCTGGGCGCAATCGTTCGGTTTTATGTCTGGATCATCCGCGGCACGCCGCTGCTGGTTCAGTTGTTTCTTATTTTCTATGGCCTGCCGAGTGTCGGCATCGTCATTGATGCCTTTCCGGCGGCGCTCATCGGCTTCACCCTCAATATCGGCGCCTATACGTCGGAGATTATTCGCGCCGTGCTTCTGGCTGTGCCCAAGGGGCAATGGGAGGCGGCGTATTCGGTGGGCATGACGTGGGCGCAGTGCATGCGACGCACCATCCTGCCACAGGCGACGCGGATTGCAGTGCCACCGCTTTCCAACACCTTCATTTCACTCGTCAAGGATACCTCGCTTGCAGCAGCGATTACCGTGCCGGAACTGTTCCGGGCGGGGCAGCGCATCGTCGCGACGAGTTATGAGCCGCTGATCCTTTATGTGCAGGTCGCGCTCATCTACCTGCTCGTCAGCTCCGTGCTCTCGGGCCTGCAGGGGCGTCTCGAAAAGCGACTATCGCGCTACGGCGGGACCATAGAGGCAGCGTCATGATCGCCCTGGACAAGATCGAAAAGAGCTTTGGCGACAATCTTGTTCTCAAGGGCGTCAGTGTCGATGTGCCCGAGGGACACGTGACGGCTTTGATCGGAGCGTCGGGCAGCGGGAAAAGCACCCTGTTGCGGTGCGTAAACCTGCTCGAGCTGCCGCAATCGGGTCGGGTGCGTATCGACGACACCGAAATCCAGTTTGTCCCCGGCAGGAAAATCGATCGTGCCGCCATGCTGGCACTCCGGCGAAAAACCGGCATGGTGTTCCAGAGCTTCCAGCTGTTTCCGCACCGTACGGTGGTGGAAAACGTGATGGAGGCGCTGGTCACGGTTTTGAAGTGGCCGAAGGATCGCGCCAGAGCGAGGGCAATGGAGCTGCTGGAAAAGGTCGGCATGACCTTCAAGGCTGAGGCGTGGCCGTCGAGCCTTTCCGGCGGGCAGCAGCAGCGCGTCGCAATTGCGCGGGCGCTGGCCCCTGCCCCACGTGTACTGTTGTGCGATGAGCCGACTTCGGCGCTTGATCCGCAATTGGCCATCGAGGTGGTGGAAGTGCTGGCTCAACTGGCACGCGAGGGCACCACCATGCTTATCGCCACCCATGACCTGCGGCTGGCCGCCAGCATTGCGAGCAATGTCGTCTACCTCGACGGCGGGCAAGTGGTTGAAGCGGGCCCTTCCCAGCAGGTGTTTGGCGCACCGCAGGACGACCGGACGCGCCGGTTTGTGTCCACTCTGACAGGACAAGCGGATTCCCAGCCCGGCTAGTGGAGGCCGGAGATTTTGATTCCGTTGGTGTCTCCAAGCCATTGGAATTTCTAGGCTACCGAGGCGTTATGCCGCTCGATTATCCGCCTGATCTCGGGGCGACAGGACCCGCAATTCGTTCCTGCTTGGGTACAGCGACCGATGGCTTCGACGGTCGTGCAATCTTGCTCGGTGATGGCGGCGGCGATGGTGTTTGCGCCCACAGAAAAGCAAGAGCAGACGATGGCGCCTTTGTCCGGCGTATCGGCTCCCGGCCGGCCGGCTAGGACGGCGGAGGCCGACAAGCCCTCGGCGTCGAGGAGTTCGGTGGCCCATTGCCGCGAAACGACAACCGGATCGGGCGAGGCGTAAAGCGCCAGGACTAGGCGTCCTCCGTCCAGCACGGCATAGCTCCGCCGGCCAGACCGCTCGTCGACGAGACTTCTCATGCCTGCAGTCGACGGCAGATCGAAGCTGCTGCGGAGCCAGCTTTCCCAATCGGATGGTTCGTCGAACCATGCAAGTTCGCCGCGTGTGCCGCCCTTGGTCTGGGCAATGGCCCAGTAGCCATCCGTGAGTTTCGGCGACTGCGCGGAGACGAAGAAGCCGTAGAGGCGAACCTGGACGGGTTCGATATGGCATTGGGCCATCTTGAGAGCGGGCTGGCCGGATATAGGGTCGGTCTTGGCGCGCACCAAGGCGTCTATGCGTCCATTGGAGGAGAACTGGTCGGTCCAGTGCATGGGCGCGAACAATTGGCCGCGCGGTTGGCGGTCGGTGACGATGGCCCGCAGGATGACGCTGCCCTGGCTGTTGCTGACCCGCGCCAGGGTGGCGCCCCTTATGTTGAAGCGGCCGGCATCGGCCGGATTGATCTCGACGAATGGCTCGGCGTAGTGGGCGGATAGGCGCGCCGTTTTGCCGGTCCGCGTCATGGTATGCCAGTGATCGCGTACGCGGCCGGTGTTGAGAACGAAGCTGCCGGGTGCTGTCTGGATCACTGGTGGCGGCGCGACGGGAACGAAGCGCGCCTTGCTGTCGGGCGTGAAGAAACCGCCATTGCCGAACATGCGCGCCATGGGCTTGCTACGTATGGGCCATTGCGTGGGCGCGAGGCTGGCATAGTCGGCGCCGACAAGACCTGAGAGATCGAAATCGCGCCTCCCGTCGTTTTCAAAGGCGGAGAGCGCGACGTGCTCGGCGAAGATTTCGGCCGGGGAGGCGTAGGGGAACGCGGCACTGAAGCCCAGGCGTTGGGCCACTTCGTTGATAATCCACCAATCTGGCCGCGCCTCTCCGGGCAGTGCTAGGAACGGCCTTTGACGCGACAGGCGGCGCTCGGAATTGGTGACGGTGCCTTCCTTTTCGCCCCAGCCCGCGGCAGGCAGGCGGACATGCGCTTCGAGGGCGGTGTCGGTGTTGGCATTCATGTCGGACACGACGACGAAAGGACAGGTGCGCAGGGCGGCCCGGACACCATCGGCGTCGGGCATCGAATCGACCGGGTTGGTCGCCATGATCCAGACGGCTTTGATCTCGCCGCGCGCCATGGCAGCGAAGAGGTCCACAGCCTTCAGGCCCGGCTTGGTGGCGACTGAACTTGTGCCCCAGAAGCGGCCCACGCGGTCGATCGCTTCCTCGGTGAAATCCATATGGGAGGCCAGCATATTGGCGAGCCCGCCGACCTCGCGGCCGCCCATGGCATTGGGCTGGCCGGTGACGCTGAAGGGTCCCATACCCTTGCGCCCTATGCGGCCGGTGAGAAGGTGGCAATTGATGATGGCATTGACCTTGTCGGTGCCGGCAGCCGACTGGTTCACGCCCTGGGAATAGACGGTGACGGTTTTTTCCGTTGCTGCGAACCACTCGTAGAAGCGGGCGATGTCCTCGGCAGGTGCGCAGGAGGTTGTGGCGACGCGGTCAATTTGCCAGTCTTCGGCCACCATCATGGCGGCGTCGGCCCCGTTTGTGTGCTGGTCGACGAAGCTTCGGTCCACAATGCCATTGCGGGAGAGATGGGCGAGAAGGCCGACGAAAAGTGCACTGTCGCCGTCCGACTGGATCGGCAGGTGCAGGTCGGCGATGTCGGCGGTTGCAGTGCGTCGGGGGTCGATCACCACCACCCGCATTTCGGGGCGGTTCGACTTAGCGCTGGCGAGGCGCTGGTAGAGCACCGGATGGCACCAGGCGAGGTTCGAGCCGACCAGCACGACGAGATCCGCCAGTTCGAGATCCTCGTAATTGCCCGGCACTGTGTCCGAGCCGAAGGCGCGCTTGTGGCCCGCGACCGATGAGGCCATGCAGAGGCGCGAATTGGTGTCGATATTGGCGCTGCCGATAAAGCCCTTCATGAGCTTGTTGGCGACGTAATAGTCTTCGGTCAGCAACTGACCTGAGCCGTAAATCGCGACCGAATTGGGTCCGTACTCGTCGAGCGCCTCGCGAAATTTCGTCGCGACGAGATCGAGCGCTTCGGTCCAGTCGGTCCGCTGCCCGTGGACTTCGGGGTGCAGCAGGCGGCCTTCGAGCGAGAGGGTTTCGCCCAGCGCCGAGCCCTTGGAACAGAGGCGGCCGAAATTGGCGGGGTGATCGGGGTCGCCGGATATGGCGACCGAGCCGTCGGGTTGTGGCGTGGCGAGTACGCCGCATCCGACCCCGCAATAGGGGCAGGTTGTCTTGACCGTCGTCGCGGAGGTTTGGGCAGTCATGCAGCACGTTTCGTTGGGTGGTGGAGGCGGCCGTTGCAGTTGCGGCGATTAGCCGGCCACGCTGCAACGGCCACCATAGGGTCCACGGGAGCACCCCCCTGATAGGCTTGGCCGAAGACGAGCATGCTGCGCTTGTCGGCGGTCGGGGTGCGCTGTTTCAGGAGATCGAAGAACCAGGGGCCATCGGTGGTTTCGCCATAAAGGACGGCGCCAACGATGCGATCATCCTGCAGGATCAGACGCTTGTAGACTCCGCCCTCTTCGTCCTGGAGCACGATTTCTTCGTGGCCGTCGCGGCGCGCGAAATCTCCTGCAGAATAGATCGAAATGCCGGTGACCTTGAGCTGGGTCGCAGTCTCGACGGGCTGGAACTTTGCCTCCTTGCCGGCGAGCGTGTCAGCCAGTACGGCAGCCATGTCATAAAGCGGCGCGACGAGGCCGTAGCAGACGCCGTTGTGCTCGACGCATTCTCCCAGGGCGAAGATGTGTGGGTCGGACGTCCGCATCTGGTCGTCGACCACGATGCCACGCTCGACATGAATGCCCGCATCGGTCGCGATACGGGTCTCGGGCCGGATACCCACCGCCATGACGACGACGTCAGCCGGGCAAAGCTGCCCGTCGTCCAGCACCACGGCCTCGGCCTTGCCGTGTCCGACGATAGCCGACGTCTGGGCATTGCAGAGCACTTCGATGCCGCGATCCTCGAAGGCGCGTTGCAGCATGCGTCCAGCGACGGGATCGAGTTGGCGGTTCATCAGGTGGCTGGCCGTATGGATCACGGTCACCGCCATGCCGCGCAGGCGCAGTGCAGCAGCGGCCTCGAGACCCAGAAGTCCGCCGCCAATCACGACTGCCCGCGTCCCGGGGCGCGAAGCGACCTCGATCATGGCTTCGACATCGTCCAGATCGCGAAAGGCCAGAACGCCGGGAAGATCCTTGCCCGCGACGGGCAGGATGAACGGCGCCGAACCCGTCGCGATGATCAAGGTGTCATAGGGTGTCTCGCCGCCCCGGGAGAAAACCAGCTTGCGATGACGGTCGATGGAGGTGACATGCTCGCCGAACCGGGCCCGGACCTCATGATGGGCATACCAGGCCGCGTCATGGGTCACGGTTTCTTCAAAGGTCTTCTCTCCCGCTAGCACGGGGGAAAGCATCAGCCGGCTGTAATTGCCGCGTGGCTCTGCCCCGAAGAGGGTTACCTCATACTGGCCAGGAGCGTTGGCGAAGATGTGCTCGAGGGCGCGGCCGGAGGCCATGCCGGCCCCGACCACGACGAGTTTATGCTTGCCTGTCATGCCGGCTGGCCGACTGGCTGCCGCTCGATGCGCCGCACGGCGAGGTGCATCCAGAGGAAGGCGGCAGCGACGAGAACGAAGAGGGCTACGAAGCAGCTCGACCAGATGCCGGTTACGTCGTTGAGGTAACCGAAGAGCAGCGGCAGGATGAAACCGCCGAGGCCACCGATCATGCCAACCAGGCCGCCCACCGCGCCGACGTTCTGCGGATAGTAGACGGGGATGTGCTTGTAGACCGCGGCTTTGCCCAGGCTCATGAAGAAGCCCAATACAAAAACCAGCCCAACGAAGGCCCAGGGACTGAGCTCGAAATGCAGCGAGACCGGGCCGTTTATGCCGGCCAGGACGAAGTCGGATGTCGGCACAGCAAGGATGGCCGTAACCAGCAGCGAAACGCCGAAGGTCCAGTAGAGCACTGTA
>NZ_JBEVLL010000115.1:0-6961 GCF_040509215.1 Devosia sp.
CCCATCCTCCCCCATCAAGGGGGAGGTGTTGCATCGAGCATGTGGCTAGATGCAGCCCAACCCACCGGACCGCACCTCCCCCTTGATGGGGGAGGTTGGGAGGGGGTGATGTGAGCCACGATCTCACCGCTTGATACGCCCCGCCATCCATGGCACCTCAGGCCCACCACCACCCGAGGCAACCATGCGCGACGGAGACATCATTCACGGCCTGGCCCGCGGTCTCGCCGTCATAGAATGCTTCGACCAGGATCATGCGCGCCTCTCCATCACCGAGGTCGCCAATCGCACTGGCCTTGAGCGCGCCACGGCCCGCCGCTGCCTTCTCACGCTCGTGCACCTCGGCTACGCCACCTACGACGGCAAATTCTTCCAGCTCACGCCGCGCGTCCTCAATCTCGGCCACTTCTATCTGGCGGCCAACACTCTGCCCCAGATGATCCAGCCGTTCCTCGACGAACTCTCCGCCGCCACCGGGGAAAGCGGCTCTGCCGCCGTTCTCGATGGAACTGACATCCTCTATGTCGCCCGTGCTTCCACCCGCCGCGTCATGTCGATCAATCTCGGCCCCGGTGCCCGGCTCCCCGCCTATTGCACCTCCATGGGTCGCATCCTCCTCGCCGCCCTGCCGCCCGAGGAAGCCCGCGCCATCCTCGATCGTTCCAACCTCGTCGCCTATACCAGCCGTACCAAGGCGGACCTGCCAAGCATCACCACCGAGCTTGCCGTAGTAGCTGCCCAGGGCTTTGCCGTGATCGATCAGGAGCTCGAGCTCGGCCTCTGCTCCATCGCTGTCCCGCTTTACAACGCTGCCGGCCAAACTATTGCCGCTTTGAACATCGGCGCCCAGACCGCCCGCGCCTCCACCTCGCGCATGATCGCGAGCTTCCTGCCCCTCATGCGCAAGATCCAGTCAGACCTGCGGCCACTTCTGCGTTGACCACGGCGTAACTGTCACAATTGGCGACTAAGCTCATCTCCGGCACATCGCGAAACTTGGCTTCCAGGGAGTCATAAAACGCCGTGTCATATTGTGTCACACAACTGATATTGTCAGCTTTTTCCTGTAAAATCAGTGGCTTCGACTGTCATAAACCAGTCACCTATCTGCAATAAAACCGTCGCCGGGCCCCAATATGGTCTGCCGCGTCACAGGGCGGCCTCAAGCAACGGCTGGCCATGTTCCAGAACCGAATTCCGAAAGGGAACTTTCATGAAGACCGCACTTTTCGCTAGCGTCGCCGTAATCGCGCTCGCCGCCTTTGGCACGCCTGCTGCTTTCGCTCAGTCGCGCGACACCATCCAGATCGCCGGCTCCTCGACGGTCCTGCCCTTCGCCTCCATCGTCGCTGAAGAATTCAGCGCAGCGTTCCCCGAATTCAAGACCCCGGTCGTCGGTTCCGGCGGCACCGGCGGCGGCCTGAAGCAGTTCTGCGAAGGCACCGGCGACAACACCATCGACATCGCCAATGCTTCGCGTCAGATCAAGGAAGCCGAACTCGAGGCTTGCACCACTGCTGGCGTGACCGACGTTCGTGAAGTCCAGTTCGGCTTCGACGGCATCGTCTTCGCCTCGGCTGCTTCCGGCGCCGACTTCGCCCTGACCCCGGTTCAGGTCTACAAGGCAATCGCTGCCAAGGTTTATGTTGACGGCGCTCTCGTCGACAACCCCTACAAGACCTGGAACGAAATCGACGCTTCGCTCCCGGCTCAGCCGATCTCGCTCGCCATCCCGGCGTCGAACCACGGCACCCGCGAAGTCTTCCAGGAGAAGGTTGTGACCGCTGGCTTCAAGGAAGCTGGTCACCCCGAAGGTCTGTCCGAAGACGAAGTGAAGGCCCTCGAAACCACCTTCCGTCAGGACGTGGTCATCGAAATCTCGGGCGACTACACCGAGACCCTCGCTCGCCTGAACTCGGATGCCAACACCGTTGGCGTGTTCGGTCTGTCGTTCTACGAACAGAACACCGACACCCTCAAGGTTGCGACCGTTAACGGCATCGTTCCGACCAAGGAATCGGTCGCTGCTGGCGAATACCCGGTCTCCCGTCCGCTGTTCTTCTACGTCAAGGGTCAGCACATCGGCGTGATCCCCGGCATCGAAGAATACGTCCAGTTCTTCCTCTCGGAAGGCATCTCGGGCAATGGCGGCACTCTCGAAGCCGCTGGCCTGATCCCGCAGCCGGCCGACAAGACCGCTGAAGTTCTCGCCGCCTTCGAAGCTGGCGCTGCTCAGTAAGATACCTCTGCGGGTCGCACCATCCCGGTGCGGCCCGCTCTTTCGTTTTCCCGCGGGGGCGCATCGCGATGAATGCTCTGGTCGTAGCCGGCGTACTAATTGTCCTTCTAGGCATTTCCTATCAGACCGGCTGGTCGAAGAGCCGGAACCTCGTCACGGCTGATGGCGTCAAGGTTCACTCTCGCCCGCAATATCACGGGTCCTTCACCGCGATCTGGGCCATGGTCCCGGCGCTGGTGATCTTGCTGCTCTGGGTTTGGCTCGGCGGCGGCATCACCCACAATTATACCGTCGCCCAGATCCCGCAGGACATTCTGGTCTCGCTTGACCAGGCCGGTCTCAACGGCGCACTCATCCGCATCAATGCCCTGGCATCCGGCTATGGCGTGGCGGGCGAAACTGCTCCCTGGGAACAGGCCGCTGGCGACGCCGTCCGCTCCTTCAATTTCCTCACCTTCGCCGGCACGCTGGTCCTTGCCATCGTTGCTGGTGGTGCAGGCCTTGCTTATGCCCGCTCCCGTATCACGGCGCGCCTTCGGGCCCGCAACACGGTCGAGCGCGTCGTCAATGTCCTGCTGCTCGCCTGCTCTGCCGTGGCCATCCTGACCACTGTGGGCATCGTGGCCTCGCTGGTCACCGAAGCCTACAAGTTCTTCACCTTCATCAATCCGCTCGACTTCTTCTTCGGCACCGTCTGGGCCCCGAACAATGCCGGCGGCGACAATCACGGCTCATATGGCCTGCTGCCGCTGCTCTCGGGCACGCTGATGATCACCGCCATCGCCATGATCGTCGCCGTTCCGGTCGGTCTGCTCTCCGCAATCTATCTCAGCCAGTACGCGCCAAAATCGTTCCGCGCCGTCGCCAAGCCGCTCATCGAAATCCTCGCCGGCATCCCGACCATCGTCTTCGGCTTCTTTGCCCTCGTCACGGTTGGTCCCTTCCTCCGCGATTTCGGCAGCGCCATCGGCCTCCAGATCAGCGCCACCTCGGCCCTGACGGCAGGCGTGGTCATGGGCATCATGATCATCCCCTTCGTGTCGTCCCTCTCCGATGACATCATGAACCAGGTACCGCGCACCCTGCGCGATGGTGCCTACGGCCTCGGCGCCACCCAGTCCGAGACCATCCGCAACGTGCTCCTGCCCGCTGCCCTCCCCGGCATTGTCGGCGCCTTCCTTCTCGCCGTCAGCCGCGCCATCGGCGAAACCATGATCGTGGTTCTCGCTGCCGGCAACGCCCCGATCCTGCGTGGCAGCCCCTTCGAGCCCGTTTCGACCATCACCGTTTCCATCGTCAACCAGCTCACCGGCGATACCGATTTCACAGGTCCCCAGTCGCTCGTTGGCTTCGCACTTGGTCTGACCCTCTTCGTCGTGACCCTCTGCCTCAACATCTTCGCCCTCTACATCGTCCGTCGCTTCCGGGAGCAGTACGAATAAAATGGCTACTGACATTCAGACTTCCCCCGAAAAGGCTTCGTCCGACCGCACCCGCATCATTCGCGACGGTCTTCGCCGCCGCCACCTGAACGAACAAATCTTCCGCGGTCTGGGCATCGCAGCCATCGCCATCGCTCTGGGCTTTGTTGCGCTGCTGTTCGTCGACGTGTTCCGCAAGGGCATCCCGGCCTTCGTTCAGTCCAACCTGCACCTCTCGGTGACCTACGATGCTGAACTCATCGATGTAGGCCCGGCCCCGGCACGCGGCGATTTCCCGTCCGATGCCGAATACACCGCGGCCAGCCTCAAGTGGCAGCGTGAAGTAGCCCTGTTGAACTGGAACACCATCGTCGAGGCCGCACTCCGCAAGGCCGCGCCGGCAGGTTTCGAGATCGACACCAGGCAGATCCAGACGATCCCGGAAACCAACGCTCGTCACCAGATCCGCGAAATGTTCGTGCGCGATCCGTCCCTCCTCGGCCAGACCGTGGATGTGGAAGTCCTCGCCTCGGCCAATGCGGCCAACTGGATCAAGGGTAATATCGACCGCAGCCTCGGCGACGCCCAGCAGCAGCTTTCGGCGCCCGCTCGCCAGCTCATCGACACCTTCGTCGAGGACGGCACCATCTCGAACGGTTTCGCCTGGACGATCTTCACCAATGTCGACAGCCGCGCCGCTCCCGCCTCGGCTGGTCTGCTCGGTGCCTTCGTCGGCACGCTCTGGATGATGCTGATCGTGGTTCTTCTGGCTGTCCCGATCGGGGTTGCCGCCGCCATCTATCTCGAAGAGTTCGCGCCCAAATCGCGTCTCACCGACCTCATCGAAGTCAACATCAACAACCTCGCCGCCGTTCCCTCGATCGTCTTCGGTCTCCTCGGCGCCGCCGTCTTCATCAACTGGTTCCACCTGCCGATTTCGGCTCCGCTGGTCGGTGGTCTGGTGCTGACCCTGATGACCCTGCCCACCATCATCATCGCCACCCGTGGCGCGCTGATGGGCGTCTCCCCGGCCCTGCGCCAGGCGGCTCTTGGCATGGGTGCTTCCAAGACCCAGATGGTGTTCCACCACGTCCTGCCCACGACCTTCCCCTCGATCCTGACCGCCACCATTCTCGGTGTCGCTCACGCTCTGGGCGAAACCGCTCCGCTCCTGCTGATCGGCATGAAGGCCTTCGTCGCCTCGGTTCCTGCCACCCCGCTCGACCAGGCAGCCGCTCTCCCTGTCCAGATCTATCTCTGGCAGGGCAATGAAAACCGCAATTTCTTCGAACCCCGCACGGCTGCAGCTATCATGGTGCTGCTGGCGGTCATGATCCTGCTCAACGGCGTTGCGATCTATCTCCGCTCACGCCTTGAAAAGCGTGCTTAAGGATGAGCCAAATGGATATGCTTGCCGGCAAGGTTAAGAAGACTTCTCTGAACGTGGACTCCGCCATGAACCCGACTGATGTGCTCGAACGCCCCATCCGCCTCACCGCTCGCGACGTGACCGTTCACTACGGCACCAAGCAGGCCCTGCACGGCATCTCGATCGATATCCCCGATCGCGCCGTCACCGCTTTCATCGGACCCTCGGGCTGCGGCAAGTCGACGTTCCTGCGCTGCATCAACCGCATGAACGACACCATCGAAGGCGCCAAGGTCGGCGGCACGATCAAGCTTGACGGCGAAGACATCTACGCCCCGGCGCTTGACGTGGTCGAACTGCGCGCCCGCATCGGCATGGTCTTCCAGAAGCCCAATCCGTTCCCCAAGTCGATCTACGACAACGTCGCCTACGGCCCTCGCATCCATGGTCTCGCCCGCAACAAGGCCGACCTCGATGAGATCGTCGTGTCGTCCCTGCGCAAGGCCGGTCTCTTCGAAGAAGTGAAGGATCGTCTGCAGGAGCCGGGCACCGGTCTTTCCGGTGGCCAGCAGCAGCGTCTGTGCATTGCACGCGCCATCGCCGTCGGCCCCGAAGTGATCCTTATGGACGAGCCCTGCTCTGCCCTCGACCCGATCGCGACCGCCGTCATCGAAGAGCTGATCGACGAACTGCGCGAGAACTACACCATCGTCATCGTGACCCACTCGATGCAGCAGGCAGCCCGCGTTTCCCAGCGCACCGCCTTCTTCCACCTCGGCAACCTGATCGAACAGGGCCCGACCGAAGACATCTTCACCAATCCGGTGAACAAGCAGACCCAGGACTACATCATGGGCCGCATCGGCTGATCGCGGAACGAGGAAGCAATATCATGCCCAATACCGCATCAGATCACATCGTTTCGTCCTTCACCGACGAGCTGAACACCCTTGCCCAGGCCATCGCCGAAATGGGTGGCCAGGTTGAAGTTGCCATCGAGAACGGCACCAAGGCCCTTCTCAAGCTCGACCGCGAGCTGGCCGACCTCACCATCATCGCCGATCAGCGCATTGACGATATGCAGCGCAAGATCGACGACATGTGCGTCTCGATCATCGCCCGCCGCCAGCCCATGGCTTCGGACCTGCGCTCGATCGTCACCGCCATCCACGTCGCCAACGACCTGGAACGCGTCGGCGACATGGCCAAGCAGCTCGCCCGCCGCTCGCTGAAGCTCGAAGGCATCAACCTGCAGCCGACCTTCTACAACGGCGTCAAGAACATGACCGCCCTTGTCCTCCGTCAGCTCAAGGACGCTCTCGACGCCTACGCCAACCGCGACGCAGCCGCCTCGGTCGAAGTGTGCAATCGCGACGACGAAGTCGACGCCATGCACACCTCGCTGTTCCGCGAACTTCTGACCTACATGCTGGAAGATCCGCGCAACATCACCACCTGCACGCATTTGTTGTTCTGCGCCAAGAACCTCGAACGCATCGGCGACCACGCGACCAACATCGCCGAACGCGCCTACTACCTGCAGACCGGCAAGCAGCTCACCGCTGACGTGCAGGAACTGCACCGTACCCAGCTCAAGGCATAGCCACTCTCGCCTTGTGACTACCCAAACCAGCCATCATCTTCTTCAAGGGGGCAGCTGAAGGAGATGGTGGCCTTTCCGATGGACTGACGGCAGCATGCGGCTGCCGATCGATGGAGCACGCCTATGCCCGCGACCATTCTCGTTGTCGAAGACGAGGGCGATATCGCCATCCTGCTGCGTTACAACCTCGAAGCCGAGGGTTTCCGCGTCGTCACCGCTGAAACCGGCGACGAAGCGCAACACGCCATTGCCGAAAAGCTGCCCGACCTGATCCTGCTCGATTGGATGCTGCCCGAAATCTCCGGCATCGAACTCTGCCGGCGCCTGCG
>NZ_JBEVLL010000116.1:0-13796 GCF_040509215.1 Devosia sp.
GCCACCTGATCGGGATTGGCCGCGATGATTTCGTCGACGATCTTCTCGATCGCGCCGAGATCGGTCACCTGCTTGAGGCCACGGCGTTCGACGATCTCGGCCGGATCACCCTCGGGCTCCTCGGCAATGAGTATCTGCAGCACGTCCTTGCCGCCCTTGGACGAGATCGTGCCACCGGCGATGAGATCGACGAGGCCAGCGATCTGGGCCGGCTGCAAGTGCGTTTCCCACACGGCGAGGCCCTGGCTGTTCGCAAAGGCCGCCACGTCGGCATTGAGAACGTTGGCCACGGCCTTGCCGTCGCGCTTGCTGCCGCCAAAGGCCACGCAGGCCTCAAAGTAGTCGGCAGTTTCGCGGTCGAGCGTCAGCACCATGGCGTCATAGGCAGTCACGCCATAATCGGCGATGAACCGTGCCTGCTTCTCGTCCGGCAATTCGGGCAGGTGCTTGCCGAGTTCGGCGACAAAAGCATCGTCGAATTCGAGCGGCAGCAGGTCGGGATCGGGGAAGTAGCGATAGTCGTGCGCTTCTTCCTTGGAACGCATCGAGCGCGTTTCACCGAGCTTGGGGTCGAACAGCCGCGTTTCCTGATCGATGGAGCCGCCGTCTTCCAGAATGTCGATCTGGCGACGCGCTTCATATTCGATGGCCTGGCCGGCAAAGCGGATCGAGTTGACGTTCTTGATTTCGCAACGCGTGCCGAATTCACCGCCCGGGCGGCGCACCGACACGTTCACGTCGGCACGCATGGAGCCCTGCTCCATATTGCCGTCGCAGGTGCCGAGGTAGCGCAGGATAGTACGCAGCTTGCCCAGATACGCCTTGGCCTCTTCAGACGAGCGCAGATCGGGCTTCGACACGATTTCCATCAGCGCCACGCCAGAGCGGTTGAGGTCGACAAAGCTCATGTTCGGATGCTGGTCGTGGATCGACTTACCGGCGTCCTGCTCGAGGTGCAGGCGCTCGATGCCGATCTCGATCTGCTCGCCATCGACGTCGAGCAGAACCTTGCCCTCGCCGACGATCGGGTCCTTGAACTGGGAAATCTGGTAACCCTGCGGAAGATCGGGGTAGAAATAGTTCTTCCGGTCAAACACCGAGCGATTGTTGATCTTGGCCTTGAGGCCAAGGCCGGTGCGCACAGCCTGGCGCACGCATTCCTCGTTGATGGTTGGCAGCATGCCGGGCATGGCCGCATCAACGAAGCTCACATTGGCATTGGGCGGATTGCCGAAGGCCGTCGAAGAGCCCGAGAACAGTTTCGACTCGCTCGTGACTTGTGCGTGCACTTCCATGCCGATGATCACTTCCCAATCACCGGTCGAACCGGAAATCAGGCGCTTCTTGTCAGGGGTGCGGGTGTCGACGAGGGTCAATTCAATGTCCTGAAAGGCGAGGCAAATCTAGGTAAGTGCTTACTTATGTTGGCGCGGCGATGCAACCGAATAGCCCGGTTCCGAGCCCCTCAATCCTCGCCGATTTCACCGGCAAAGGGTTGCAGCTCCTTTTCGAGGTGCACGCTCGTGAACGGATCGTGCCCGCTCCGCGGCTCTCCGCGCAGCGCCAGGATATGATAGCCCTGCCGCTCATAGAAGCGCACCGCCCGCACATTGTCGGCCGGTGTTTCGAGATGCACGCGGCTGGCGCCCTGCAATTCGAGGATTATTTCCATCCGGCTAAGCAGGCTTGCGCCAATGCCGTGGCCCTGCATGTCGGGCATCACGAATAGGTAGGGAACATAGCTCCGCTGCGCGGACCGCGAACACCAGCCAACCACGATGCCGTCGATAGTGGCGACGATCGTGTTCTGCCAGTTCATCGCCGAAGCCTGCGAAAGCCGGGCCCGCTCGCTTTCGCGCTGTCCGGGCCGTTCGTCCAGCAGCGGCCGGATACCGGTGTCCCAAGCCGCGAAAGCAATGTCGGCCATGCGCGGGGCGTCGGATATTTCGGCCTTCCGAATTTCGATCACCGCCACGCCCGCCTCCCGTTACGTCCGCTGCTACCGCGCCCGGCGACGAGCGGCGATAATGCCCTTTTCGTAGTTCACGTTCCAGTCGATCAGGGTCCGCCACAAGAGTTCGGCCTGGTCTTCGTCAAGTTCAAGGTCACCGCTGCGCGTCCGCACCTTGGAGATGACCGCCTCGATCCGCGCCGGGTCATAGGCCTCGTGCGGATCGGTTTTGATCTCGGCCATTCTTGTCACATAGCGATGACGCTCGGCAAGCAGGGCCAGCAGCCCCTGGTCGATACGGTCGATCTCGGCCCGCACGTCATCCTTGCTTTCACATTCGGCGGGCAGTTTGGCGGCAGCGGTCACGGTCTATCCTCGAAGTCTGGCGTCTGTTGCTGGTTTGCACCGCCATGGCCACGATTTCAACCGCTGCTTTCGCAGATTCTGGACGGCGTGGCCGAGCGGCGGTAAACATATGTCATGTCTAGTCAGTCTGAGATTGCATAGGTCCCCGTCCAATCGCGACGGGGCAGAATGAACCGACCAGCCGCCGAGCGTGATGCCGGCGATTGGCCATGTTTGTTCGCGCGCGGAACAGCGCGCTTGCTCAGGCTTCAGACTATCAATGGACATTTCCCGAGACGAACAGCGCGTGCTCCATGCACTCGCTCAGGGCGGCTATATCACTGCCATCAAAAATGAACGCGGCAAGATCACCGAGTTCGAATTCATCAACCGCGAAGGCTGGCAAATCGGCGGCTTCACGCCCCTGCTCTTCTCCAAACTCAAGGCGAAGAAGGCCATCAAATCGCAAGGCGGCAAACCCTATCGCATTACCAGACGCGGCTTGGAGCTGGTGCGAAGTCAGGTCGATAATCGATAGGGCTACGCGGCGCCGGCAAAAGCAAAAGGCCGAGACATGGTCTCGGCCTTTTCTTCACTTCATTCGGCAATTCAGTGCTTGGTCACTTCGCTCAGCGCAGCGGCGATGTGTTCCCATTCGGCGCTGACGCTTGCCGTTGCGCGGCGCTTGCCGGCGCGGCGATACCAGTAGTCAGCATTGCCCATATCGGCTTCGATCCAGTGCATGAGCGCATGAACCCAGTCGAAAGCCTGCACGCCTTCCATCGCCTGGACGATGTTGTGCGCCTTTTCCCATTCGGGACCGACACGCAGTTCACCCTTTTTCAGCCACCACAGAGCCTGCAGAGGCATGCCCATGTCCTTGGGCGGCTCGGACCAGTCGATCGTTGTGAAAATATCTATGGCCATCGGCGAAATTCCTGTCGGCCCGGACGCTGCCACAGGGCGCGTCACTACCAGTTTCAACTTGTGCATGGGGCGCAAATAGTGCGGAACGGCGGCGCAATCAAGCGCCGCCATTGCCGGACGTCTATTCCGCCTACCACCAGCGGGTGGGTGCGAAGTCGGTACCGGTGCTCTTTTCGATCACGCGAGCAGCCGCAAACAGCGTCTCTTCGTCGAACGGCTTGCCGATCAATTGGAGGCCCAGCGGCAGGCCCTTGCCGTCCTTGCCTGCCGGCACGGCAATGCCCGGAAGGCCGGCCATGTTTACGGTCACGGTGAAGACGTCGTTGAGATACATAGCCACGGGATCGGCCGCCAAGGCTTCATCGCCAATCGCAAAAGCGGCCGACGGCGTCGCCGGTGTGAGGATCGTGTCGACGCCAGCGTTGAAGGCGTCTTCGAAATCCTTCTTGATCAGCGTGCGCAGCTTCTGTGCCTTAACGTAATAGGCGTCAAAGTAGCCGGCCGAGAGCACATAGGTGCCGATCATGATGCGGCGCTTCACTTCACGGCCGAAGCCGGCGGCGCGGGTCAGTTCATAGAGGTCGGTGATGTCCTTGCCCGAGACGCGCAGGCCATACTTCACGCCGTCATAGCGGGCGAGGTTGGACGAGGCTTCGGCCGGCGCCACGATGTAGTAGGCCGGAAGCGCGTACTTGGTGTGCGGCAGCGAAATGTCTTTTACGACAGCGCCTTCGGCCTTGAGCCATTCGAGACCCTGGTTCCACAGCGCCTCGATCTCGGCCGGCATGCCGTCCATGCGATATTCGCGCGGCACGCCGATGGTGAGACCCTTCACGCCGCGTTCGACGGCAGCGGCGAAATCAGGAACAGCCAGATCGACGCTGGTCGAATCCTTGACGTCAAAACCCGACATCGACTGCAGCATAAGCGCCGCATCTTCCACGGTGCGGGCGATCGGACCGGCCTGGTCGAGCGAGGAGGCAAAAGCCACCGTGCCCCAGCGCGAGCAGCGGCCATAAGTCGGCTTGATGCCCACGGTGCCGGTAAAAGCAGCCGGCTGGCGGATTGAACCACCGGTATCGGTCGCCGTCGCACCGGCGCAGAGCCATGCTGCGACAGCCGAAGCCGAACCACCCGAAGAACCGCCCGGCACGAGGTTGGCATTGCTGCCTTCGGCGCGATAGGGATTGACCACCGAACCATAATAGCTGGTCTCGTTGGACGACCCCATGGCGAACTCGTCCATGTTGAGCTTGCCCAGCATCACGGCGCCATCGCGCCAGAGATTGGCCGTCACGGTGGATTCATATTCGGGTTTGAAGCCATCGAGGATGTGGCTTGCCGCCTGCGTGTGCACGCCCTTGGTCGCGAACAGATCCTTCACGCCCAGCGGAATGCCTTCCAAGAGCCCAGCCTCGCCCCTCGCCAGTTTCGCGTCGCTGGCCTTGGCCATGTCGCGCGCCTGATCAGGCGTCGTCGCCACATAGGCGTTGAGCTTGTCATTGGCAGCGTCGATGGCACCGATATAGGCCTCAGTCAGCTCCAGGGCGGTGAAGCTCTTGTTTTTGAGGCCCGTGCGGGCATCGGCGAGGCTCAGCTTGGTCAGTTCAGTCAACGGTAATCTCGCTCAGATTGTCGCAGCGCGTATAAATTGTCGTGCCTGATGGCACTATGGCGTCGGCCGATTCCGCCTCTTCGGGCTCATAATTCATCGCCCACGTGATATCTGCGGATGACGCCACCTGTATCTCGGTTTCCGAATACGGCGTTACGGCCAGGATGTCAGGATAAATTTCGCCCGGCAGCTCGCAGATCGCATCAATAAACAGATGCGAGGAGCCCTTCCGGCTTTTGACGTCGAAGAAGTTGCAGTGAAACTCCATCGACTGGATGCCCTTGGAAAAATCCAAGGCCAGGAAGTCGAGGTCCATGAAAGCGTCGATGCCCTTGTCCTCGATCATGCCGCACGCCTTGGCGTCGCTGACATAGATCTTGGTCTGGTCGATGCTGAGGTCTTCCTGTGCAAAGGCCGGAATGGCGGCCAGCATGACGCTCGAAAGCGCCAGAGCGCGAACTATTCCGCCCATGCCTTTGCCTCCTCGGTCAGCGCGTCACAGCGCGAATACAATCCCGCATAATTTTCATAGTCGGGCGGGGTCGCGTCGGACCGCATCGAAACGATCTCGACCTTCTCGCCGATTTCATGCTCGACCCCGTCGTCACCAAACGACTGGTTTATGCCAAAACTGTCCGCCTCGATCACCACCTGATCGAGAAAATCGATCTCAAAGCCGTGACAACGCGCGGTGGCGAGAATCTCCGGCCCGCCACCAAAGACGCCGGTGATTTCCTGCACATTGTAGAGACGGCAACCCATTTCGCCAGCAAGGATAGACTGCCGCGGCAACACCAGCCAGGCGTCTTCCTCAAACAGCAGATCCATGACCGGCTTTTCGCCGGCCCGTTCGCAAACGGCAGGGTTGGACACGTAGGCAGCGCCATAATAGTCGGCGGCGAGGGCCGAACCCATCGCCACAACGGTAAAAGCTGCCGCCCAAAGCGCCCTCATGCCGCCTTCTCCGCATCGAGCCGCAGCTCGAAGAATGCCGACCATTCGCTATCTGGATAGTCGAGGAAAGGCCCGCGTGACACGAATCCGTAACGTTCATAGAGCCGATGGGCTTCAAGCATGCCGTCGCCTGTGCCGGTTTCCAGCATCACCACCGGCATGCCGCGCTCCCGCGCCAGCTCGACGATCCGCTCCAGCAATTGCCGGCCGACGCGTTGCCCGCGCACTTCCGGCACGGTGAACATGCGCTTGACCTCGCCCAGTTCTGGCCCGTGCGCCTTGAGCGCACCCATGCCCACCGCAGCGCCGCTCTCATCCCGCGCCACGAACAGCGTCGTATCGCTGTCGGCCATCTGTTCCACGCTCATCTTGAACTGGAATTCCAGCGGCGACAGCGGCAGCAGATGGTCGTTGAGGCGCGCAACGAGCGCCCGCACGTCGTCCTGCAGAGGCGTTTCGACGGCGATCGAGATCGCCATTTTTATTCGACCACCTTGGGGACCATGAAGAAGTTATCTTCGGTCAGCGGTGCGTTCTGAACGATTCTCTCGGGATAGCCGCCGTCGGTCACCACGTCATCGCGGCGACGCAGCTTCATCGGGGTCACCGAGGTCATCGGCTCGACGCCATCGACGTTCACTTCGCCGAGCTGTTCGACAAACCCCAGAATCGCATTGAGCTCATTCTGATAGCCTGCAACTTCGTCTTCTTCGATACGGATACGGGCAAGGCGCCCGATGCGCTTGACGGTGGCGGCGTCGACAGACATGGCAAACTCCAGCGAATAAGGCCTTCTTTGCCGCTTCATTAGCAATGCAGGCACCCAAAAGACAATGAAAATGCCTTATGCGTGGGATCAGACTTCCACAGCCAATCCACGTTCAAGCGCGATAAGCCCCGTCCCATCGAGCCGATCCCGCAGCGCATCAAAGGCCGCATCCACTTCCGACTCGGTTCCAGCCAGCGCAATCAGCCGCGGCGCGGAGCGCCCGAGCAGCGCCCCACCGCGCTCCGCCAGTCCTTCACCGACGAGCACCACCACCGCCTGCCCGACCCAACGCCCGACTGCCGCGAACTCTTCCCGGGCCAAAACCAATGGCGCCTCCCCATCGGCGTCGATCACCAGCGCCCACTGCCCCAGCCCGACCACCTCCGGCTGCCGCATGGCCTCATCCACCTCAAGCATCCGCAACGGCGCCCGCGGCTTCCATTCGGCATTCACGCCGCTCACCGCCCCGGCAAACGCCACGACAATATCCGCCCCACTCACCAGCTCCGCCCGATCCACCCCCGGCAACGCCCCCTCGCCCTCCACAACCACAATCGCTCCGGCCGCATGAATGCGAAACGTATCATCTCCGAACCAGGTGAGTTTCATCCGTCAGTCCCATCGCCAAAGTCTGCCCATGAGCCTATAGGACAGACCGATCCACAACCGCGAGCCCCATGTGACCGAGACCGACCCGCTAGACGCCATCCCTGCCACGGGAAAAATCCTCGGGCTCGACCTGGGGACCAAGACCATCGGCGTCGCGGTTTCGGATGGCATGCGGTATTCGGCCACCCCGCTCGAAACCATCAAGCGCACGAAATTCACCCAGGACGCCGAGCGCATTGTCCAGCTCGTTGCCGAGAACAATGCGGTCGCCCTGATCCTCGGCCTGCCGCTCAATATGGATGGCACCGAGGGCCCGCGCGTCCAATCGACCCGCGCCTTCGCCCGCAATCTCAGCCAAAAGCTCGACCTGCCGATCGCCTTCTGGGATGAGCGCCTTTCCACCGCGGCCGTCACCCGCATGATGATCGATGCGGATCTTCGCCGCGACCGCCGGGCCGAAGTCGTCGACAAACTCGCCGCCAGCTACATCCTGCAGGGCGCGCTGGACCGCCTACGCCGCTAGGCGACGAACCGTCACCGGCGCCTCGCCAAACAGTTTTCGGAATGCCCGCGAGAACGCCGCCTCCGATTGGTAACCGCTGGCTTTCGCGATGCGCGACACCGGCTCTCCAGTATCGACCAGTTTCAGCCGCGCCAGATGCAGCCGCCATTGCGCGAGATAAGTCATCGCCGGCTGCCCGACGAGATCGGTGAACCGCGCCGCAAAGCCCGAGCGCGACATGCCTGCCTCCCGCGCCAGCCCGGCCAGCGACCAATCTGCCTCGGGGCGCCGATGGATCAATGCGAGCGCCCTGCCGATCTGAGGGTCACGCAGCGCCGCCAGCCAGCCCTGGCGCGCTTCGGGCGCCGTGTCGAGCCATTCGCGAACGGCCTGGATCACCAGAATATCCGCCAGTCGGGTCATTACCGTTTCCCCGCCGGGCCGCAGCGACGTTGCCTCGCGCGCAATCAGCCCCAGCGTACTCTGTACCCAGGCATCCAGCGCTTCATCCCAAGCCTGGATGAGAATTTTTCGCGGCAATAGATCGAGCAGCCGCTTCCCAGCCACATGGTCGAACTGGACCACCCCGGCCATTGCCCGCACCAGTTCACCACCGCCACCCAGCGTCATGATCTCATAGCGCTCGCTGATCTTTTCGACCGGCAGATCAAACAGCGGCACGCTTGCGACGCCCGATCCACTCAGCAGCCGAAATTCCTGCCCTTGTGGCAGCACCAGCATGCTCCCCGCCTTGAGCACGATTTCCTCGCCATCCACCTCGGCCACGCCCTGCCCCTCGGTAACGATGACGAACATCATCGACTCGACGAGCCGCGGCATGTCGATGCCCCAGGGCGCCGTCATGGTCGCCCGGCAATAAAGCGTCCCGGTAAGGCGCAGCATATGCAGCACCTCACCCAGCGGGTCGGAAAGCGGCGCAGGCTGAAAGCAATCCATGGCAACACCGTCAGTTTGGACGATCTGCAAAATAGTGCGGACTTCACGTGATTGATAGTCCCAACCACCGCCCCAAATCTCCCCTGTCATCAAGAGGAGATTTTCACAGTGACAACCGACAACCCCATTCTCGTTATCGGCGCCACCGGCAAGACCGGCGCCCGCGTCGCCGCCCGCCTCGCCACCCTGGGCCATCCCCACCGCGCCATCTCGCGCCGCTCCGAGCCCGCCTTCGATTGGGAAAAGCCCGAAACCTGGGCGCCAGCCCTTGAGGGCATGAAGAGCGCCTACATCACCTATGTCCCCGATCTCGCCGCCCCCGAAGCCCAGGAAAACATCCGCCGTTTCGCCGAAGTGGCAAAAACCGCCGGCCTCAAAAAGCTCGTCCTCCTCTCCGGTCGCGGCGAACACGGCGCCGAACTGTCCGAAGACGAGATCCGCAAAAGCGGCCTCGATTTCACCATCGTTCGCGCCAGTTGGTTCAACCAGAATTTCGACGAAGGCTTTTTCCACTCGTCTATCCTCGATGGCGTCATCGCCCTGCCCGCCGGCAACCGTGTGGAACCCTTCATCGATGTCGACGATATCGCCGAGGTCGCCGTAGCCGCGCTCCTCGACGACAAGCACAATGGCGAAACCTACGAAGTCACCGGCCCCCGCCTTCTTACTTTTGCCGACGCCGCTGCCGAGATCGCCGCGGCCAGCGGCCTGCCCGTCAGCTATGTCCCCATCGACGGCCCCACCTTCCACGCCGCCTTGCTGCCCGCCGTCGGCCCCGAAATCGCCGATCTCATGACCAATCTCTGCGCCGAAGTGTTTGACGGCCGCAACGAACGCCTCAGCGATGGCGTCCAGCGCGCCCTCGGCCGCCCCCCGCGCGATTTCTCCGACTATGTGAAAACCGCAGCCGCCCGCGGCGCCTGGCGCAAGGCCGCGTGATGATCCGGCTCACGCAGGCCTATCTCGCGCTCGCGGCACTTACCGCGCTGTTCGTCGGCCTCGGCATGCTCGCCATGCCGACTGCCTTCTACGGCAGCTACGGCATCGACCCGACACTATCCCCGAGCCTTGCCAGCGAACTCCGCTCCCCCGGCGTCTTGCTGACAACCATCGGCCTCTTCTTCGCCTATGGGATTTTCTCACCCCGATGGCGCAATCTGGCTATCTGGGCTGCGGCAGTCTTCTACCTCGGCTACGCCACCGCCCGCACCCTCTCGCTGGCCTTGGACGGCGTGCCATCCACCGGCCTTCTCGCCGCCGGTGCCTTCGAACTCGCCCTCGGCCTCGCCGCGGCAGGTCTCCTCATCACCCGGCGCCGCACCATCACGGCATAAAAACCCGGCGCCGACCACCGGCCGGCGCCCCAACATCCGTTGAAAACCCAATCATGGGTTGAACGTGTCGCCCCCCTCGGATAGACCGCAGCAAATCTGAAGGGATCCGAGCATGGCCGACACGCCCGCCAGCACCTCCGGCGACTTCCCCCCGTTCCGCCAACGACACCTCATTTCCATTGCTGATCTCAAACAGCACGAAATAATTGACCTGCTGGACCGCGCCGAGCGCATGGTCCCGGTCAGCCGGCAGGAGCGCAAATCGCTCCCCACCCTATCCGGCAAAACCCAGATTAATTTGTTCTTTGAGCCGTCCACCCGGACGCAATCGTCCTTCGAGATCGCGGGGAAACGCCTCGGCGCTCTCGTCGTCAACATGTCGGTGAAGACAAGCTCAGTCTCTAAGGGCGAAACCCTTGTCGATACTGCCGCCACGCTCAACGCGATGCGCCCCGACGTGCTGGTGGTCCGTCACGGCGCGGCCGGCGCGGTAGAGCTTCTCAGCCAGAAAGTCGGGTGCTCAGTCATCAATGCCGGCGACGGCGCCCATGAGCACCCAACCCAGGCCCTCCTCGACGCCCTGACCATCCGCCGCCACAAGGGCCGCATTTCCGGCCTCACCGTCGCCATCTGCGGCGACATCGCCAATTCCCGCGTCGCCCGCTCCAATCTGCTGCTGCTCGGGGCGCTCCATGTCCGCACCCGCGTCATCGCCCCGCGCAATCTGCTGCCCCCTGGCATCGAACACCTCGCGACCGAGGTCTTCACCGACATGGAAGAGGGCCTCAGGGGCGTCGACGTGGTGATGATGCTCCGCCTCCAGCACGAGCGCGCCAGCGGCAAGATGATCCCCTCGGTCCGCGAATATTACCGCTTCTACGGCCTCGACGCCGAAAAGCTCGCCTTTGCCAATCCCGACGCCATCGTCATGCATCCCGGCCCTATGAACCGCGGTGTCGAGATCGATCCGGCCATTGCGGATGGTGCCCGCTCGGTCATCACCGATCAGGTCGAAATGGGCGTTGCCGTCCGCATGGCCGTCCTCGACGCGCTGCTCTCGGGAGATCAGGCATGACAAGACCCCTGCTCATTGAAAATGCCCGCATCGTCGATCCCGCCTCGGGCACCGACCAGCGCGGCGCCGTGCTGATCGAAAACGGCCGCATTACTGATCTTGCCCTCGATGGTCCCGTCGGCGTGCCCGACGACGCCGAGGTCATCAACGCCAATGGCCTCGTCCTCGCCCCCGGCCTCATCGACATGCGCGTCTTCACCGGCGAGCCTGGCTGGGAATATCGCGAGACCCTGGCCTCAGCCGGCGAAGCCGCCGCCGCCGGTGGCGTCACGTCCTTCGTCATGATGCCCGACACCATGCCTGCCGTAGACGATGGCGCTGTTGTGGACTTCCTTGTCCGCCGCGCCAAGGCGACATCCAAGGTCAACATCCTCCCGGCCGCCGGCATCACCAAGGGTCTTGCCGGCAAGGACCTCACCGAATTCGGCCTGATGCGCGAGGCGGGCGCCGTCTGCCTCTCCGATGGCCGCAATTCCGTCCAGTCCACCGCGCTGCTGCGCACCGCCATGTCCTATGCCGCCAATTTCGACATGACCATCGTCCACCACACGGTGGACCTGAGCCTTGCCGGCGAAGGCGTGATGAACGACGGCCTCTTTGCCACCGTGCTCGGATTGAAGGGCATTGCCCGCGAAGCCGAGACCATTCCCCTCTCGCGCGACCTGCAACTGGCTGCCCTCACCGGCGTCCGCTACCACGCCGCGCAAATCTCCACCGAAGGCTCGGTCGAGATCGTCAAGGCCGCTAAATCGCGTAACCCGCGGATTACCGCCGGCATCTCGATCAACAATCTCTGCCTCAACGAAAACGACATCGGCCGCTATCGGACCTATTTCAAACTCGGCACGCCGCTCAGAAGCGAAGATGATCGCCGCGCCGTCATCGAGGGCCTGCGTTCCGGCGTGATCGATACGATCCATTCCGATCACGATCCGCAGGACAGCGAAGTCAAGCGCCAGCCCTTTGCCGAAGCGTCCACGGGTGCCATTGGGCTTGAAACCCTGCTCGCCGCCGCGCTCCGCCTCGTCCATTCCGACGACGTGCCGCTGCTTACCGTGTTGAAAGCCATGACCAGCCGCCCCGCCGAAATCCTCGGCCTCGAAGCCGGCCGCATCGCCAAGGGCGCACCGGCCGACCTGATCCTCGTCGATCTCGACTACCCCTGGCAGGTCAACGAAAACGAGCTTCGCTCGCGCTCCCGCAACACCAGCTTCGAAAATGCCCGCCTCGCCGGCAAGGTCATGCGGACCATTGTCGCTGGCGAAACAGTATTTTTGCATAAGGACTAGCAAACACGCCCTTCCGGGGCGCACGCCAAGCACCTATCTTGCGGCACGGGCGGCATTGAGCTTCCCGTGCTTTTCCTTTTTGGTGTTCCCAATGACGCTGTCCATGTATTCGGCCTCGGTGCCGGTCTTTTCGCGCATGCTCAAAAACCTGCTGGCCGTTTTCGAAAAGGCCGAGGCTTTTGCGGCCGAGCACAACATCGACCTCCAGACCCTCGTCGAAACTCGTCTCGCCCCCGACATGATCCCGCTCAGCGGCCAGGTGCAGATCGCCACCGACGGCGCTAAGGGCGTCTCCTCGCGTCTCGCCCAGAAGCCCCTCCCGAGCTGGGCCGACGACGAAGTCACCTTCGCCGACCTCAAGGCACGCCTCCAGAAGGGCATCGACTATCTAGCGACCTTCTCCCCCGAGGAGTTCGTCGGCTCCGACGACCGCACCGTCACCATCAAGATCGGCGGCCAGGATACCGAGCTGACCGGCGAGACCTACCTCCTCAACCGCGGCCTGCCGAACTTCTACTTCCACGTCACCACCGCCTACGACATCCTCCGCCACAAGGGCGTGCCGATCGGCAAGCGGGATTATCTGGGCTAAGCACGCTCCGCCCATCCACGGTGTCATTCCCGCGAAAGTGGGAATCTCTGTTTCAGAGCCAACGGAGATCCCCGCTTTCGCGGGGATGACACCGAGGTAGGGGTAGACTTTCCTCAACTCCCCATCATCGGGCTCTTGCCCCTTCCCCGCCCCAGCGCTACTCCTCTCGGTAATAAGGGAGAAACCATGCCGACCGATATCCTGCCGCTCATTCTGGCGCTCGTCCTCGGCTACCTCGCCGGTTCCATTCCCTTCGGCCTGATCCTCACCCAGGCAGCCGGCCTCGGCGATATCCGCAAGATCGGTTCTGGCAATATCGGCGCCACCAATGTGCTGCGCACCGGCAACCGACCCGTAGCCGCCGCCACTCTCGTTCTCGACGCCCTCAAGGCCGCCATCCCCATCCTCGTCGCTCGCTATTTCTGGGGCGAAGACGCCGCAATGCTCGCCGCCGTCGGCGCCTTCCTCGGCCACTGCTTCCCCGTCTGGCTCGGTTTCAAGGGTGGCAAGGGCGTTGCCGTCATGATTGGCTCGCTGCTTTCCCTCGCCTGGCCCGTCGGCCTTATCTTCTGCGCCGTCTGGCTGCTCATCGCCTACACCCGCAAGATTTCCTCGCTCGCCGCGCTTACCGCCGCCGCGACCGCCCCGATCTTCGCCTATGTCGTCGTTGGCACTACCGGCCTCACGCTAACCGTTCTAGGCCTCGCGCTCCTCCTCTTCTTCCAGCACCGCGAAAACATCGCGCGCCTCCTCAACGGAACCGAGTCGACCATCGGCGGCGACAAGAAGGCGGGCTGACCATGCGGGCCCGCGTGATGCCCATGCTCACGCCGGCCCAACGCACTGCCTGGCTGCGGCTTGTGCGCAGCGACAATGT
>NZ_JBEVLL010000117.1:0-7470 GCF_040509215.1 Devosia sp.
GACCATCGCGATCATCAATGGCCTCGTGCAAAAGCAGTCGGCGATGCTCGCCTATCTCGACGATTTCTGGCTGATGCTGCTGTTGAGCCTTCTGTCCATTCCGCTGATCCTGCTGCTGCGGGGGGCGAAGAAGGACAAGAACGCGCCGCAAAAGACCAAGGAAGAGCTGGCGATCGAGCGGGCCCACGCCATGGGCGAATGAACAAGGGGCGGCCTTCGGGCCGCCCTTTTCGTTTCAGTCTCCGGCCACGAAGGCCGTCCATTCCCCACTCTCGTTGATATAGAGCCGCCAGAAATACCAGGCTTCCAGATCGCGTAGCTCCTGCAACTGCTCGGTATTGAGGAGGCGATAGGCGTCTACGGTTTGTTCGGGCGTGAGGGCGGTCGGGTCCAGTTCGGAGAGATAGGGCCAGATGTAATTGGTCTCGCCTTCGCTGTCGGGATAATAGGCGAAGGGCTGATCGAGGATATCGACGAGGAGGCCAAGAATCTGGCGGCCCTCGTCATCTTCGGAGGCACCCTTGAGATAGGCAATGGCGTCTTCGGGATCACCAAAACTGACCCGTGGCGGGGTTTTCTGCGCGTCCATGATGGCGCGGAGGGAATCGATGTCGCCGCTGCGTGCCGCCTCGATCAGGGCTTGGCGCTTGGCCCGAACGGGCTCTGGCAGTTGCGAAAAATCGGAGCTGATTTCGGGCGTCGGCCAGGCATAGTCGTCCTGGGCCAGGACGGGCGTCGCCAGCAGCGTGACGGCAAGAATGGAAACTGCGCGCATCAAATCCTCCTCCTTGTTGCGCCCATGAAGGCGGATCAGGGCAAGGATGGCAAGCGTTGGGGCTTACTGGAGAATGCGCTCGAGATTGTATTCGCCGGTGCGGATGCGATCGGGCAACTGCGCGATGAGTTCGGCGGTTGCTTCATCGCCATGCATGCGCACGAAGGTGGCAAGCGCGGCAAAGAGCGAGGCGTGAGCCAGGGCCGCGGTTTCGAGCCCGTCTTCCTCGGCCTCGTTCCAGGCCTCGGCCAGGTATTCCAGCGCGATCTGGCGTTCGGCCTGACCCTGTTCGAACGGACCCTGGCCCGACGCGGGCGCGAAGATTGACTTGGTGGTGCTCATGCATGATCCCGTAGCACGCACCCCCGTGGTTGGCGCGGCAGAAGTAAGCCGAAGGTTAACGGGAGGTAGGCAATTGCAGCTTTTTACCGGCTCGCCTATTCGGCAAAGCGCGTATGGATGGCGCGGGCAAGCTGCTGGGCTTCAAAGAGCAGGCGGCCAAGCGCTTCGCGCGATGCGGGCGTGCAATTGCGGTGGAGGCGCGAAAAGCCTGTGTAGCCGGCGTTGAATGCTCCGGCGAGGCGCTGGCGGCGATCTTCGTCCGGCTCGTCGAGGCCGATGAGCTCCGACATCTGCTCGCGCCAATCCTCGGTACCGGTTTTGCACAGGGGCTGGAGATAGTACAGGCTGCCCATGACCTCGGCGAGCCGCTCCATCTGCCGCTGATAGGGCGGGTCGATGGCGAGGGATGGCATGACGGCGCAAAGCACCATGACAAGCGTAGTGATGGGGCGGAGGAAAGCGCGCATGCGGCCTCTTACCAGTTTTGGCCCAGAACCTTGAAACACTCTTTGATCACGTCATCGAGGCGGGACGTGGTGCGGAGTGCGATCAGCATGCCGGGATCGACCCATTTGTGGTCCGAGATTTCGTCGGACGGCTTGATCGTGCCGACATAGTCGGTGGTGGTGAAGACGGCGAGACGGTAGGTGCCGTCGCGGCCAAGCTCCTGGGTGATGACGTGGCGCGGATTGCGCACGGTTAGGCCAAGCTCTTCCTGCACCTCGCGAATGGCGCATTGCTCGATGCTTTCCGACGGCTCCATGCGGCCGCCCGGAAAGGTCCATAGGTTCTGGTATGGCGCGAAGGCGCGTTTGATCAGGAGGATTTTGCCGTGGCGTACGATGCCGACACTGGCGGCGTTAGGTTGGTCGGTCATGGCCGGAGCTGGTTTGCGATTCGTCTGTCGAGGCCATAAGTGTACCTCAAAGAGTTTCAATTCCCCCTTCATTCCCGACAAAGGCAGGGGGAGGTCGCGATCAAGCGAGAAAAATATGTGCGGACGCTATGCGGTGACCCTGCCGCCCGAAATGATGGCGCAGCTGTTTCAGCTGCTGAACACGCTGCCGATGATGCCGCGCTACAATGTGGCGCCGACCCAGCCGGTCGCGGCCATCTGGGAAGAGGGCGGGCGGCGTGAAGGGCACTTTGCCCGCTGGGGGCTGGTGCCGCGCTGGGTGAAAGACCCGCGCGAATTTCCGCTGCTGATCAATGCGCGGGCCGAGAGCATGGCCGAAAAGCCGGCATTTCGCGATGCGCTGAAGCACGGGCGCTGCGTCGTGCCGGCGAGCGGCTATTATGAATGGCACACGGGGCCGGACAAGAAGAAACGCCCCTATTACATCACACGCGCCGACGGCGAGCCGATGGCGCTGGCGGGGCTTTATGCCACCTGGAGCGGGCCGGAGGGCGAAGAGGTCGATAGTGTCGCGACCATTACCGTGGCGGCCAACCGGCAGCTCTCGGTGGTGCATGACCGGATGCCGGCGATTTTGATGAGCCGGCAGCAGATCGATGATTGGCTGAATGTGCGCGAAGTGCGGGCCGAGGACGCAGCGCAGATGGCGCTGCCGCTCGAGGATGGGATTTTGAAGTTTCATCCGGTGTCGACGCGGGTCAATTCGGCGCGGGATGATGATCCCGGGTTGATCGTGGAAGTGACTGAGGAGAAGCCGGAGCCGGTGGCGGTAAAGGTGAAGAAGGCTGCCGGCGGTGGTGGCGGGCAGATGGATTTGTTTTAGGACGATCGCACAGACATCACCACCATCGTCATTGCCGGGCTTGTCCCGGCAATCCACCTCGCCTCCGCATGGACTACCGGGACAAGCCCGGTAGTGACGATGGAGGGGATGTGGTCGGGTTGGATCGGAAGCAGCGTCTGACCTACATGATCTCGAAATAACCCAAGGCATCGCCCATGGCTTCTTCTTCCCAGCCGAGGTGGGAGAGCAGCACGCGTTCGAGCGCGTGATAGATTTCGCGCGCGTCGTTAAAGCTAGTTTCGCTCGGCTCTGCGGCTAGGTCGTTGAGGGCCGCGACGAGGCGTTCGAGCAGTTCGTGGACAACGACGTGCTCGGCGGTGAGCCGATCGGCGATGGCCTTGAAGGCTGGGCCTTGCTGGCCGAGCACGGGGAAGAGGTGGTGATCCTCGATCGTGTGGTGGGTATTCACGATGCCGCAGTGCTGGCCGCAGAGATTACCGAAACGCCGGTAATTGGCGACCATGGCCATGCTGTCCGTCTCGGCGGCGATGTCGGCGAGAGTGGCCTGGCGGGCATTGGCGCGCTCGATGAGCTTTCCGAGGGTCACCATGTTGTCGCGCAGGTGATCGTGGATCATGCGCAGATGATGGCCGGGCGCGCGCTGGGCCGCGGTGAGGTTTTCCAGAACGGGTACGGGCGGACGCGTGGCGTCGTCGAGGAATTTGATGTCGAGCAGCATGGCGGAGAGATGGGGCAGGCGAGGGCTGGGTGCAAGAACGCACATTGGGGGTACTGGGTAACATGGGGCCGACTTGCTCCCGCTAGATCGCGGCGGAATGGCAAGCGCGGACATCGGGGCTCCCGCACCCCCTCCCGTCCTCCCCCATCAAAGGGGGAGGTGCAGGGTCGGTGATTGGGGTGAGAGGGCTGATCCTACCTCAGTCGTCACCCTCGGGCTTGACCCGAGGGCGTTGCACTTGTTCGCACTATCGCCAAGTGAAGTGTCCTCGGGTCAAGCCCGAGGATGACGAGCGGTGGGGTGATGAGCGTGCGTGGGAGACGCCGTACGCCAGACGCGAGTCGGTTCGGACGCTGCTGCGTCTGCTAGCCCAGCATCTTACCCGGATTCAGAATCCCATTCGGATCGAGCGCAGTCTTGATGGACCGCATCATTTCCAGCGCAACCGGGTCTTTCACCTGCTTGAGGAGGTCGGTTTTCAACTGGCCGATGCCATGCTCCGCCGAGACGGAGCCGCCGAGCTTCAGCACGACCTCGTAAATCACCTCGTGCAGGGCTTCGTCATACTGCGCCATGAACGCCTTGGAGTCCGCCCCGACGGGCTGGGAGAAATTGAAGTGGATATTGCCGTCGCCCATGTGGCCGAAGGGGACGGGGCGGATGCCGGGGGAGAGTTTTTGGGCGGCGGCTGAGCCTTCGGCGATGAGGGCGGGGACGGCGGCGATGGGGACGGAGACGTCGTGCTTGATCGAGGCGCCTTCCTTGGACTGGCACTCGCTCATCTGCTCGCGGAACGCCCACATGCGGGTGCGGTCGGCGAGGGATTCGGCGATGACGGCGTCGGAGATGAGGGACTTTTCGAAGGTCGCTTCGAGGGCGGATTGGAGAGCGCCGGGTGGCGTGCCGGCCATGCGGGTGACTTCGATCAGCGCGTACCAGGGCGAGGGGCTGGCGGTGGGGTCGGCATCGAGCATGCCGTGGCGAAGCTGGAAATCGAGGCCGATATGGGGGATCAGCTCGAAGGCATTGAGGCGGCCGCTGAGGCGCTGGCGCATGAGCTGGAATACGTCGAGCGCGGCTTCGGGGGAAGCGACGTTGACGAGGGCGGTTTCGTGATCCTCGGGCAGCGGGAAGATTTTGAGGGTCGCGGCGGTGATGATGCCCAGCGTGCCTTCGGCGCCGACGAGCAGGTCTTTCAGGTCGTAGCCGGTATTGTCTTTCTTGAGGGCATTGAGGCCCTGATAGAGCCTGCCGTCGGCAAGGACGGCTTCGACGCCCATGGTGAGTTCGCGGGCATTGCCATAGGCGAGGACGTTGACGCCGCCGGCATTGGACGACAGCACGCCGCCAATGCGGGCGGAGCCTTGTGAAGCGAGCCAGAGGGGGAACATGGCACCTTCGGCCTCGGCGGCGCGATGGGCATTTTCGAGGATGACGCCGGCCTCGACGGTCATGACGCCGGCGGCGGTGTCGACCGAGCGGATGCGATCGAGCCGGGCGAGGCTGACGATGACTTCGGTGCCGAAGAGCGGCACCTGGGCGCCGACGAGGCCGGTATTGCCGCCTTGGGGGATGAGGCCGACACGGTTTTCATTGGCCCAGCGGACGATGGCTTGCAGCGCTTCGACGCTGGGCGGGATGACAACGGCGGCGGCGGTCTGGTGGAAGCGTTTGCGGGGTTCGTTGAGCCAGGCACCCATCTTGCTGGTGTCGCTGATGACGGCGTCGGCGCCGACGATGGCTTGGAGGGCGGAGGCGATTTCGGCTGATGAAAGCGGCATGGCGAACCTCGAAAAGGCAAGTGGCACACCTCTGCCACAAGCGGGCGGTCGACTCCAGACCAAGGCATTGGCGCATGGCAGCTTTCTGCCGCGGCCCTCTGGTATCCCGAGCGAAATTGGTTAGGGTAGCCGCGTTCATTCCTCTTAGCTGAAGGTCGCGCCGCGCTGGCGCGTTTATGCTCATGACTGCCCACGATTGGCCGGACTTTTACTTCGCGCGGCACGGCGAAACCGACTGGAACCGCGAACAGCGCTATCAGGGCAGCAAGGACATTCCGCTCAACCGCAAGGGGCAGATGCAGGCGGACGCCAATGGCGTGTTGCTGCGCGAGATGCTGGAGCGCGATGGTGTCGATCCCACATCGCTCAATTGGTTCGCCTCGCCGCTGAGCCGGGCCTCGGAAACCATGGACCGCATGCGCGCGGCGTTCGACGTGGAATTGCCGCCGGTGATCCACGACAAGCGGCTCATCGAAATTTCCTTCGGTGCTTTCGAAGGGCGGCTGCATGCCGAAATCGCGCGGGAGCAGACGGCACTGGCGCCGGGCGAACGCGAGGAAAGCTACTGGCATTTCCGACCGCAGGACGGCGAGAATTATGACGACGTCGCGGCGCGCCTGCTCGATTTTGCGCGGGAGCTGACGCACCACGCGGTGGTTGTCGCCCATGGCGGTGTGTTGCGTGTGCTCTGGCACCTCGTTGAAGGCACATCGCGCAAAGAGGTGATGAACTGGCCGCCTCCGCAGGGTGTGATTGCCCATTTCGTCGGCGGCAAGATGGCGCTGCACAAGGCGAAAAACACTTGGGATGCGCCGGTCGATTGACCTGACGCCTTCCTGTTTGTTTTTATTTGTCGCATCGGATTGAACCGAAAACCGCTTCACACTTTTCGGTCCGATGCTCTAGAACCGCAGCCAACAAAGGGCGGCGCCATGTCTTTCAATACGTTTGGGCATCTTTTCCGTTTCACCACCTGGGGCGAAAGCCACGGGCCGGCGCTTGGCGTGGTGGTCGATGGCTGCCCGCCGGGCATTACGCTGACCCCGGAAATCATCCAGCGCGATCTTGATCGGCGGAAGCCTGGGCAGAGTAAATATACGACGCAGCGGCGTGAGGCGGACGAGGTGAAAATCTTGTCAGGTGTGTTCGGGGACGAGCGCACCGATGGGCCGCGCACGACCGGCACGCCGATTTCGCTGCTGATCGAAAATACCGACCAGCGCTCGAAGGACTATTCGGAAATCCGCGACAAGTACCGTCCGGGCCATGCCGATTTCACCTATGACCAGAAGTATGGCATTCGCGACTATCGCGGCGGCGGGCGCACTTCGGCGCGCGAAACGGCGGCACGCGTGGCCGCCGGTGCGGTGGCGCGGCAGGTGCTGGCTGGCGTGACCATCCGTGCGAGCCTCGTGCAGGTTGGGCCGCACAAGATCGACTACAACAATTTCGATTGGGACCAGGTCGGGGAGAACCCGTTCTTCTGCGCCGATCACAAGGCGGCGGAGTTCTGGGCCGACTATCTCGATGGCATCCGCAAGGATGGCAATTCGGTGGGTGCGGTCATCGAGGTCGTGGCCGAGGGCGTGCCGGCGGGCTGGGGTGCTCCGGTCTATGGCAAGCTGAGCGCGGACCTGGCTTCGGCTATGATGAGCATCAATGCGGTGAAGGCCGTGGAGATTGGCGATGGTTTTGGGGCGGCGTCGCTGACGGGCGTCGAGAATGCCGACCAGATGCGGGCGGGGTCGGAAAGGCCGTATTTCCTCTCCAATCATGCCGGCGGGATTTTGGGTGGCATTTCCAATGGCGATCCCATTGTGTGCCGCTTTGCGGTGAAGCCGACGTCGTCGATCATCACGCCGCGCCAGACGGTGACCACGGGCAATGAGGACGTCGATATCATCACCAAGGGGCGTCATGACCCGTGTGTTGGTATTCGCGCTGTGCCGGTGGGCGAGGCGATGATGGCGCTGGTGCTGGCCGATCATATGCTGCGGCATCGCGGGCAGACCGGGCGGGATGGCGCGGTGGGGTTCGAGCGGAACTGAGCTTTCTTACCTCTCCCTTTGGGGGAGAGGTAAAGAAAAGCTAGCTCCTAGCGAAAACCAGCACCGTCTCGACATTGCCATCGCC
>NZ_JBEVLL010000118.1:0-3039 GCF_040509215.1 Devosia sp.
CGTTCATGGCGCCCTCGATCACAAACGGTGCGGTCATTCCGCGTTGTCGCAGGCCGCCCACGAAGGTAACCGTTTTCCAAGCTCCATGCGGCGCATAGTCGACCAGCCGCTCGCCACGCGGAGCACGGCCGCGCAGCCGCACCATCGCGGTGTTGGTGGAGGTCTCGTCGATGAACACCAGCCGCGCCGGGTCAAACATGCCTTGGTCGCGCATCCAGCGGCGGCGGGCGCGGGCCACGTCCGCGCGCTTCTGCTCCACCGCGTACAGAGTTTTTTTTTGAAGCTGATGTTGCGCCGGGCGAAGAACCGCCACACCGCGCTGCGGCTGCCGGCGATCCTGCGTTTGCGCATCGCCACCACGATCTCGTCCAGCGTCAGGTCGGGCTTGTTGGCAATCTGCGCCAGCAGAAATTTCGCGTGCTTCTCCAGCGGCGAGGTGCTGCCGCCGCTCGGCTTTGCCGCTACGCTTCCGGTCTCCTCGAACCGTTGCACCCAAATCACCACCACGCTCGGGCTGAGCCCATAGCGTTCGGCCGCCTCACGCCGCGAGGCACCGGTCTCCACGTCTTCAATCACTCGGCCACGCAAGTCGATGGAATAAGGCTTCGGCATCGCTCGCTCCCAAAAACGAATCAATGCCGAGAGATTCGCTCATTGACAAAGCGTCGGGAATCCCCCCCGATTCAAGCAGAACGAAATTTGCTCTAGCCTGGATTTCCACGGACAGGAATTCGGCTAACGCCGGCGGCGGCGGGCCGATTTTGGACGAAGCGGAGAGAATAGCCGTGCCACCAGGGAACCGCGACCGGTTTGTCGAGGATTCCTGAGGCGAGGACGATGGGCAGGTGGGCGCGGCGATGGAAGCGGACGGTGATTTCGCCGTCGGCGATGGCGACGTCGGCCGGCATGTCGATGAGATCGCGAAAGATCAGGCGTGCCTGGGCCTCGTCGTAGCCTCGCATGCGGCTGGCGATGCGCCGGTAGAGACCGGAGGCCAGGACGAGAAGCGCCATGTCGAAGTCGACCTTGAAGCCGACCGATGAGGAGAGCGCGTCGATGTGGAAGAACCGCACGGCGTCGGAGAGGGCATTTTCGATGAGCATGCGCTTGGCATAGCGGGCGATGATGGCTGCGGCCTTCGAGGTCATGTCGTTGGTGAGCAGGATGGTGGGCTCTTCATGGCCGAGATCGGTGATGAAGAACTGGCGGAACGTGCGCTCCCTGGGCCGCACCTTCTGCTCAAAGACCCGCGGGGTGCGGTACTTGCGGTTGGGCACGTCGAGCGTGATGGTGCGCCAAGCGGAGGGCGGCAGCCGCTCGACTTCGGTCAGCAGTTTTGGCGAGCGACGACGCAAGGTCAAAAAGGTGATGCCGGCTTGATCGAGCCGGTCAAGACCGTGATAGGTCGTGAGCTTGGAGTCGAAGACCAGGTGGCGCGGCGAGCCGCCGTGGTGGGCGGTCCAGAAGTCGATGAAGCGGAAGATCTCTTCCGCCTCCTCGCCCTTGCGGATGTCGGCGTTGGCATAGCAGAACACTTGGCTGTCGGCATCCTGGGCGAGGAACGTGAGGATGCTGGGTTGGCGGCGACTTCGCTTGGCCAAATAGTGGGTTTCGACAACCGGGTGCTCGCCGAAATAGGGCACGGAATGGAAGTCGAGATTGAGGGAGTGACCGGCGAACAGCCCTTCGCCTGTCAGTTGCTCATGCCACAGACCGAGCAGGCGAGAGACCTTGCGCGGCGTGATCTGCGAGGAATACTCGGCCAGGAAGCTCCTCTTCGGCACCGCATTGAGACCACAGAACAATGCCAACCCCTCGTCGGCCACCAGGGCCATGACGTGGCTCTTGCGTTCGATCGCCCACAGCTTGAGGGCCAAGGCGGCGCGCAGCGCATGCGCGGCCGGGATCATGCGCGAGCCGGGAAGCTTGGCGCTCAGCGCCAGCGCCTCGAGCTCGACATGCACCAGGTCTGGGACGAACAGGAATAGCCCTCCCATCCTGGTGGTGAACTCACGCGGCGCCAGGGTAAAGCTGCGCACGTCGGCCACCGCCTCGGTGGTCGGGCCGATCAGAACCGGGCGCTCTTCATCGAGCCGGCGTGGCAACGGGGCGAAGCCTTGCGTTGCCAGCACCTCGCGCACGGCCGTAGCGCTGAGTGGCGTTCCTTGCTGCTTGAGCGCCCGGCTGATGTCGTAGACCGAGTAGTTGCGCTTGCGCAGCGCGATGATCTGCTCCTGGGCAGCGCTTTTCTTCGGCTGTTCGCGCGGCCCGGGACGCGTCGTGGCGAAGAACTCCGGCAGGTCGCCGTGGCGGAACGCATGACACAGCACCCGGAACGCGCCTGGCGAATAGCCGAAGCGCTCGGCGGCCTGGGCCGATGTGAGCCCCTCGAGATAGAACGCCCGCAGGGCTTCGTACTGACGCTGACGCGGGGTGGCCGGTTCGGCGAAGAAGCGCCGCGGGTCTGTTATGCTATATGGTGCGCTTAATGGCACATATGCACGCTGTCACATGCCATATCTTGTGTCAAGTCGATCTTGCAGCACAAGTATTGCGTGCCGAGAGAAGACCGTATACAATGCGGCCAATTGATCTCTCGGCCCATGCGGGGGTTCTAGGCTTGACCTTGTAGCGCATGCGCAAGTGACAATGTATGAACTGCCTCATCAGTGCACCATAACTGATAACAGAATTGATTGAAATATTGAGTCAGAAGAATCGCTTAGCCGCGGCACGTGTTAGCCGAATTCCTGTCCGTGGAAATCCAGGCTAGTCTAAATCTAAAGCCGTCAGATACTCGCGAACCGCACGGGACGCCTCCTTGCCCTTCGGCCAGGCAATCGGCTGATCGCCAAGCACCCGCTTCTTCTTGTCCACATCTGCCTTGATCAGGCTCGCGTCGATCGAAAACCCTTCGCCGCCAACCAGCCCGACCACGATGCACTTCGCCACCACACTCTAGAAAACCCGCCGCAGGGCGTCGCTCTCCCGGAAACGCTCATGCCGCGCGCGGCTGAATGCCGAATGATCGGGGATACT
>NZ_JBEVLL010000119.1:0-4322 GCF_040509215.1 Devosia sp.
CCGCGGAAGGCTTCGATAGCAGCCGAACCGGTATCGCCCGAGGTCGCGCCGACAATCGTCGCGCGCAGGCCACGTTCGGTCAGAATGTGGTCCATGGTGCGGCTCAGGAACTGCATCGCCACGTCCTTGAAGGCGAGCGTCGGGCCATGGAAGAGTTCGAGCACGAAATGATTGGTTTCGATCTCGACGAGCGGGGTCACCGAGGGGTGACGGAAACTCTGATAGGCGCCGTCGATGATCGAGCGCAGCTTGGCCGCGGGGATTTCATCGCCGGTGAAGCGCGAAATGATCTCGTAGGCGACATGGGCATAGGGCTTGCCGGCAAAAGCGGCGACTTCATCGTGGCTCAGTTGCGGCCAAGCCTGCGGAACATAGAGGCCGCCATCGGAAGCCAGGCCCGCGAGGACCGCATCGGAGAAGCCAAGCGCCGGCGCCTGGCCGCGCGTCGAAACAAACTGCATCGGAGGGGAAGGCCCTTCTAGAATTGTTGCAACCTAGTGAATGCGGCGGCTGACCGCAAGGTTTTGCCTCGACCCGGCCCTTAGGGACCGCTGGCCGGGCTTCTCGCCTGCCGGCTAAGCCAGAAGCCGAGCATGACCACGGCGACAATGGCAAAGCCATACCAGGTCAGGGCATAGCCGAAATGGTTGTTGGGAAAGCTGACGACCGTTTCCCCCGCCTGCGGCAGTTCCCCAGCCGGGCCTGCGGGCAGGTCGATATAGAAGGGGGCGATCGGCGCCAAGGCGGGATCGGTCATTTTTGCAAGGCGCACCGGGTCGCGCACCCACTCGATGCGATTGGACATATCGGCTTCCGGCGTCATGAACCCCGGTGCCTCCGGCGTGCGGAACACGCCCGAGATCGTCACGATGCCAGGATCTTCGCCATGAAGATCACCAACCGCGGCGGTCTCCTGATATTGCTGGGGCACGAAACCGCGGTTGACGAAGACCGTGCCGCCGCCCTGCAATTCGAATGGCGTCATCACCCAATATCCGGGACCGGCATATTGGCCCTTGGGATCGGAGAGGCTCGTGAAGACAGTTGTGGTCTGAGTGTAGCGGTAGGCGCCAGTCAGTTCGACCTGCTGATAGACCAGATCCTGAGTGGGCAGATTGGCCCAGCTTTCTTTGGGCGGCACTGGAATAGGGGCTGCCGTCAGCCGCGCGTCGACGGCTGCAACCAGCGCATCCTTTTCGGCAAGGCGATGCATCTGCCAGGAGCCGAGAAAGACGCAAACCGCGGCCAGCAGCAGCATGAGAACGGCAAAAATCCAGTCGCTGAGGCGAAGCCGCGCCAAGGGGTTCATTGATGGCCCTCATGAGCGTCGTGACGATATTGGACGTTGACCAGCACACCCTTGAAGGGCGGCAACAGGGCCAGGGAAAGCAGCAATGTCGTCGGGATCCACAGAACCAGATGCATCCAAGGGGCGATCTGCACCAGGGAACCTGTGATCAGCGCCAGGATGACGACAACCGGCGCCACCAGAAAAATCACGAAGACAGCCGGACCATCACCGCTATCGGCAAATTTGAGATCGAGCCCGCACCTGTCGCAGCACGGTACCAATTTGAGATAGCCGGAAAACAATTTCCCTTCGCCGCAACGTGGGCAGCGGCAGAGAAGGCCGGAAAGAACGGGGTTTGGCTGGCTCATAAGGTCTCTAGAAGCGAAAAGGGGCGCAGCCATGCCGCGCCCCATATTCTCTATGCCTGTGCCTAGTGGCTCAGGGCTACGCCCCAGCTGCCCCAGACGTAGATCGAGGCGAAGAGGAAGAGCCAGACCACGTCGACGAAGTGCCAGTACCAGGCGGCGAATTCGAAGCCCAGGTGACGCTGCGGGGTGAAATCACCACGCTCGGCGCGGATCAGGCAGACGGCGAGGAAGATGGTGCCGATGATGACGTGGAAACCATGGAAGCCGGTCGCCATGAAGAAGGTCGCGCCATACATGGTTGCGCCTTCGCCGCCGAAGAGGAAACCGGCATGGGTGTATTCGAGATACTGCACATAGGAGAACAGCACGCCCAGCGCCACGGTCAGCGCCAGACCCCAGCGCAGGCCCTTGCGATCGTTTTCAAGCAGGGCATGGTGGGCCCAGGTCACGGTCGTGCCCGAGGTCAGAAGGATCAGCGTGTTGAACAGCGGCAGGTGGAAGGGGTCGAAAAGCTCGACGCCAATCGGAGGCCAGTGGCCGCCCGTCGCGACGACGCGGGCAACCTGCTCGACGTCATCGAAGCGGAAGAAGCCGTCGAAATAGGCCCAGAACCAGGCAACGAAGAACATCACTTCCGAGGCGATGAACAGGATCATGCCGTAGCGGTGGTGCATCTGCACGACCGGGGTATGGCTGACGCCGTCATTGGCTTCCTTCACCACGTCCGCCCACCAGGCATAGAAGGAATAGAGCACGGCGGCGAGGCCGACGAAGAACAGCCACGGGGTCCACTGCTTCATGAAGAAGACGGCGCCCACCATCATGACCAGCACCGCGGCCGACATCACGAATGGCCAGGGTGACGGCTCTACCATGTGGTAGTCATGGTTCTTTTCAATGGCGGCCATGTTCAGCTTCCCTCATTGTCTGAAGCGTAGAATGTGTAAGAGAGCGTAATCTCTTTGATTGTTTTCAGTTCGTGATTTTGGTCGATATCGGGATCGACGAAGAACACGATTGGCATTTCCACCGTTTCGCCCGGCTGCAGGGTCTGCTCGGTGAAGCAGAAGCATTCGATCTTGTTGAAATAAACGCCGGCCTTTTCGGGCACAACATTGAAGATCGCCTGCCCGGTGACCGGCTTGTCGGAATTGTTGGTCGCGATGTAGTTGACCGTGTCGACCCGACCGATCTGGTCGGTGATCGAGGCGGCCGGCTTCACCGTCCAGTCGAGGCTATGCTCGATATTGACGTCGAAGCGCACCTTCATCTCGCGGGCGATGACGCCCTTGGGATTGGCTTCGGCCGTCTGCGTGGTGCCGCCATAGCCGGTCACCTGGCAGAAAAGCTGGTAAAGCGGCACGGAAGCGAAGGCGAGGCCGATCATGCCCGCGGCAAGGCCCAGAAGCGTCAGGCCGACCCGGCGATTGCGCTTTTCGGCATTGGCTGGCCTCGTTTCGGCGGCGAGCGTCATCAGAGCCCCCGGTCAAACAGCGCCGGACCCATCTTGACGATGGTCAGCACGTAAAAGGTCAGCGCAAAGAGCGCGAGCGCGCCGGCCAGCGCAATGGAGCGGCGGCGGCGAACGCGTTTCAGCGTCTCGGCGGCCTTCATTTCGGCAGTCATGGTTTCAAGCGCCTGGTTTTTCTCGGTCATGACCAGAACCCACCCAGACGCGCAATGAAGCTATCGGCGAGCAGGCCGAGGAACAGCACGAAGAGATAGCTCAGCGAATAGGTAAAGAGGCGGCGGGCTGCCTTGCGCATGTCGACATTGGTCGGCGCGCGCAGCAGGCGCACGGCAAGATAGACGAAGCTCGCGCCGGTGATCGCGGCAACGGCGCCATAAATCCAGCCACCCGTACCGAGATAGACCGGCACGAAGGCCGACACGGCGAGGATGACCGAATAAACGAAGATCTGGCGCTTGGTGGAGCCTTCGCCGGCGACGTTCGGCATCATCGGAATGCCGGCTGCGGCATAGTCACCCTGCTTATAGAGCGCGAGTGCCCAGAAGTGCGGCGGGGTCCAGAGGAAGACGATCAGGAAGAGCGCGAGGCTTTCAAGGGAAATCGTGCCGGTCACGGCGGCCCAACCGATCATTGTGGGGAAGGCGCCGGCCGCGCCACCGATAACGATGTTCTGCGGCGTCGAGCGCTTGAGCCAGATCGTGTAGATCACGGCATAAAAGAAGATGGTGAAGGCGAGGAGCCCGCCAGCGACCCAATTGGTCGCAAGGCCGAGAAGCGCCACCGAAAAGCCCGAGAGAATCAGCCCAAAACTGAGCGCTTCGCCCGAAGAAATGCGGCCGGCGGGAATAGGCCGGTTCTGCGTGCGGCTCATGATGGCGTCGATATCGGCATCGTACCACATGTTGAGCGAGGCCGAGGCCCCTGCCCCCACCGCGATGCAGAGCAGCGAGATGGCCGCGATGATCAGGTTGACGTGGCCGGGCGCGAGAAACATGCCGACGAGCGCGGTGAAGACGACGAGCGACATGACGCGCGGCTTCAGCAGGGCAAAGTAGTCCCCCACCCGCCCTTCCGCCACGGTCGTCCCGATGTTTCCGCTGTCGTCCAGATAAGCCAAGTCAACTTCCTCAGGAGCACGCCCGCGTGGGGCAACAGGCTCCACTCAGTGCAAGGCCGGCAAGGGCGCAGTGGT
>NZ_JBEVLL010000120.1:0-2565 GCF_040509215.1 Devosia sp.
CCTTCGCTGGCATTTCGGGGTTCACGATCGATGACACAGAGTGCCCCAAGGGCGTGACCGCTCGGTCCGATGATCGGCACGCCGGCGTAGAACCGCAGGCCAAAGTCGCCGACTACGAGTGGATTATCGGCGAAGCGAGGATCTTGTGTCGCATCAGGAACGTAGAGCACTTCGTTGGGATGTAGGATCGCATGAGCGCAGAAGGATGCGTCACGGGAGGTTTCCACCACGTCCAGGCCGACGCTGGCCTTAAACCATTGCCGGTCCTTGTCGATGAGTGAGATCGCGGCAATCGGCGTCGAGAACAGCTGACTTGCCAGACCTGGGAAGATGTCAAAGTCAGCCGTGCGCTCGGTTTCGAGGATATTCAACGCGATCAGGGCCGTCAGCCGCTCGCGTTCGTCATCAAGCTCCACCGCTGCGGGCATGCTGGTTCCTAAACGTGTAAACTCAAGACTGCAGCGATTAAGAAGCGATGGCTCGCGTCATCAGGTTTGGCGTGAGCGCTGAAAGGCCCGTCACTCTGCTACAGGCGCCGAGCTGAGGATGTTGATCCCAGCCAGCGTGTCTTGTGAGGAGGCCAGGCCTTCAAAGACCGGCCGCGAGAAATAGAAGCCCTGCATGAAGCGCAGACTGGTGGAGCGTAGCGCCTCGACCTCCTCGCGTCGCTCAACGCCCTCGGCGACGACCTTGATGCCGATCTCGGCGCCGAGCGCGACGAGGCTGGCGACGATGGCCAGCCGTACCCGGTCTCGGTCGCAATCCTGCACCAGCGCACGGTCGAGCTTGATGATGTCGGGCCGCAGGTCGGCCAGCCGAGCGAGGCCCGAATAGCCAGTGGCGAAGTCGTCCAGCGCGATCTGGAAGCCGTGGCGGCGATATTCCTTGATGATGTTCTGCGTGTGTCGCAGGTCGTTGATCTGCTCGCCCTCGGTCAGTTCGAAGGTGAGCCGTTGCAGCGGAAAGTTGTGCCGCCGCGCGGCGTCCAACGTCAAACGGATGCAGGCACGCGGTTCATAAACCGCATTCGGCAAGAAGTTGATATTGAGCTGGCAGCCTAGCTTCAGCCGCGCCGCAAGCTCGATCGCCTTGATCCGGCAGGCTTGGTCGAAGGCATCGAGGTTCTCCGCATTCAACTGCGCCAGCACACTGGCGGCCCCTTCGCCATTCGGCCCTCGCACCAGCGCTTCGTGGGCATCGATGCGGTGGTCTTGGAGATCGACAACCGGCTGGAAGGCCATGGTGAAAGGGAAGAGCTCGGGCATGTGGCGGCAGGCTGAACAGCCAACAACAGCTTCTTGCATGGCAACTAGCCCAATCATGCGATCGAAATACACCCTACAGATGAATTTATTGTAAATAAATAAACGATGTAGGTTGAGACGTAGGTCGCCATTTCAGACGGCGGATTCAAGTTTCGGAGCGAACAGCCAGACCGTCGGCTTGTTTTCTGCCAACCCGTTCGGCCAGCAGCATGCTGAAATGCTCGCTCGGGGTTGCGAAGTCGAGCGTCTTTCGTGGCCGTCCATTCAGGCTGTCGGCGACCAGATCGAGGTCGTCCTGATCGAAGCCTGCCAACGAGGCGCCTTTCGGAAAGTACTGGCGCAGCAGGCCATTGGTGTTCTCGTTGGAGCCGCGCTGCCAGGGCGAGTGGGGGTCGGCGAAGAAGATCCGCATGCCGGTGCTCAGGGCCAGGCTCGCGTGCTGGGCCATTTCCTTGCCCTGGCCGTAGGTCAGGGTCTTGCGTAAGGGGGCGGGAATGGCGGCCAACGCCCCGGCGAAGGCACTGGCGACCACGTCGGACTTGCGGGTCGGCCTGTGCACCAGCACCACGAAACGGCTGGTCCGCTCGACCAGCGTGCCGATGGCACTCGCCCCGCCGGCGCCCAGGATGAGGTCGCCTTCCCAATGGCCAGGCACCAGCCGGCCCTCGACCTCCTCAGGCCGTTCCCTGATGTTGGTCATGTTGCAGAGCTTGCCGCGGCGCTCGCTGCCCTTCGGCTTGCGGCCCCGCAGCGGCTTGTCCTGCCGCAAATACGAGATCAACTCGCGGCGTAGTTCACCGCGCGGCAGGGCATAGATCGCCGTGTAGATCGTCTCGTGCGATACCGACAGGCCAGACGCCTGCTCCATGCCCGCCTCCATCCGCTGGCGCCGGCCCGAGATCTGCTCGGGCGACCAGCCCAGACGCAACAACTCCGCCACTTGGCCAAAGCGTGCGCCATCCTGCGCCAGGACAGGCTTGCGACCCGTCAGACGCCGGGCCACAGCGGCCTGCGCCACCGCCGCCTCCGCTTGGTAGACGGTCGCACCACCGTGCCGATTGATCTCCCCCGAGATCACCCCCGGCGAGCGATCCAGGTCGCGCGCGATCGCCCGGACACCCCAGCCGTCACGCAGGCGAAGCTCGATCGCCGACCGATCAAACACCGTCAGCTTGCGTCGTTGCTCTGCCATCCCACCACCCTAGACCCGCTTGCCCGATCTGGGTGTTCGCTACGGAGTTTGAATCCGCCCATTGATTGTAGACCGGCTAGATCATCCAGGCCACATTCGACCATTAAG
>NZ_JBEVLL010000121.1:0-4773 GCF_040509215.1 Devosia sp.
AAGCGCCGGAAGGGCGGCTCAACGACGGTCAGGCCGTTTTCGTCGGTCGCATAAGCTGACAGCATCATCGGCAGCCCGTCGATAGCGATGGATTGCAGAGTGAGCCCATCTCCGTCGAGCACCAGCGACGTGCCCGGCGCAGTTTCCGGCCGCGGCTCGATGGTCATCTGCGTCCGAACGCGAGTCACCGCCTCAGTGATCTTGAAGTCCATGTCCACGGCCACGATGGCGTAGGGCGTCGGAGCGTAGTCCTTGAGGTAGATGGTGTGCTCGGTTTCGGTGCGCATGAAATGGTCCAGTGCAACGTTATTTTCTGGCGTTCGAATGTGGCCAAGAGGCAACAGCCGACTCTAGCCTTTTGTGTATGCTACGCCGCTCTTGGCTGCATAGCCCAATTCTTTGATGCCTCCGGGCATTAGGGAGGAGGCCTGGGCTAAACGCCACGCGGCTCCTCTGCGTTCAATGGAACGTATCGAGCGCGGTCTTTGAAATTTTCCTGGATGGATCGTCCATCGCCAGAACCTGCTGACGGCCAATGTCATAGCCGTCACTTAGCGTTCGGCCATGGTGTCCTTTCCGGACGATATACATGGTGACGCAAGTGCTGAAATGGTTTGAAAAACAGCTGGACGCTTATCCCTCGGGAGAGCCAACCGAGCCACCAAAGGGTCTTCTGGCATTCTGCCTGCACTACAGCCACGGCGCCAAGAAGTGGCTGGCCCTGATGGCCTTTGCCGCGGCCGCCGTTGCCATTGGCGAAATCCTCGTCTTCAGCTTCATCGGCGACGTGGTGAACTGGCTCGCCGGCGCAGACCCCAACACGTTCCTGCAGACGGACGGCTGGAAGCTGGCGTTCATGGGTGCGATGATCGTCTTCATCCTGCCAGCCTTCGCGCTGCTGTCGACGCTGACCATGCACCAGACGCTGCTCGGGAATTTCCCGCAACGTATTCGCTGGATGGCGCACCGCTACCTTATCCGCCAGTCGATGAGCTACTTCCAGGACGAGTTCGCGGGACGCATCGGCGCCAAGCTGATGCAGACCTCGCTCGCCGTTCGCGAAGTGGTCATGAAGCTGCTCGACATGCTGGTCTATGTCGTCGTCTACTTCACGGGCGCCGTCTTCCTGGCTGCTTCGGCAGATTGGCGCCTCGCCATCCCCTTCCTCGTGTGGCTGGTCGCCTATGTGGCGCTGATGGTCTACTTCATCCCACGCATGGGCAAGATTTCGCAGTCCCAAGCCGATGCGCGCTCGATGATGACCGGCCGTATCGTCGACAGCTACACCAATATCGCCACGGTAAAGCTCTTCAGCCATTCCAACCGCGAAGAGTCCTATGCCCGCGAGGCCATGGATGAGTTTCTGAACACCGTCTATCGCCAGATGCGGCTGTTCACCTGGCTCAACATGCTGGTCCTCTGGTCCAACGCCCTGCTGCTGTTTGCGGTGGGCGCGACTGGCATCTGGCTCTGGATGCAGGGCGTCATGAGCCCCGGCGCGCTGGCCGTCTCGCTTGGCCTCGTCATGCGCTTCCAGGGCATGAGCCAATGGGTGATGTGGGAAATGTCCTCGCTGTTCGAGAACATCGGCACGGTCAAGGATGGCATCAATTCTATCTCGCTGCCGCGCGTCGTGTCGGACAAGCCCGATGCCAAGCCGATCGGCCGTGTCGAGGGCGACATCAAGTTCGATAACGTCTCGTTCCACTACGGCAAGTCTTCGGGCGTCATCGAAGGGCTCAACCTCGATATCCGTCCGGGCGAAAAGATCGGCCTTGTCGGTCGTTCCGGCGCGGGTAAATCCACCATCGTCAATCTGCTGCTGCGTTTCTACGATCGGCAGGGGGGGCGCGTTCTGGTGGACGGCAATGACATTTCAACGATCCAGCAGGATAGCCTCCGCGCCAATATCGGCGTCGTGACCCAGGACACGTCCCTGCTGCATCGTTCCGTTAGGGACAACATTGTCTATGGCCGCCCGGACGCGACCGAAGAAGAGATGATCGAAGCCGCAAAACTGGCCGAGGCTCACGACTTCATCGCGGACCTTTCAGACTACAAAGGCCGCACGGGCTACGACGCCCATGTGGGCGAACGCGGCGTCAAGCTGTCGGGCGGTCAGCGCCAGCGCATCGCGATTGCACGTGTACTCTTGAAAAATGCCCCGATTCTGGTGCTCGATGAGGCAACGTCGGCCCTCGACTCCGAGGTCGAAGCTGCCATCCAGAGCCAGTTCGAGCTGCTGATGCGCGGCAAGACCGTGATCGCCATCGCTCACCGCCTGTCGACCATCGCCATGATGGACCGTCTGGTGGTGCTCGATAAGGGGCAGATCGTTGAGCAGGGCACTCATGCCGAGCTCGTGGATTCAGGCGGTATCTATAGCCAGCTCTGGGCGCGCCAATCGGGCGGGTTCCTGGAGATGGATCAGGTCGAGGACGCGGCGCAGTAAGCGCCGCCGTCCCAAACAGATTTCACACGCCCTCCATGGTGGAGGGCGCCAACCAAAGGAGATCCCAAATGGGAGATTTCATCATGACGCGACACCTGGGCAATCCGAACGCCATCGCCCCGAGCCAATGCAAACCCCTTTCCCGGCACCGAACCTGATACGAACAGCACGTTCTGTCAGGCGCGGCTCAATAAAATGAGCAGAAAATGTTCAACCGCGTCATCGACTTCTTCGACAATCTCTATTCGCCCGTCGCCCTGGCCAAAGACCGCCAGCCGCCCATGGGCCTTACGCCCTTCGTTCGCTACTTCGTCGCCCAGTTCAAAGGCGCCTTCGCGATCCGTATTGGCCTTGTTGCCATCGGCTCGGTCGCCGATGCGCTCATGCCCGTCTTTGTCGGCATGGTGGTGGGGATGCTGGCAACCACAAATCCCGGCGAAATCTTCGACCAGCACGGCCAGACCTTCCTTTGGATGATCTTCGTCGTGGTCCTCGTCCGGCCACTGACCTTCTTTTTCGACACGCTGATCCGCAACCACGGCATCGTGCCCAACCTGGTCGATCTTATCCGCTGGCAAAGCCACTGGCATGTCATCCGGCAGAGCTGGACATTCTTCCAGAACGACTTTGCCGGCCGCATCGCCAACAAGGTCATCCAGGCCGGTGAAGCCATCGAAATCGGCGTCAATCTCACCATCGACGCGGCCTGGTATGCCCTGGTCTTCGTCGTTGTGGCCATTGTCGTCCTAGCCCAGCTCGATCCGCTATTGCTGGTGCCGATTGGCGTCTGGCTGCTGCTCTATGCGGTGCTCTTCTCGATCACCATGCCGCTCATCGCCCGCTATTCCGAAGAGCTTTCGGAGAGCAAATCGGTGATGACCGGCCGCATCGTCGACAGCTACACCAATATCCAGACGCTCAAGACCTTCGCCTCCGGCGAGCATGAAGACAAATACGTCGCCGACAGCGTGCTCGACCACGCCGTGAGCTTCCGCAAATTGATGCGGGTGTTCACCTACATGTGGTCGATCCTGTTCATGCTCAACGCGGGCCTCGTGGTCTCGGTCACCTGGCTGGCCCTCGCCGGCTGGAACAATGGCGTGCTCACCGCAGCAGCGGTGGCGACCGCCATTCCCTTCGCCCTGCAGATCATGAACATGAGCGGTTGGATCCTCGAAATCGGCTCCAACATCTTCCGCCAGATCGGCACGACCAGGGACTCGATGGACACCATCGCCCAGCCCCTGACCATGCTCGACGCGCCGGAAGCCAAGCCTCTCGCCGTTACCAAGGGCGAGCTGCATTACGACAATGTCAGCTTCAACTACTGGCGCGGCAAGGAAGGGTCGGTCATCGACGAGTTTAGCCTGACGGTGAAGCCCGGCGAAAAGATCGGCCTTGTCGGCCGCTCGGGTTCGGGCAAGTCGACCCTGGTCAATCTCGCCCTGCGCATGTTCGATGTGCAGGACGGCTCGATCAAGATCGACGGAAGCGACGTCCGTTCGGTGACCCAGGAGAGCCTGCGTTCTGCTATCGGCCTTGTCAGTCAGGATACGTCTCTGCTGCACCGGTCCGTCCGCGAAAACCTCAAATACGGCCGTCAGTCGGCGACCGACGAGGAAATGATGCGGGCGGCCGAACAGGCCAATGTCCACGATGTCATCATGGGTCTTTCCGACCCGCAGGGGCGCCTGGCCTATGACGCTCATGTGGGCGAGCGTGGGGTGAAGCTCTCCGGCGGTCAGCGCCAGCGCGTCGCCATCGCTCGCGTACTTCTCAAGAACGCGCCGATCCTGGTGCTCGACGAAGCCACGTCTGCTCTCGACTCCGAAGTGGAAGCGGCGATCCAGGAGCAGCTCACCATGCTCATGCAGGGCAAGACGGTGATCGCCATTGCGCATCGCCTCTCGACCATTGCGGCCATGGACCGGCTCGTGGTGCTCGAAAAGGGTCGCATTGTGGAGGAGGGCTCTCACGCCCAACTCCTCGCCTCAGGAGGGCACTATGCCATGCTCTGGGAACGCCAGTCCGGCGGCTTCCTCGACCTCGACGCCAAGGCCGCGGAGTAACGAACAGGGGAGGCCGGCGCACCGGCTTCCCCAACATTTCAAAGATTTAACCCCGCGCCGGAACATTCGGCGCTATGGAGTATTCGGCTCCCGCGTTCTTCTTTTCCGGCCCGATGAAACTCCTCGAACCCATTCACCGCCTGTTCGAAACCTGGCTCGATCCGTTCGGCAAGACCGGCGATCTGCAGCCGCCTGCGGTGACGTGGCGCTTCTTCTGGTACTATATCAGCCAGGCCAAGCTACCGTTCCTCG
>NZ_JBEVLL010000122.1:0-6374 GCF_040509215.1 Devosia sp.
AACATGCGCGAAATCCCGAACCACACGAGCCCCACGGCCAGCAGCGTGAGTGCAATCACCGGCACGATGGCATTGGAGAGAATTTCATTGGAGAGCGCCTCACGCTGGTTCTGGGTCTCGGCGACATGGATCGTCACCCAGCCCGTATCACTCGCCGTCGAAATCAGCCGCCCGATCGAAGCCACGCGCACCAGTTCGTCGCGATACAAGATATCGGCAAAGCGCGGCTCGGCTGAACTGGTCTCGTCCATCGCCGCCGCAAGATCTTCATAGCCCGTAACCGTTCGTCCATCCGGCCCCTCGACGGCATAGAACACCCGGTCCTGCCCCGAGAACATGGCAAAGGCAGCAAAGGGCAATTCGACGATGACGGTCTCATCCTCGACCTGCACCGCGCCGCCAATCGTCAATGCGGAAGCCGCCAGCAACCGATCAAACGCCCGATCCGCCGCCCGCTCCGCATAGTCGCGAATGAAGATGATGAGCACCACCGCCGCCGCCAGCAGCAGCACGGTCGCCAGCGCCAGAATGCGCCGGCGGATGGAAAAGGATTTAGTGGGCACGCTGACGCCTCGCTGCGTTCGGCACCCACGATTGCCCTTGTTCTCCCGGTGTCATCCCCGCGAAAGCGGGGATCCCCGTTTCAAAACAGAGATTCCCGCTTTCGCGGGAATGACACAGTGGATTTGTGAGGGACGGGGTATCCAAAGTCCAAAAGCTACCCATCCACCGCCCGCGCCACATAGCCCACCCCGCGCACGGTCCCGATCTCCACCCGCGCCGGCTCCAGCTTTTTCCGCAGCCGCGAAATATGCAGCTCCAACGCATTGATCGAGACGGTCTCATCGAAATTGAAGAGCTGGTTCATCAACCGCTCCTTGGCCACCACCTTGCCCGCATGGGTCAGCAAAATCTCGAGCAGCCGAAACTCCCGCCGCCCCAACTCCAACGCCTTGCCGCCGACGCTGGCATTGAGCCCGGCGAGGTCCAGCTCCAGATCCCCTAGCGCCAAAACGCTGCTGGTTTTCCCGCCGGTCCGCCGGATCAGCGCCCGCAATCTCGCTTCAAGCTCGCGAAGGTCAAACGGCTTTACGAGATAATCATCCGCCCCAAGATCGAGGAGGCTCACCTTGTCGTCGATTTCCGAGCGCGCGGTGATGACCAGGATTGGCGCCGAAAACTTTTCCCGCCGCAGTTCGGCAATCAGCCCGATCCCATCGCGATTGGGCAGCATCAGGTCGAGCGCCACCGCGTCGAAATCCTCGCCCTTGGCCGCGGACACCACATCGGCGCCGTCGCGCACCCAGTCGACCGAGTGACCGGCCGTGCGCAGCCGTCTTTCGATGGCCTCGCCCAGGTCCTCATTGTCTTCGACAAGCAAAATTCGCATGCGCGGTCGGTCTCCCCGCGCGGGATATTATCGAAGGCGGGCGCCGCGCGAAACCGGCTTACATCACCTGCGCCAAAAGCGCTCCGGCAACCCCTACTACGCACAGCGCCGCAAGCCCTGCCGCCAGCAGCATCTGCTGGGCCCGTTGCACATGCGCCCCGCGCCGCGCCTCAAGCTGCACCTGCTTTAGTCCCTGTGACTCGAAATCGAGATTGGCCATGCTCATCCCTCATGTGGCGCCGGCCTTTATGGCCAGGAGTCGACATTGGGCAGCCGCCTTGAAGAGAGCTGTTTCTCACCCGCGCCAGCACGATAGCCCCAGAGGTCCGGAGCGCGAATTGCAGTTTGCGAGAGCAGTTAATTTGTCTTAAATCTTCACAATCTGCGTCTTGTATGGAAGATATTGAAAGCCTCTCCCGAACATGGCACAACCTCTTTCATGACCCAGCCAGCACATCTTCACCCCGATCGTCTCTTCCCCGCTTCCGAGCCCGCGCAGTCTATCGCCAGGGATCTCTACCCGGCGGTAAAAGACCTCCCCATCGTCAGTCCCCACGGCCATACAGACCCGTCCTGGTTCGCCCAGAATGGTCGTTTCGCCAGCCCCACGGCCCTGTTCCTGACGCCCGATCACTATGTGCTGCGCATGCTCAAGAGCCGGGGCATCAGCTATGATGCGCTGGGCATTCCCCGCAAAGATGGCAAGCCGGTCGAAGCCGATGGTCGCAAGGCCTGGCGCCTCTTTGCCGACAACTACTATCTCTTTGCCGGCACACCCTCGAAAACCTGGGTCGATCACTCGCTCCACGCCGTCTTCGGCATCACCGAAGAGCTTTCCGGCAAAACCGCCGACAGCATTTTTGACGCCATCGACGCAAAACTCGGCGCGCCCGAACTCCTGCCGCGCGCCATTCTCGAACGCTTCAACGTCGAGGTGATCGCCACCACCGAATTCGCGCTCGATCCGCTGACCCATCACCAGTCGATGGAAGGGCAGGGCCTCATCGGCCAGGTTCGCACCACCTATCGCCCCGATGACGTCACCGACCCCAGCCGCCCCGCCATCGTCGAAAACCTGAAGAAATTCGGCGAACTGACCGGCGAGGACATTTCCAAGTGGGATGGCCTCATCAACGCCCACCGCAGGCGCCGCGAATATTTCCGCCGCTTCGGCGCCGTCGCTACCGACCATGGCGTGCCGACGGCCAACACGGCCGACTTGCCGCTGGTCGAAAAGCAGGCCCTCCTCGACAAAATCCTTGCCGGCAAGCACGACGCCAGTGACGCCGAACTCTTCCGCGCCCAGATGATGACCGAAATGGCGCTGCTCTCGGTCGAAGACGGCATGGTCATGCAGATCCACGCTGGCTCGCGCCGCAATACCGATCCGCTGCTCTTTGGCGAACGCGGCCCCGATCTCGGCGCCGATATTCCCGGCCCCACCGATTATGTCGGCGGCCTCCGTGCGCTGCTCTCGCGCTGCGGCAACGAGCCCAATCTGCGGCTCATCATGTTCGTCCTCGACGAAACCACCTATGCCCGCGAACTCGCCCCCATGGCCGGCTATTGGCCGAGCCTGATGATCGGCCCGCCCTGGTGGTTCCACGATTCCCCGCAGGGCATCCGCCGCTATCTCGACCAGGTCGTCGAAACCGCCGGCTTCTACAACCTCGCCGGCTTCAACGACGACACCCGCGCCTTGCTCTCCATCCCGGCCCGCCACGACGTCTGGCGCCGCGAAGTCTGCGGCTTCCTGGGCCGCTGGGTCGGTGAGAACCGCCTGACGAAATCCTCAGCCGAAGAAATCGCCAAGCACCTGAGCTATCAGGCAGCCAAGGACGCCTACAAGATCAAGTAGGCCTCGGGATCACCCCCTCCCAGCCTCCCCCATCAAGGGGGAGGTGCGGGTCGGTGGTTGTGAACGAAACGTGCCACGCACTCGATGCGACACCTCCCCCTTGATGGGGGAGGCCGGGTGGGGGTGGCGTCCCGCGCGCGAAAATTCAAAGTATCCCACCACACTTTCATCACCTTCTCGCGCCAACAGCGATTGACCCGTCGAATCGCACGCCGCCTTCTGCTCTAATGGCGCCATGATGAATCAGTCTCCTGCCGAAACCGCGCTCAGCCGCGCCATGATCCGTTGGTCCCTGACAAAATCCACGCCGGTGGCCGAAACGCCGCGCAGCTGGCTCTTTCGCGTCGAGCAGAACGGCCGCAATTTCGCGGCTCTGAAAATCATCAAACCTGAAGCGTCCAGGGAAGAGGGCAGGGGCGTGCGCCTCCTCCAATGGTACGAAGGCGACGGCGCCGCCACGGTCTTTGATACCCATGGCGATACCATTTTCATGGAATGGCTCGATGGCGGCACGCTGGGCGAGCCTGTCCGCGACGGCAAGGACGACGAAGGCACTATCGCTGTCGCGACTGTTGTCGGCAGCCTCCATAAGCCGCGCCCCGACGCCCCAGAAGGTCTTGAGCCGCTCCGCGACCGCTTCCAGACGCTCTTTGATACCGATGTTCGCGCCTGGCCGCGCACGGCCCGCGACCTCTACGCCCGCTCCGCCGGCATCGCGCTAAAGCTTTTCGACAAGCCGAGCGCCATCGTGCCGCTCCATGGCGACCTGCACCACGACAATATCATGAGTTCCGATCGCGGCTGGCTGGCGGTGGACCCCAAGGGGCTTCTCGGCGACCCCGCCTACGAGACCGCAAATATCTTCATCAATCCCGAGCGCGGCGAGAAGATCGCCTCCGATCCGCGCCGTATCGCCGCCCGCGCCGATATCCTCTCCCAACGCCTCGGCTACAATCGCAAGCGCATTCTCGGCTGGGCCGCTGCCCACGCAGCGCTTTCGGCCTGTTGGGATCTGGAAGCGGGCAAAACCATCGTCGTGCAATTGGCCTGCCTGCCCAACCTCCTCAGTGCTTATGACCTTGCCTGATCGCCCCGGAAGTTCCTCGATGCCCAATTTTTCGCGACGCGCCGTTCTCGTCCTCGGCACCGCCGGCCTGCTCTCCGCCTGCTCGGCCACCATTCCGCCGCTGCCCGCCGCCACCTCCAATCGGCCGGAAAGCCTGTCGCGCGACGAAATTCTCTCGGCCATCAACGCGACGCGAAAAGCCAATGGCGCTCCGCCCTGGACCTACAATCCGCGCCTTGAAACCGCGGCCCTCTCCCAGGCCCGACTCATGGCCCGCCAGGACAAACTCAGCCACGATCTCGGCGTAACCCTGCGCCAGCGCGTCACGGAAGCGGGCTATCTCGGCGCCGTCGGCGAAAACGTCGCCAAGGGTTACAAGACCCTGCCCGACGTCATCGCCGGCTGGCTAGAAAGCCAGGGCCACCGCAACACGCTGCTCTCGCCAAAATTCACCGAATTCGGCCTCGCCGTTGCGCGCACCAATTCAGGAAAACTCTATTGGGCCATGATCGCCGGCGGCAGTTTCGACGCCTGGCGTGTCTACGAATAGGCCACAGTTCTCTCGATGGTCGTCACCACCGGGCTTGTCCCGGTGGTCCATGCGGAGGCGAGGTGAATTGCCGGAACTGGTTGGAGCGGGGAACTACCCTCGGCCAAAAACCAGCACCGTCTCCAAATTCCCATCCCCGCCGGCAATCGGCGAAGCCACGCTCAGCCAATGGGAAAATCCCTGTGCCTCGACAAAGGCAATCACCTCACCCATCGCCCGCGCACTGGCCGCGGTGTCAGTAACAATCCCGCCCTTGCCGACGAAATCGCGCCCCACCTCAAACTGCGGCTTGAAGAGGATCACCGCCTCGGCCCGCGGCGCACAAAGCCCCAGCCCCGCCTCCAAGACCTTGGTGACGGACACAAAGCTCAAGTCCGACACCAAGAGGTCCACCGGGTCGGCAATCTCCTCGCGCGAAATCTCGCGCGCATTAAAGCCTTCAAGGCTCACGACGCGCGGATGCCCCTTGAGCCGCCGATGCAACTGCTCATGCCCGACATCCACGGCAAAAACCTTGGCCGCCCCGCGCTCCACCAGCACCTGCGTAAAGCCCCCGGTCGAGGACCCAACATCAAGGCAAACCTTCCCCTCGACGCTGATCCCGCCCGCATCGAGCCCCGCCACCAGCTTCAGCGCCGCCCGCGATACAAAGCCCGACGCCGGATCATCGAGCGTAATCACATCTTCCGCCCCCACCATCTGGTTGGGCTTCTTGGCCGGCTCGCCATTGACGCTCACCGTGCCGCGCAGGATCGCATCGCGTGCCCGCGCGCGGCTCGGCAGCAGCCTTCGCTGTTCAATCGCCAGATCGAGGCGAATACGGATACTCACTGCCCGACGAGCCGCTTGACCTTGGCCAGCGCAGTGTCCTGCGCCTCTTCATAGGCGACGGTCCCCTGGAACGAACCGTTCTTGTCGATCAGGAACGTCAGCGCCGTGTGATTGACGAGATAGAACTCGCTCTCGACATCGCCCGCCTTTTCCGAAAACACGCCAAACGCTGCCTTCACCTGATCGGTCGCTGCCTGGTCACCCACAAGCCCGATCACAGAGGGGTCGAACCCTTCGACGTAAGACTTCACCATCTCCGGCGTATCGCGTTCAGGGTCGACGGTGACGAAAATGATCCGCAGGTCTTCCGGCGTCAGCCCGAGCTGGGCGCGCCAGGCGGTGGTTTCAGCCAGCGTCGTCGGGCACACATCGGGGCAGAACGTATAGCCGAAGAAGATCAGGCTCGGCGTGCCCACCAGATCCTTTTCGGTAAACGCGCCGCCCTGCGTCGAATTCATCGCAAAGCTCTGCCCATTGAGCCCGAGCGGTCGCTGCGGCGGGCGAAACACATAGAGCAACGTCGCCCCAAGCGCCGCCACGGCCACCAGCACCCAAAGCACAATACGGAAATTGCGCAGCGTCTTGTTCGTCGTCATTTTCGGTTCCTGCCGATCACCCCCTCCCATCCTCCCCCATCAAGGGGGAGGTGCGGATCGAGTATGTGGCGCGATGTCTTCAA
>NZ_JBEVLL010000123.1:0-3413 GCF_040509215.1 Devosia sp.
CATCATGACGACGCTGCGCGCGCAGGGTTACGCGTTTTCGCGCGACTATGCCGGCGCCGATATCGTGCTGGTAAACACCTGCGGCTTTCTCGACAGCGCCAAGAAGGAAAGCCTCGAGGCGATTGGCGAGGCCGTGGGCGCCAATGGGCGGGTGATTGTCACCGGCTGCCTCGGCGTTGAGGAAGAGCTGATCCGCGCCACCCACCCGAGCGTGCTCGCCGTTACCGGCCCGCACCAGTACGAAGATGTGGTCAACGCGGTGAACACGCACCTGCCGCCGGTGCCGAACAAGTTCGTCGACCTTGTGCCGGAGAGCGGGCTGAAGCTCACGCCACGGCACTATGCCTACCTAAAAATTTCCGAAGGCTGCAATAATCGCTGCTCCTTCTGCATCATTCCGCAAATCCGCGGCGATCTGGCCTCGCGTCCGGCCGCTGGCATTCTGGGCGAAGCCGAAGGGCTGATCCGTTCTGGCGCCAAGGAACTGCTGGTGATCTCGCAGGACACCAGCGCCTACGGTCTCGACCTCAAGTATGCGACCTCGAAATATCGTGGCCGCGACGTGAAGGCCAAGTTCTATGACCTCGCCAAGGAACTGGGCGAGCTGGGTGCGTGGGTGCGCCTGCACTATGTGTACCCCTACCCGCATGTCGATCCGGTGATGGAGCTGATGGCCGAAGGCCTCGTGCTCCCTTACCTCGACATTCCGTTCCAGCATGCTTCGCCAAATGTGCTCAAGGCCATGCGCCGCCCGGCACACCAGGAAAAGACGCTCAACCGCATTCTCGACTGGAAGCGCCAGGTTCCTGACCTGACAGTTCGCTCGAACTTCATCGTTGGCTTCCCGGGCGAAACCGAGGAAGATTTCGAAATGCTGCTCGATTTCATCGAGGAAGCTGAAATCGACCGCGCCGGCTGCTTCAAGTACGAGCCTGTGACCGGCGCCACCGCCAATGAACTCGAAGGCATCGTGCCCGACGAGGTCAAGGAAGAGCGCTTTGCCCAGCTTATGGAAGTGGCGCAGAACGTCTCCTTCCACCAGCTGCAGAAGAAGGTCGGCCGGACCATCGACGTGATCGTCGACGACGTTCGCCCCGAGGGCAACATCGCCATTGCCCGCTCCAAGTGGGACGCGCCCGAGATCGATGGTCAGGTGATCGTCAGCAACGCTACCGGCATCAAGATCGGTGACATCGTTTCGGTGAAGGTCACCGACAATGATGAGTATGATCTGTTTGCCGAACCAGCGACGGCCTGAGACCCGCGACTTACACAACATCCCCGCGCAAGCGGGGATTTTTCTTGCGTGGATTTCATGGAACTGAGCGCAAAGACGAGCCACGGGGCCAAGTCGAGCTGGGGAACCGCTGGCGGCATTGCCGCGGTGTTCATCTGGTCGATGACCGCACCGATCGTGGCTTCGGCTGTTGGCGTTGATCCGTTCCTTTATGTCGGGCTCGGCGACGGCGTCGGCGCGCTGGTGTTCATCGCCATGTGGATTTTGCGGCGCCAGATTCCCCTGCCCGAGCTCAAGACTGTCCCCATCTGGCTTTACGTGCTGGGTGTCATCGGGATCGGTGGCCATAACCTGACCTGGGTGGCCGCGCTGCAGCAGGCGCCGCCGCTTGAAGCGACGCTTATCATCTATACCTGGCCGCTGCTGGTGGTCGTGCTGACCACCATTTCGCTGGGGCAGCGATTCCGCTGGTTCCATGCGGTTGCGGGCGTATTGGGGCTGGCGGGTATTGTCACCCTGCTGCTGGGCAAGGGGCTCTCCGTTGGTGGCTTCCATCTGATGCCGGGGCATTTCTGGGCTGTCATCTCGGCTGTCACCTGGGCGGTCTTTTCGGCCATGGCGGCGCGCTATCCTGCGAGCAGCAGCAATTTCCTTGGCGTCATTTTCGGCGCCAGTGCCCTCATAAATGGCTCGGTGTGGTTGTTCGCCCTTGGAGCCCCGCAGGCGCCGCTTTCCAGCGTCCTCATCGTCGCTTTCGCCTCCATCTTCTTCGCCATGGCCTATGCAATGTGGGATTTCGGCATGAAGCAGGGCAATGCGCAGTTGATCGGCGTATTCAGCTTTCTGACGCCTGTCCTCACGGCCGTCTATCTCGTGCTGTTGGGCATTGCCGAACTGACGCCCTATCTCGTTGCCTCGCTGCTGTTGGTGGTTTCGGGCATCGGTGTCGCCAAATATGGCGAGAAGCTGCGACTGCGGGCCTGAGGCGCGGAAACAAAATCGCGCCTGAGCGGCGGGGAGCGCAACGGCTTTCCTCCGCTTTCCCGGCCTGTAAATTAGTCATCCGAGCCAAGCATTTAGCGCTTTACCACCGAAAAGCGGCATCGCATCACCTGTGACCAACGCCATCGCTTTCATGGAAATAGCGTCACAATGAACAAGCTTCTTCTCTCGGCCGTTGCGGCGCTCGCTCTTGCCAGCAGCCCGGTTCTGGCTCAGCCCACCGACATTCTCAACGCATCCTACGACATCGCTCGCGAGCTCTTCGAAGCCGAGAACGCTGCCTACGCGGCGACCGGCGCGACCGTGACGGTCAACCAGTCGCATGCCGGCTCCTCGGCTCAGGCCCGCGCCGTGCTCGAGGGCCTGCAGGCTGACGTCGTGACCTTCAACCAGGTGACGGATATCCAGAAGCTGGTCGAAGGCGGTTACGTCTCGGAAGACTGGACCAGCGATTTCCCGAACAATGCTGCGCCGTTCTACTCCTTCCCGTCTTTCCTCGTGCGCTCGGGCAACCCCAAGGCCATCAAGGACTGGGGCGATCTCGCTGCCGAAGGCGTGCAGGTGATCTTCCCGAACCCCAAGACCTCCGGCAATGGCCGCTATACCTATCTCGCCGCCCGCGCCTGGGCGACCGAGGCCTATGCCGGCGACGAAGCCAAGATCGAAGAATTCCTCACCAAGCTCTTTGCCAACGTTCCGGTCTTTGAAACCGGCGGCCGTGCTGCCACCACTGCCTTCACCGAGCGCGAGCTGGGCGACGTGCTGGTGACCTTCGAGGCCGAAACCCTGGCCGTTGTGAAGCAGCTTGGCGCCGACAAGTATGAAGCCGTCGTTCCCTCCGTCAGCTTCCTGTCGGAATTCCCGGTGGCCGTGGTCGACAAGGTTGTCGATGCCCGTGGCAGCCGTGATCTTGCCAAGGCCTATCTCGACTTCCTCTTCACGCCGGAAGGCCAGGAAGTGGCTGCCGCCAACTTCCACCGTCCGCAGGACGAAACCGTCGCTGCAGCGCACGCCGCGACCTTCTCGGAAATCCGCCTCGTGACCGTCGAAGACGCATTTGGCGGCTGGGACAAGGTTGCTGCCGAGCACTTCGCCGACGGCGGCCTGCTCGACAAGGTTTTCGTGAACCAGTAACGCGCGGGATTTGTGCGCTGAGCACCCCACACACTCGGTG
>NZ_JBEVLL010000124.1:0-8041 GCF_040509215.1 Devosia sp.
GACCGCGACGGCCACTACGGGATTTTCTTCGGCAGCCGGCAGATCGGTGAAATCGACTTGACCGGAGACAAAAGTGTCAGTGATGTCTCCGAACAGGTGTCAACCATGTCTCCGGGCTGAACAGCTTGCGGGGAGAGGTCGGCGCATAGCGCCGGGTGAGGGGGCCTTCGCCTCCCCGCGCCCACTACGCGCCTGCCTCAATTAAAACTCGGCGCCGGCGGCGTCTCGAACGTCGGTGCAGGCGGCGCCCCAAAGCTTGGTGGCGGCGGTGCAGTGAAACTCGGCGTCGTCACCTCGCCTCCGCCCACCGGCGGCAGCACGATCTCGACCGAATTGAAGTCCACCTCCGGCCCCTTGTCGAGGAAGAAGGTCACCAGTTCCGGGAAGGCAATCAGCAGCCCCACAAGGATGAGCTGCAACACCAGCCAGGGAATGGCGCCCAGATAAATATCCGATGTCTTCACCTTATCGCGCGACACGATGCCCCGCAGGTAAAAGAGCGCAAAGCCAAACGGCGGGTGCATGAAGCTCGTCTGCATATTGGCGCAGATCATCACGCCGAACCACACAAGGTCGATCCCGAGCGAATCCGCCACCGGCGCCAGCAGCGGAATGACGATGAAGGCGATCTCGAAGAAATCGAGGAAGAACGCCAGGATGAAGACGAAGATATTGACAAAGATCAGGAACCCGACGACCCCGCCCGGCAGGTTCGACAGCAGCTCCTCGATCCAGTGGCCGCCGCCAACGCCCTGAAACACCAGCGTAAAGACACGGGCGCCGAGGAGGATGAAAACCACCATGGCCGTCAGCCGCATCGTGGAGACCATGCCGCCCCAGGTCACCTCCCAGCGCAGACGCCCATTCATCCACGCGAGCAGCATGGCGCCGACGACGCCCATGGCCCCCGCTTCCGTCGGCGTCACAAGGCCGAGGAGGATCGTGCCCAGAACGATAAAAATCAGTGCCAGGGACGGCACCGTGCCGCGGATGATTTTGGCCCAGAGTGGCCAGCCGCGCAGTGTCCGCGCTTCGGGCGGCAGCGCCGGCACATGCTCGGGCCGGATGATGGAGAGGATGAAAACCCACCCCATGAAAAGGAGAACCTGCACGATCGAAGCGCCGGTCGCCCCGATATACATTTCCCCCGGCGATTTCTGCAGCTGGTCTGCCAGCACAATCAGCACCAACGACGGCGGAATGAGCTGGGTAATGGTGCCCGAAGCCGCGATCACGCCCGTCGCGTGCCGCACATTATAGCCATAGCGCATCATCACCGGCAGCGAGATCAGCCCCATGGCGATCACCGACGCCGCCACCGTGCCGGTAATGGCCCCGAGGATCGCGCCCACAATGATCACCGCATAGGAAAGCCCGCCGCGAATGCCGCCAAAGAGCTGTCCGAACCCATCGAGCAGATCTTCCGCCAGCCCGCTCTTTTCCAGGATAACACCCATGAAGGTGAAGAACGGAATGGCTAGCAGCAGCTCGTTGGAGAGCACGCCATAGAGTTGGTAGGTGAGATTGCCGAGAAAGTTCGGGGCAATCAGCCCCAGCTCAATGGCAACAAGGCCGCCGAACAGCCCCACCGCCGCCAGCGAAAAGGCCGCGGGATAGCCGATGAGCAGAAACAGCACCAGCCCGCCAAACAGGATCGGCGCCATGTTCTCGCGAATAAGATCGATCATTGGACGGGTTTCTCATAGGCGAATTCGCGGACGTAATTGGTGGTCAGCGCCAGGATACATTTGATGATCTCGGCTATGCCCTGCAGCATCAAGACGCCAAAGCCCACCGGCAGCATCAGCCGCACCGGCCAGCGCGGCAGCCCGCCCGCGGCATTGGAGGTGATGTTCTGCACCCACGCCTGCACGAACCAGGGCCAGGTGAAATAGATGAGGAGGATGCAGAGCGGCATCAGGAAGAACAGCCCGCCCAGAAGGTCGATCCAGGTGCGGGTGCGCTCGCTCACCGCGCCATAGAGCAGGTCAACCCGCACATGCTCGTTCATCTTCAACGTCCAGGCGCCGCCGAGCATCACCATGCCGCCGAACATGTACCAGACGCTCTCGGAGAGCACGTTGGAATAGTTAGTGTAGAGCCAGACCATGCCGCCAAAAACGCCGCCCCCCATGCTGCGCTCGAGCGAGATCATGGCGCTGACCGAATAGCGGAATATGGCATTGAAGGCGCTGACCAGCGCCGAGAACAGCACCAGCCACACCGCGACGAGGCCCACCCAGCGGCTGATCTCGTCGATCACCTTCGTGACACGTATGGCGAATGACACGCCCGACCCTCCCCGTCGTTCGCATGATCGTCACAGTTGATCGCAGTTCGCGGAAAATTTGCAAGACACGAAATGACTTGCGGGCCACCTGCTAACAGGCGACCCGAGGCGGCTGGCCGCCTAGACTGGCCGCCGCGCCACCAGATCGATCTCTACCAGCGCGCCCACGGCGAGCGCCGTCACGCCCACCGTCGTGCGAGCCGGGAGTTTCCCCGGCTCGAAAAAACTCGGCCAGAGCGCGTTGAGTGCCGCATAGTCACGCTCGAACTGGGTCAGATAGATTCGAGCCATGGTCACATCGGCAAGGCTCAATCCGATGCCGCCCAGCACAACCCTGAGGTTTTCGACCACGCGCTTCGTCTGCGCCTCGATACCCTCGACCAGCGGCGCATCGGGCGCTGCCGGGTCGGTCGGCATTTGCCCGGTCACGAAGACGAACCCGCCCGCTTCCACCGCGTGGCTGAACGGCGCCACGGGCCGTGGACCGGAGGACACCATGTGGTGGATCAAGTCGTTCATGTCGTCGCTTCCCTTAGTACCGATAGTTGTCCGCGTCTTCCGACAGATAGTCCTGCAGCTTCCCCCAGGGGATACGCGCCGTCGGCGCGCCATAGGCATAGTAGGACACTTCATAGGGCTGGAACTGCAGGATCAGCGAATAGGGGTCCGACAGGTCCCAACGATCGGGATCGATCACCACCTTGGCAAGAAAATCGGTGTCGTCCAGCATCAGCTCTTCGCCGTGCTCGGCCTCGAGCGCCTCGACGGTCAGGTCGAGCAGCGCCGTCTTCCAGCGCTTGCCGGCAAAGATGTCTTCCGCGACTAGCGGCCGATTTTCGTCGAGCCGGTAGTGCATATAGTCCACCGTCCAATTGCCATGGGCCGCGCCATGACCATACCAGTAGGTATTCACGTCGAGCGTGACGCTGTTGTAGTCGGCATCTTTCACGCGCACCGAATTGATCGTGTCGCTCGAGCCATCGGACTCAACGTCCTCCGTGCCATCGCCTTCGCCAAATCCACCCGACAGCGCCTGGGCCTGTTCTTCGATATAGGCGTTGAAAGCCGTAGCGGAGTCATCGGTCGCATCGAGCTGCACATAGCTCAGCTCATGGGTTGCCACCGCCCAATAGGAATCGGGATCTTCCGCATCGGGGTCAGGCAGGGCGGCATAGTGTGCCCGCGGATAGAACCGCTTGCCGCCGACCATACGGCTGCTTTCCAGCACCGTGCTGCGGCCGTTGAACAGGCTCACCAGGCAACGCGTACGGTCTTCATTGTAGCTGCCTGAGGTCATCGGCTTGGCATCGGGCGCACAGGCGCGCCGCGCGAAATCAAGCCAGGTCCGCTGGTCGCCGCGCACCGCAGTCAGCGCTGCCTCGGACAGTCCACCGATGGCGGTCTGATAGGTTACCGCCAGCCGGTCATCGGCCATCGACAGCGCCGTATCGTCGCAAATGGCATGTTCGAACGGCGTCGCCGCCTTGGCGCAATCAAAGCTGGCTGCGGCGGCAGGCAGGCTAATGCCCGTCAGGAGGACAAAAACGAGCAGGAAGACGTGGCGAAACATTTCTCATCCTTCGGAAAAATCAGCCTTGCCTCGATTGGCCCAATCGAGACTTCGTCGTCAAGACCTGCAGTGATCAAGTCTCAGGCGACGTGCCGGCGCGGGTCCGGCCGCATGTCCTTGTCAAACACCACGACCCGCCCACGCCCCGCCTGCTTGGCGGTATAGAGCGCGGCATCGGCCATGTCGGTCGCCACTTCCAGCTTGTCGCCACGTTCGGCCAGGCACGCCCCGATGCTGAGCGACACAACGATCGAGCGGCCGGGCGCGGTAGCGATCGGCTCGCCGATCGCGGCGCGCATGATGTCATGGGCACGGGCGCGCAGGGCCTGGGGTCCACATTCGGGCAAGAGCACGATGAACTCGTCGCCGCCCCAGCGCGCGCAAGCGCCTTCGACGCCAATGGTCTCCTGGATGCGCTTCGCCACAGCGATGATGACAAGGTCGCCGGCCGCATGGCCGTGGCTGTCATTGATCTGCTTGAAATGGTCGACATCGACGAGGAGGATGCCATAGCCCGCCCCGCTGGCCGCGAGGTCGCCATGGGCCACCGCAAAGCCGCGGCGATTGAGAATGCCCGATTGCCCGTCGCGGAAAGCCAGGCTCTCCAGCTCCTGCGTACGCTCGCGCACCCGCGCTTCCAGCAGCCGCGTATGATCATCGACGCTTGCCGCCATCTGCGTCAGCGCCGAGGACAATCGCCCGATCTCGTCCTGCCGCCCCGCGCTCATGCTCAGGGCCGGACCATAGTCGCCGGAGCGCGCCTTGCGCACGACATGCTCGAGCTGCGTCAGCCGGTTCAGCACCTGGTTCCTGAACAGCAACACCAGCACCGCCGCAACCACCGCCATCATGGCGGCCAGCAACATCCCGATGGGCACGAAGAGGCGCCGATCGATGATGGTATCAATGTCCATGAAGGTGACATTGTACCAGCCGAGCTTGTCGAGATAGCCGATCCCCACCAGCGTCTCTTTGCCGTTGACCGTCACGAAAGCGGAGTCGGCGAGCATGTCGCCCCCCGTCACATCTTCGAAGAGGCGCCGCAATGTCGCGTCGTCTCCGGCCCCTGACACCAGTGAAAACACCGAGCGCTTGCTGTCGAGCCCGTCGCCGAAATTGGCCAGGCTCACCAGCGTCTCGTCGCGATGCGCCTGGATCAGACCCTGGCGGTCGACAAACATGGAAGTGACGCCGCGCTGCGGCACATTCACCACTTCCTGGATGAAGGACGTGAGATCGATGCCCGTCCCCAGGAGCCCGAGAACCTCGCGCCCCTCGCGGATCACGCAGTTCATCCAGACCTTTGTGACCTTCAGATTGGCATCGTTGTTGACGTTGAGATGGCAGCCGTCGCCCAGCGCCAGCGTCGAGTAATACCACCCGTCGTCCGGGTTTTCCTCGCGCAGCCGGTAGCGAAACTGATTGCCCGCATAGGCATTGCTGCTGTCGTTGAAATAGTAATTGCCCGAAGCCGCGACGACGAAGAAATAGGATCCATCTGCAAAGTAGCGCCGATAATGTTCCAGCTCGGCAATGCCGCGCGCCCGGCGTTCGGGATTGGTTTCGTCCTGCGCCCAGTCACGCACCGCCTGGCTGCCCGCCAACGCTTCGGCCAGCGAGACTTCGCGCACCAATGCGCCAAGCCCGCGATGCCGGTCATAGAGCACCTGCTTTTCGGCAAACAGCGTGCCCAGTTGCACGACGGTCGAATTGACCACCCACTGAAATGCAAAAAAGGCCGGCACGGCGACGCTGGCAAAACCGAGCAGCACCAGCAGCAGTACGCGGGCGCGCAAACTGTCGGTGAAGAGGCGAAGAAGCGACATATGCGGCGACCCATGGCGGCAGAAGGGCAGAGGCCCACCCCCGCCACTATCGGGGCGCGGGCCTCTAGACTTCGTTAATAGGCCAATAGGACAGGAAAAAACAGCTTACGAGGCTGTGAGAAACGCCCGCGCCGCGAGGAGTTCCTCCTGCCGGATTTCGTGGCCACCATTGTGCCAGACGATCTCTGCGCCCGCGCCATTGGCCTTGAAATAATCGACCAGCGCCTGGCTCGCCCCGGCCGGTGCTATGGGGTCATACTGCCCCGCCGTAACCAGCACCTTCCGCCCACCGAAAGCGGCCTTCGGCGGCGTAAAAGGAATGAGCGGGTGCATCAGCACGGCGGCATCGAACAGGTCCGGCGCCCCGAATTGCACCGAAGCCAGAATGTTCGCGCCATTGGAATAGCCGAGGCCCAGCACTTTTGACGGCTGGCGCTTTGCCACTTCGGCCCGCACAAAATCCGTCATCGCCGCGGTGCGCAGCGCGAGGTCGGCCATGTCATAGACGCCCTCCCCGGTCCGACGAAAAAAGCGCAGGGCGCCGTGCTCGCTGATATCGCCGCGCGGCGAGACCCGCGCCGCCCCCGGCACCAGTTCGCCAGCAAGATCAAAAAACTGGTTCTCGTCCCCGCCCGTCCCATGAAACAGGAAGATCAGCGGTGAGTTGGCGGCCGCACCTTCGGCAGAACGGAATTGATATGGGGCCATAACGCGTCTCCTTGGCTCTTGCTCCCACCGATATCGGGATGCAGCACGCCAGCGCAATCGCCCATCCCCGCCACGCTCTGTTGCCGGTTCTGGAACAATGGGTATGATAGGCCATGTTCCTGTCTGTCTTTGACGTCTTCAAGATCGGTATCGGACCATCGAGTTCCCACACCATGGGCCCGATGTCCGCAGCCGGCCGTTTCCTTGATGAGTTGCGCGCCGGCACCTGGCCGCGCGCCCGCCAGGCCCAGCCCGCAGCGATCACCGCCAGTCTTCATGGCTCCCTCGCCTATACCGGCATCGGCCATGGCAGCGACCGCGCGGTCATCCTCGGTCTCGCCGGCCAAAACCCGCGCGATGTCGATCCGGACCAGATGGAGCCGATCATCGAAAAAATTCGCGAGACCGGCCACATCCACCCGCCCGGTCATCCGGCCTATCGCTTCCGCCCCGCCGTCGACCTCGTGCTCGATACGCGAACACCCCTGCCCGGCCATCCCAATGGCATGCAGTTCTGCGCCTGGGACGGCGATGGTCAATTGCTGCTGCGCCGGGTTTATTTCTCCATCGGCGGCGGCTTTGTCGTCAGCCAGGACGAGTTGCTCGCTCTCAAGGAGGCACCCACCATCAAGCAGGACGTGCCCTGGCCCTTCGCCAACGCCGCCGAAATGCTCGATATGGCCAAGCGCTCCGGCCTTTCCATCGCCGCCATGAAGCGCGCCAATGAGGAAGTCCGGCTCTCGCGCCAAAAACTCGACAGGGACCTCGACGAGGTCTGGACCGCCATGTCCGGCTGCATCGATCGCGGCCTCACTCAGGATGGGCAATTGCCCGGTGGCCTCAAAGTCCGCCGCCGCGCCAAGGCGCTCCATGAGCACCTGGCCGAAAAATGGCGCCGCAACGAGATCGACCCCTTGAGCGGCAATGACTGGCTCAGCCTCTTTGCCATGGCGGTCAACGAAGAGAACGCCGCCGGCGGTCGCGTGGTTACCGCGCCCACCAATGGCGCCGCCGGCGTCATCCCATCAGTGCTGCGCTATGCCACCCAGTTCCTCCCCGGCATGGGCCGCGCCGCCGTACACGATTTCCTGCTCACCGCCGCCGCCATCGGCGGCATACTCAAGCACAACGCGTCCATTTCCGGCGCCGAAATGGGCTGCCAGGGCGAAGTCGGCTCCGCCTCGTCCATGGCCGCGGCCGGCCTTTGCGCCATTCAGGGCGGCACGCCCGAACAGATCGAAAACGCCGCCGAAATCGCGCTGGAACATCACCTTGGCATGACCTGCGACCCGGTCGGCGGGCTCGTCCAGATCCCCTGCATCGAGCGCAACGCCTTCGGCGCGGTAAAAGCCGTCACGGCTGCCTCGCTGGCCCTCAAGGGCGACGGCATCCACGCCGTCCCACTCGACGCCTGCATCGAAACCATGCGCCAGACCGGCAATGACATGAGCGAAAAATACAAGGAAACCAGCCAGGGCGGTTTGGCTGTCAATGTGGTGGCCTGCTGAAACCACCCAAGTCGTCACCCTCGGGCTTGACCCGAGGGCTCCGCACTTGCTGCACGGTTGTTAAGTGAAGTGTCCTCGTTCGAGAAGGTCATGAAGCTCGCGTACACCGAGACCGTGGGAATCATCGCGGTTCCGTGCG
>NZ_JBEVLL010000125.1:0-3286 GCF_040509215.1 Devosia sp.
CATGCACCTCGGCATCGAAGGCCTCGGCGAGCAGAAGCAGAACGTCAAAGCCTACAGCGCCTGATAACGAAAAGGCCCTCCTTCGGGAGGGCCTTTTTCATTCCGCCAAGAGATACGTCGCCACCGCGTTGAGATCGTCGTCCGTCCAGAACGAGGTGGAATCCGCGATCACCTCGCCCATCGGTCCACCGAGCACGTCAAAGCCCGGCGTGAACCCATCCTTGAGTGTCTGCGCCAGGGTCGCGACATCATAGCCCTCTGCCACCAGAGCCTCGCGCGTCAGCGCCGGGGCGCGGCCACCCGTGCCGCCAGGCGATCCTGCGAAAGCCTGGTCCCACTGCAGCGCCCCAAGCGCATTGCGCGGCGTATGGCATGCAACGCAATGCGCCGGCCCCATGGCGAGATATTTGCCGCGATTGTAGACCTCGTCCTTCCCTTCCTCCGGCTCGAACCGCTGCGGGGTGAAGAAGAGGTTCTTCCAGCCCGCCATGATCAGCCGGACGTTGAACGGGAAGGGAATGCTGCTTGCAACAGCCGGCGTTGCCACCGGCTCGGTCGCCATCAGCGCCGCATAGAGGTCGAGCACATCCTGATCGGTCATCAGCGTATAATTTTCGTATGGGAAGGCCGGATAGAGATGCCCCTGCGGCCCCATGCCATTGCTGAGCGCGTCGGAAAACTGCGCCAGCGTCCAACTGCCGATCCCGGCATTGGGGTCCGAGGTAATATTGGGCGGCACAAAAGTGCCGAAATCGGTTTCGAGCCCGACGCCGCCCGCCAGCTCCGCCCCGCCTTCGGCAACATTGGTGTGGCAGGCCACACAACCGGCCAGTCGCATCACATAGTCGCCGCGCGTCGCATCACCGACAAGCGTAAGGTCGCGCGCCGGCCCCTCGACGGGTTTGAGGAAATAGCCGGCGGTCCCGATGCCAACCACCGCGACGACGCCCAAGGCCAACCAACGCTTCTTCATGACTGTTCCCCGTACGACGCCGGGCGATCACATCAGAGCGAGGCAAAAATCGCAATGGTATCAGCGGTCAACTGCTTGCGAGGACCGCATCCACCTGTGCACGCGTCGGCGGCTTGCAGCCCTTCTCGGCGCAGTTGAGCCCGGCCACCACGGCGCCAAAGCGCAGCGTTGTCTGCAGCGCCGCCTCTTCGAGCATGCCCAGTTTCCCAAGCTTGAGCGCGCCGGTTTCATTCAGCCAGGTCAGAATACCCGCCATCAGGCTATCGCCCGCGCCTACCGTGTCGCCAAAGACCGGCGGAGCATAAATGCCCGCCTCGGCACTCGCGACATTGGAAAAGGCGCGCGACCCATGCTCACCAAGGGTCACCACCACCAGCTCGCAATTGGGCCGATCGAGCAGGAGCTTTGCATGCTCCTCGATGGTCACGCCCGGCTCGAGCCATTCGTGGTCTTCTTCGGAGAGCTTGATGACATGGGCGAGATCGAGAAAATCCGACAAGCGCTGGCGATAGCCGTCTTCATCGTCGACCAGCTTTTCGCGCACATTGATGTCGATGGAGATCGTCGCCCCGCGCCCGATGGCGGCCTTTACGACCACCATCCATTTTGCTGCGTCTTCGGCAAGGATCGGGGCAAAGCCGCCGATCTGGTAGAGCTCCACCTGCCCCGGCAACGCCGCCAGCAAGCCCTCGCGCGTAAAGGCATGGTCTGCCCCGCGCTCGAACACATAGCTTGCCTGCATCTTCTCGTTGAAGGTGACGATAGCCTTGGTCGTCGGCTCGGGCACACGCTCCTTGAGCAGCACCTCGACGCCAGCAGCCTTCAGCGGGGCCAGCAGCAGATCGCCGTGCTCGTCCTGGCTGATGGGACACAGGAACCCGGTGGGATTGCCCAGCTTCGCCAAGGCGATCGCGCAATTGAACGGCGACCCGCCGGCAATGGCCTGGCGCTCGGCGCCCGGCGCCGACGAAACCGGCACCAGATCGATCAGGCTTTCCCCACCGACAACGAACATGCTTTTCTCCCACCCTGTTCCGGTTGAGCCCTTAGCATTTTCGTCCCCCCGCCCGCCAGCCGTGCGAGCGCTTTACTCGCAAAACGCCGCGTGTATTGTTTCATCCAGGGCTGGCAGGAGGATAGCTGGCCTGATTGAGGGAGAACTATTTTGGATCGTCGGAAATTCTTTTCCAAGGCCGGTGCCGTTGGCGCTGGCGCCGTTGCTGCGTCGACCGGTCTTGCCATGCCGGCCATTGCCCAGAGCCAGCCCAAAATTGCCTGGCGCCTGGCCTCGTCCTTTCCGCCCGGCCTCGACACCATCTATGGCGGCGGCGAAACCCTGGCCAAATATGTGAGCGAAGCGTCCGACGGCAATTTCACCATCGACGTCTTCGCCGCCGGCGAACTGGTGCCCGCTTTCGAAGTAGTCGATCCAGTATCTGAAGGCTCGATCGAAATGGCCCATACCGTGGGCTACTATTTCTCGGGCAAGGACGTCGCCTGGGCCGCCATGGCCGCCATTCCCTTCTCGCTCAACGCCCGCGGTATGAGCGCCTGGTACTATTATGGCGGTGGTCTCGACATCACCAACGAGTTCCTTGCCAATTACAACATCGTCGGCTTCCCCTGCGGCAATACCGCAGCGCAGATGGGCGGCTGGTTCCGCAAGGAAATCAACTCCGTTGCCGACTTGCAGGGCCTCAAAATGCGCGTCGGCTTTGCCGGCACCATCCTGTCCAAGCTCGGCGTCATCCCCACGCCCATGCCCGGCGGCGAAATCTACAATGCGCTCGAAAAGGGCACCATCGACGCGGCCGAATGGGTCGGGCCCTATGACGACGAAAAGCTCGGCTTCCAGAAGGTCGCGCCCTATTACTACTATCCCGGCTGGTGGGAAGGTGGCCCGACCGTCCACGCGCTCATCAACAAGACCAAGTTCGAAGAACTTCCGGCCAACTACCAGTCGCTGCTCAAAACCGCCTGCCAGGCGACCAGCGCCGACATGTTGGCCAAATACGACTATGTGAACCCCACCGCCATCAAGAAGCTCGTGGCCGCAGGCGCGCAGCTCCGCCCCTTCAGCCCCGAAATCATGGAAGCCAGCTTCAAGGCTGCCAACGAAACCTACACCGAGCTGTCGGCCTCGAGCCCGCACTTCAAGGCCATCTGGGATTCCATCACCGCGTTCCGCAAAGACCACTATCTCTGGAACCAGATCGCCGAACTCAACTACGACGCCTTCATGCAATCCCAACAGCGCGCCAACGCGCTCTGATTTTTGGTAGCGAAGAAAGAAACCCCGGGCTCGCGCCCGGG
>NZ_JBEVLL010000126.1:0-8602 GCF_040509215.1 Devosia sp.
ATCTTCCGGGGCGTTTTGTTTTTAGGCGTGACGATGTTGCTGACGGTCGTTTGAGCCGCGGCCTTCGGGTCGCGGCTATCCAGTGAAATCAGGCGGGAAAGACAGTGCCGGCGGCGATGGGCGCGCGGACCTGATCGAAGAGCCAGTCCTTGAAGCGATTGACGGTCTTGGGAACGGTCGGGCTCCAGGAGGAGACGAGGTAGTAGGGGCTGCGGATGGGGTAGGCTTCGCCGATCTGGACGAGCTTGCCGGTCTGCAACAGCTCCTCGATCAACAGCGAGCGGCCGAGAATGGCGCCAAGGCCAATGCGGGCCGCTTCGATGCTGGGGCTGGACTGGTTGAAACGGGGGCCCTTGGAGATGTCGTTGCGGCCGATGCCGTATTCCCGAAGATACCGATCCCAATCGGGATATGGGCCGCTCTCGACCTTTACGCGGTCCTGATGGATCAGGGGCACTTCACGCAGGATGTCTTCCCAGCGATTGCCGTAGCGGGCTGCCAGGGCAGGCGAACAGACCGGGATGATCTCTTCTTCCATCAGTGGCTCGATACGGCGATCAACGGCGGTCTGCCAGTTGCAGATCCAGAGGTCGGTATCGTCGTTCTCGATGTCCTGGCGTTTCACGAAGGTCGTGATCGTCACGTCGACGTCAGGTGCGGCTTCCACGAACTGGCTCATGCGGGGCAGTAGCCAAAGCGATGCCACGGATGCCGATGCGCCGACCATAATGCGCTGGCGGTCATCTTCCGGGGCCATGAGTGAGATCAGCGACTCGTCGATGAGATCGAGCGCGTTGGTGAGTTTGCCCAGGACTGCCCTGGAGTCCTGCGTCAGTTCCAGGCGACTGTTTTTGCGCAGGAAAAGTTTGGTCTGAAGGAAGTCCTCCAGCAGTCGGATCTGGTGGCTGACTGCCGTCGGGGTGACACAGAGTTCGTCCGCGGCGCGGACCAAACTCTTATAACGAGCGGCGGCCTCGAAGGCCCGTACCGCGTTGAGAGGAACACGACGTCTCATTCTTGCCTCGCTTGCCTCTCCTCCCTGAATCTCAGCAAATCACGCTACAGAACCGGGTACAAGACCATTTCTTCATCACATTCGTCATATGCATATTTGTTAGGCATAAGCTGTCGTGAGGCTGTCATTCCCCGGGTTGCGGAGCGACCTCGGGGCTGACCTTTGCAACGGGCTCCGGCTGTTTATGCTCGAAGTTGGTGCCGCGGCGGCGGTGGTTCATCAGGTAGAGATAGGCCACGCCGACACCGAGGCAGCAGAGGAGCCCGTTGAGCATCACGGCCATGCCCACGCCCAATGCGGAAGCTGCGGCGCCGGTCAGCACCGGGCCAATGGGTGAGGGGATCAGGAGGTTGATCATGCTCACGAGGCGCCCACGCATTTCGGGCGGGGCCCAGAGCTGCAGCGAGGTGTTCATGGAGGCAGAGAACGTCACCGCCGCGGCCCCGACGAAGAAGAACAGCAGTCCCGAGAAGACGAGGCTCGAGGATAGGCTGATGGCGCAGAGAACAATGCCGAACCCCACTCCGGCGAGCAAGATACGCCGCGTCGATGGCGCGCCCCGCGTGGTCATGACAGCCGCCGCGACGAACGAACCCAGGCCCAGACAGGAGTTCAATATGCCGAATTCGGCCGTGCTGGCATTGACCAGATAGGTCGAGATCAGCGGCACCATGGTGGTGAAGTTCTGGCCGAAGAGCCCAATGAAAGCAGTGGCGATCAGAAGGAACAGGATGGGCGGCGTGTTGCGGGCATAGGAGAGCCCCTCGGTGACCTGAGTCAGTAGTGGTTGCTTGTTAGCATATTTGCGCGGTTGCAGTTCGTTGCCGCGCAACAGCGACAAAGCAGTCAGGGTGGCGCAGAAGGTCAGTGCGTTAAGGAAATAGGCCGCAGCGACGCCGAAGGCGGCAATGACAACGCCACCAAGCGCGGGACCAATGATGCGGCCGAGATTTTGCGCCAGCGAACCCATGGCTATGGCATTCGGCAGATAGGCCGGCGGTACCAATTCACCGATGAAGGACTGCCGCAATGGCGCATCGAGGGCGTTGATAATGCCCAGGGTCATGGCCAGTACGTAGATATGCCAGATGCTGATCGTGTCGGTTAGGCACAGCACACCCAGAATGGCGGCCTGTGTAGCCCCAAGCGACTGGGTGATCGCCATGAGCCGTCGCCGCGGAAACCGATCGGCAATCGCCCCGCCGATGAGCGAGAGCAGCATCACCGGCAGGAACTGCAGCGACGTCACGATCGCCAAGGATAACGGAGACCCGGTCAGTTCCAGCACCAGCCAGGCCTGCGCGGTCATCTGCATCCAGGTTCCCGGAACCGAGATTATGGAACCAGTGAAGAAGACGCGAAAATTGTGGATCGCGATGGCCTTGGGCACCTTCGGCCGTTGGCGGGCGGCGCGAGAGCCGGGCGGGGGTGCCATCTGGTTCATGGCGGTGCTCAGGCTGGCTCACGCATGACGTAGTCGTCAGGGCGCCGGTTGGTGGCAAACGACCAGCGTTCGCGGATTTTGACCTGATTTTCTAGATCGGCTTCCGCCATCACGACCTCGTCGCCCTGGGTCTTGGCAACCGCCAATATCGTGCCGTCGGGTCCGATCACACAGGAGCGGCCGATGAACGTTACTCCGCCCTCCCGACCCGCCTTACCGGCCGCGATGACCGTTGTGCCGGTGTAGTAGGCGCCTGCCGTCATCGACAGTTTCGATGCATTGCGCGCCGCGGTCAGTGTGCCGCCAGGCATGACCGGGGTGTTGAATGAAGCGGCGATGATTTCGGCGCCATTGTTTGACAGCGAGCGGTAGGATTCGGGGAAGCGGCGGTCATAGCAGATCAGCCCGCCGACCTTGGCAGCGCCGAGATCGTGGACCGAAAAGCCAAGGTCGCCGGGCAGGAAATAGCGCTTTTCGAGAATGGTGATCGGCGTATCAGGCTTGGGCTCGACCTGGCCGGGAATGTGCATCTTGCGGAAGGTGCCGACGCGTTCGCCCTGGTCGTCGATGAAAGCCATGGAATTGTAGAGGCCAACATTGTTCTGCTCGGCGAAAGGCAGGACCAGCGCCATGCCGTAATGTGCCGAACGATCCGCTATGGCTTCGATGGCGGCCTGATTGTCCTCGGGACTGACGAAAGGCGTCAAGTCCTCCTGGATCTTCGCGGCGAAATAGGGCGTGAGCGCTAGTTCGGGGAGAACTGCGAGCTTCACGCCGGCCTCGCCGGCCTTGTCGACCAGCTTGATTATGCGCTCGGCGGTTTCGGAAATTGTGGGGGCGGCGGGGCCCATTTGAAGCGCTGCAACAAGCATGGCAATCTCGCGGGAAGAGGGGAGCGGGGCCCGCCCAAGGGGCGGACCGGAAAAGTCGTAAACTGACGGGGAAGTTCAGGCGGCCTTGGCGGCGCTTGCATCCTGGCCGATGATCTCAAGCGCCTTGTCGGTGCTGATCACGTCGCAGATCTTGAATTCCATGTCGAAGAGCGCGGCCGCGTGGGACAACTCGATGCGATCAAAACAGCCTTCTTCCACGACGCTCATCTTGTAGCCATAGGCGCGGCCATCGACGCAGGTGGCGCGGACGCAACCCGACGTGCTGTTACCGACAACGAGCAGGCCATCAAGGCCGAGCTGGTTGAGGATCACCGGCAGGTTGGTGAAGGCAAAGCAGCTTGGTGTCTGCTTTTCAACGAGGATGTCGCCTTCTTCCATAGCTACTTCGACCGGCACTTCGGACTTGGAATTTTCCGAACTGAAATTATTGCCCGGCTCGGACATGGGCAGGCCGGTATAGGGGTGGAAGATATGCTTGGAGTAGATTACCGGCATGCCGGCCGCACGGGCGGCCTTGAGCAGTTTTTGCTGGAACGGCACGGCCTTCCAGGCATGCGGGCCGCAGGCGCCGGAGAACTCGTCGAGCTGTTCCCAGATCGGCTTGTCATGGCCCATGGCTGTGTTCTGCATGTCGATAACGAGGAGCCCCACCTTGGTGCCCGGGCCCGTCGGCTTGCGCGGCTTGCGCGCTGCCATCACCTTCTTGTCGTCCTCGGTCAGAAATGCTTCCCAAACGGCCATGGCGGTTACCCTCATCTGTTGAGCTTCGATACCGAAACGCTAAGGGATTGCAGGGGAGGCCCGTTAATGGGGAATTCTCCCGTACCCGATGAGAAATGCTCACTGAGGAATTTTGCGCAGAGTCCAACGCTCACCGGCCACCGTCGCCGTGGTCAGCCGGCTTTGGTTTGACCTTGCCGGAAGCGGTTGAGCAGGCGGCCGTCGATCACCAGCAGACCCGCCATGACGACGATGATCCCGACCAGTTGCAGCGGGTGCACGACCTCACCGAGAATCCAGACGCCCAGCACTGTCGCGACGATCGGGCCGATATAGGCGTTGACCGAGAAATTGACGACGCCGACGCGCGGAATCATCCAGTACATGACCTGGAAGGTGAAAGCTGTGGGGAAGAGGCCCAGCGCAAGCCATGCCCACCAGGTTTCGGGGTTCTGGATATTGGGCAGCCCCTCCATCAGCAATGCCGGAGGCAAGGTCGCGAGCATTGCACCGGTCATGGCGTAGGCAGCGATGGCTTGTGGCGGGACGCGACCGAAGCCTCGCGTGATGTTAAAGGCGAGCGCAAAGACAAAAGTGCTGAGAAGGCAAAGCGCGATGCCTATGGCCTGACCGCCGATGCCATTGGCAAAGCTCGGCAAGGCGAGGATGGCAGCGCCGGAAAAGCCGATGACGGCGCCGAGCGCCTTGAGCCTTGTCGCCCGTTCGCCGCCCGGCCAGAAGTGCGAAACCACGAGGGTCATGATCGGCAGCAGCAGGTTGATCATGGCGACGAGGCCGGTGGAAATATAGCCCTGGATGATCGGCATCATCACGAAGGAGAAGGCGTAGCTCAGGATACCCAGACCCAGCAGCTGCGCCATGAGCAATGGCTCGGTCGGCACCTTCACCCGCGCGGCCACGACGACGATCCAGCTTGCCGATGCTGCGATCACAGCCCGCCCTGCTGCCATGGTCAGCGGAGGCAATTCGCGCCCGGCGATCTCGATCAGCAGAAACGAGCTGCCGAAGATTACGCCGACGACAACGATAATGAGCCAGTATCGCATCGGCATGCGAAATCTCCGGGCAGGGGCGACGGCGTGAAGGCGCCGACGTCGGGCCAATATGATAAGGCGTTCCCAACTGACCGGGATTGGATGTGTGGCGGCGGGTGCTAAGTTTGGGGCCGCCAGGCATCGACGATCTCGCCGGTTGTGGCGAACCACACCTTGCCGCTGGCCTGTGCTTTCTGGAGGAAGCTGCGGATGTATTTGGCACGTAGCGGCTGGCCAGAGACGTGTGCCTGAAGCCCGAGGGTCATCACCATGCCCGAACGCTCGCCGTCGCGGATCAGCGTTTCCAAGTGGTCTTCGAGCACTGCCTCGAATTCCCATGGCGTATGCGACTGCGCCTGGATGACGTTGGCGTCCGAGGTGTCAAAGCTATAGGGCAGGGCGCTGAGCCGGCCGTTGGGGACATGGAAATCATAGGGCTGGTCGTCATTGCCCCAGTCGAGCGTGTAGTCGTAACCAAGGTCAGCCAGCAGTTGCGTGGTTCTGGCGGATTCGCTGCCATTGGGACCAAGCCACCCACGCGGTCGCTTGCCCGTCGCCGCCTCGATCGCGGTGGCGGAGGCAAGGAGATAGGCCCGCTCGTCGGTTTCACTGAGCGCTGAGGTGACAGCCTGATTGACCTTGGCGCCGTGGCCGACGAATTCCCAGCCCCGCGCCAAGGCGTCCTCCACAAGGGCGGGAGCTTCGGTGAGCAGCACATCGCTGATCGGCATCGTGGCCTTGAGCCCGAGTACGTCGAGAATGCCCATCAGCCGAAAGGCGCCGACCCGCGGGCCATAGTCGCGATAGGTATAACCAACGAGGTTCAGCGGGCTCGTGACGAGGTCGCCATAGTCGACATTGACCACGACGGACATGGCAACGGCCGCCCCGTTCGGCCAGACCAGTTTCGGCCGGTCCGGCAGCGGCGAAAAAGTGTAGAGGCCATGATCCATGCGGGTGACGGGATCGACGACGACCTGATTATAGTTAGGAGCAAAGTCACTCATGGTCGGCCTCAAGCTGCATCGGCAGCGGCGGACAAAAGCCGGCGGCCGTAGTGGTTGGCATAATACCAGTCGGCAATATCTCCAGCCGTCGCCTGCCAGACGCCGCTATGGCCTAGGATATATTCGAGTGCCTGACGGAGATATTTGATGCGCGAGGGCGCAGTTACGGCGAAGGGATGGAGGCAAATGGCCATGACCTTGGGGGCCGTGGCGCCTTCCTCATAGAGCATGTCGAACTGGTCCGTGATGAACCGCCCGAAGGCTTCAGCGGTCTGCGCCTGACCGCCGAGCGCCACGCCGGAATTGACCTCAAAACTGTAGGGCAGAGAAATCAGCCGGCCCTTGGCGACTTTCAGCTCCGTCGGCTCATCGTCGTGGAACATATCGGCCCAATATTTGACACCGGCTTCGGCCAGCAGGTCGGGCGTGCGGGTCGTCGTCGTCAGAGCAGGCCCAAGCCAGCCGCTGATCGTTTTGCCGGTCGATTTGCGCACGATATTGATGACCGTGTCGATCAGTTCGCGCTCGGTCGCTTCGTCCATGCCGAGGGCAAATCGTGTGTTGTAAAGGCCATGCGACTGGTAGTCCCAATCGCGCTTGGCCATTTCCTCGGCAATGCGCGGGAAATGCTCGAACACGGCTGCGTTCATTGAGGCCGTGGCGCGGATGCCGAGGTCGTCAAAAAGTTCGAAAAGCCGCCAGAGGGCAACCCGATTGCCATAGTCACGCGGCTGGAAGGCCTGAACATTGGGCACGGGGCCGGCATAGGGCGCGCGCTGCGGATTGGGTGGCGGCAGCCACTCGAGATATTCCACATTGGGCACCACAAAAACTGCGATGCGCGCGTTTCCGGGCATGGTCAGCGGCTTGCGCCTGGTGATGGCTGAGTAGTCGTAACGGCCGAGATCGGTCACAGTAAATCCTCTCAATCGGGCAGGTTGAGGCGACCCAGCACACTCTCCGCGGCAGTTGCTGCGGCGATGACTGTGAGGTCGGTTCCTGGTGCACCTACGAGTTGCAGGCCGAGTGGCAATCCGTTCTCGGACATTCCGCACGGAATGGTGGCCGCCGGAAATCCGAGCAGGCTCCAGGGCGTAAGGAGTGATGCATTGCCAGTCGATTCCAGACCTTCGGGGGCAGGCCCCGGCGTCGTCGGCATTGCAAGCACCGGATGCTCGGCAAAAAGCGGCAACATGGCGTCGCGCAGCATGCGGCGGGCGCGGAGGGCCTGCAGGTAATAGCTGGCTGGAACGAGCGAGAACGCCTCAACCAGCAGCTTGTGCCTCGGCGACATCAGGTCGCCTTTATGATGCAGGCGTGGCGCGTGATAGACCGCCATTTCTGTGCTCATGATCAGGTGATGGATCGCCTGATGCGCCTTGAAGAGTTCGGGCAGCGGCACCGTGTTGGTCGCGAGCCCAGAAGCAGCAAGCTTGCCGAGCGAAGTCTCGACGACATCAACGGTGCCGGCTTCGGAGGTTTCGAAAAAGAAATCGCGCAGGATGCCGATTTTCTTTGGCGCTGATGCGAGCGAACCCGGCTGCTGCGCTATGGCTCGGAAGATGAGATCGAGATCTTCTGCCGAGCGAGCGATCAGCCCGGGATGATCGAGGCTCCAGGATACCGGTAGAAGACCATCGCGTGAGAGAGCACCATAGCTTGGTTTGAAGCCGGCGACGCCATTGTAGGAGGCCGGACGTAGGTTCGAGCCGCCCGTCTGGGTGCCGATGGTGGCGGGCACCATGCGAGCGCCGACAGCGACGCCAGAACCAGAACTGGAGCCGCCGCCGGTATGCGCCGGGTTCCATGGATTGCGTGATGCAGGCGGCACGCCCATGCCGGCAAATTCAACCGTCTCGCACTTGCCAAGAATGATCGCCCCGGCCGCACGCAGCGCCGCCACCACGCCGGAATCGGCATAGATCGCGTCTGCTTCCATGGTCTGCGAGTTCGCCAAAGTCGGCATGCCTTCCGCATGGAACACGTCCTTGACGCCGACCGGCACGCCGTGAAGCGGACCGCGCAGATTGCCCTGGCTTGCTTCGCTGGTCATGAGTTTGGCTTGGGCCAGGGCCCCATCGCGGTCAACGTGCGCCCAGGCGTGCCACTGACCTTCCCGCGCATCGATGCGGTCGAGAAATGCGGCAAGCGTTTCAACGGGGTTAAGCGATCTATCAGCGATACCGCGAGCGAGTTCGCTCGCGGTCAGATCGAGTGTCGCGCTCACAGGACCACCTTGCCGGCCTGGGCGATATCTTCGCCGAACAGGGGTTCGATATCGTCAGGGATATCGAGCGCGCCAACCGTCTCCATTGACCGCGCGATCCCCTCGAGTATCGGCGCCAGTTCATCAGCGACCGCATCGCCCCACGTAAGTTTCGCACTCTGGGTCAGGAAAGTGGTCGCCTGATCTTGGCTCACCGGTGGTTTGAGGCGCACGATAGTCTCCAACAAGAACATCAAGTCCG
>NZ_JBEVLL010000127.1:0-7660 GCF_040509215.1 Devosia sp.
CGGATCACGCGCCGCACTCTTTTTACCGGTCGTTTGCGCCCGGCTTTCTAGCTCGCGCCATCAACCGGCGCGAACACCACCACATCGCCCGGCTGGCACTGCAGATACCGGCAGATCGCTTCGAGCGTGTCGAACCGGATGCCCTTGACCTTCCCCTGCTTGAGGAGGCTCAGGTTGGCCTCGGTGATGCCGATATATTCGGCGAGATCCTTCGATTTCACATTCTGCTGCGCCAGCACGACGGCGAGGTTCACCTTGATCCCCATGGTCAGATGAACTGGCTGTTTTCTTCGGCAATCGCCGCGGCCTTCTCCATGGCCCAGGCAAGGGCCGAAATGGTGCCGGCAAACATGGCAAGCAACAGCATGTCGCTGTCGATGCTCACCACAAGCTGCCGATGGCCTTCGGCAGCCGTCCAGGTCAGCACCAGCCCCATCAGCGTATGGCTCACAAGCTGCGCCAAAGCAGCCAGCATGCCACCCATGGCAAAGTCCCTGAGCCCCGCAATGCCTTCCGAGGCAAACGGCCGTCCCGCGGCAAAGCTGCCGACGCAGGTCCGTAGCCGCGCAAAACCCCAGGCCATCGGCAGCGCCGTGAGCAAGCCCACGACCGCCGCGGCGATCCGCTGCCCCATGGTGATATCGGGCAAAAACTCTGGCCCAAGCGCCACCATGCTGCGCACTTCAATAGGATCGATGAACAGCCAGTAGAGTGCAGCGCCCATCGGCAGCAGCGTCGCCAGCGTCACCGCGGCGATGGAAAGGCCATTGAACAGCAGCGCCATGCGCGGCGCGACCTGAATAGCCCTGTCGCTGCCAAACGCGGTTTCCATTGCCTCACTCATCGTCTCATCTCCCGTTTCGATGAGCGATTGGTCTCACAAAAATTATTGTCTGACAATAATAAAAAGCCGTACGAGGAATAAAAATTATTGCAAAACAATAAGGATCATCAATGCGCACCTTTTCTCTCCTCGCTCTCGTAGCCCTGTCCACCGCCCCCGCATGGGCGGCGCCAACCACCAGCACAGGCCGGATTTCCGTCACCCAGGTCATGGAAATGGTCCAGCGCGCCCGCAGCGATGCCACGGCCCGCAACACCGTCGTCGCCTATCTCGCCGGCGTCGGCGAAACCGCTGGCCTGATGGCTGCGGAAGCCGTGGCCCGCGGCGCCACACCGCTCAGATGCACCAGTAGTTTTGATCTCTCGGAAGAGGTCGCCGTCTCGGCTCTTTCCGCCGGCGCGCCCGATACGGCAAGCTGGGCCGAAACTCCGGCAACGCCGATTATCCTGGCCGATCTCTTCGCCCGGGCAGGGTGCCGCTAGGCACTAGGCCAGCACCTTCCTGAAAAACACTACGCGCTGAGTTTCCTCAAAACCCAGCGCGCGATGCATATCGAGGCTCGCAGAATTCTCCGGCGCCGCATCCGAGGCGAATTCCGTGCAGCCCTGTTCTCGCCCCCAGGCTTCCACGGCACCAACCAGTGCCCGTGCTACGCCGTGCCCACGCGCTTCTGGTTTCACGAAAATCCCTTCGAGAAAGGCCACCGGCGATGTCTTGCAGCCATTCACATAGTCGCGCCGCAGCGCCGCCTCGGCAAAGCCCAGCGCCGCCCCATCCGCACCACGCGCGATCAGGTTCACCGTCTCTCCAGCATCCGCCAGCAATTCGGCAATGTCAGCCGCATGCGCGCCGTTCCCGCCACTCGGCCACAGCGCCGTCCGCATGGCAATCCAGTCCTCGGCGTCAGCCTCTGTCGCCGGCTTCGCCGTCACTGGCTGGCCCAGATGATCCGCGCGATCCATTCGATATCCCTGGTATTGAGCATCCGCGGTTCATAGGCGGGATTGAGCGAATGCAGCTCGATCTGCTTGGCGCTCTGCCGAAAGAGGATCTTTGCCATCACTTCGCCTTCGCGTGTCTTGACCACCACCCGGTCGCCGCGCCGCACCTGCTCGGTGGGCGAAACCACCACCCGGTCGCCCTCACGATAAAGCGGCTCCATGCTGTCGCCCTGGATTTCGAGCGCATAGATGCCGGGATCGACAGGCGAGGGCAGGGTAACCTCGTCCCAGCCTTCCCCGGCCGGAAATCCCGCACTATCGAAAAAGCCGCCCGCGCCCGCCTGCGCCAGGCCCAGCAGCGGCACCGTCTGTCCAAAGCCAGTGTTACTGGTCTGCATGAACGCTCCTGCTCCAGCGAGGAAACTGTCGAACCCTTCGCCTGTCGCTTCCAGAATTTTGGAAATGCTCTCCGTCGACGGCCAGCGCTCGCGCCCATCCTTGCTCACGCGCTTGGAAACATTGAACGCGGTGGCATCGAGCCCGGCGAGGCGCGCCAGGGCCGAAACCGAATGGCCGTGACGCTGCGCCAGCGCGTCGATACCATCCCAGATGGCCCGGTGAGAAAGCATTGTCGAAGCCGTTAAAAGGACATTGATCAGGGGTGAGGAAATTAATCCTAGATTAATACCCGCTCGCCCCCCCTGTAAAGCCCGCGCAAACATGCTTGCTCAGCCTTGATCACTTAACTAGGTTCGCGCCCATGTTGACACCCGAGCTGATCTACAAAATCACCACTGCCGTGGCCTTCGCCCCGGCGCGCCTTTCCGGCCAGTTTGAAGGCATGCCCATCGACGCCAAGGATGGCTACATGCACTTCTCGACGGCGGCACAATTGTCCGAAACGCTGCGGCTGCACTTTGCCGGCCAGGCGGGCCTGCTGCTGCTCGCCGTCCCGACGGCCGATCTGGGCGATGATCTCGTCTGGGAGCCCTCACGAGGGGGCGAACTCTTTCCGCACCTTTATGGCGGCCCCCTCAAACTTTCGTCTGTCGTCTGGGAAGAACCGATCAGCGTCGCCGCGGACGGCTCCTGTGTCTTGCCCTCGGGTGTCAAATGATTTTCTCCGCCTTCGCTCCGCTGCTGCGCAATGCCGGCCTCGCCAATCTGACGCGTGATACGCTGCTGCGCATGGACCCCGAGACCGCCCACGGTGCCACCATCACCGCCCTGCGCCTGGGTCTCGCACCCCAGCAGGAGCACAAGGATACGCCCGAACTCGCAACGACCCTCTGCGGCCTTGAACTGAAAAATCCCGTCGGCATGGCCGCTGGTTTTGACAAGAACGCCGAAGTCCCGCGTCCGCTCGCCCTCATGGGTTTCGGCATGGTCGAGATCGGCACCGTGACCCCGCGCCCGCAGACCGGCAATCCAAAACCTCGCCTCTTCCGCGTCGCCCCTGCCGATGGCGTCATCAATCGCATGGGTTTCAACAATGAAGGCCACGACGCCGCTTTTGCGCGCCTGAAAGGTCTGCGCGTGCCCGCCGCCCTCGGCGTCAATATTGGCGCCAACAAGGACAGCGAGGATTTTGTCGCCGACTATGTCCTCGGCATCCAGCGTTTCGCCGATCTTGCCGACTACCTGACCGTCAACATTTCCTCGCCCAACACCCCCGGCCTCCGCAATCTTCAGGCCGACGAAGCTCTCACCCGACTTCTCGACGCCGTGCTGTCCGCCCGCGCCAAGGCGAAAACCCGCGTGCCCGTCCTCCTGAAAATCGCGCCCGATCTCGACGAAGCGGCCATGGACGCCATTGCCCGCGTCATCCTCGCGACCGATCTCGACGGCCTTATTGTCTCCAATACGACCCTGTCGCGCGATCCCGTCGCCGGCATGGAAAACGCCGATGAGACCGGCGGCCTCTCCGGCAAACCGCTCTTCCCGCTTTCCACCCAGCGCCTTGCCCAGATGCGCCAGCGCGTCGGCGCCCTGCCGCTCGTTGGCGTCGGCGGCATTCATTCCCCGCAAACGGCTCTGGCGAAAATCGAAGCCGGCGCTAATGCCATCCAGCTCTATTCGGCCATGGTTTTTGGTGGCCTTGACCTACTCGACCGCATCAAGCGCGGCCTCGTCGCCGGGGTGCGCTCGGCCGGCAAGAAGAACATTTCCGAACTCGTCGGCAGCAAGACCGACGCCTGGGCCCGCGGCGAAGCCGAATAGGCCTCAGACCGCCACGCCCGAACAGATCCGCGCGGCCTCGGCCTCGACATCGCGCGGATCAAGCGTCGCCGTCAGGTTCTGATGGAATATATCGGCCGAGATGATTGTGACGCATTCCCGGAACGGACTTGGTCGCAGCAGCACGGCGCCGGCAACCATCGCCGCGCCGATCAGAATTGCCACGGCAATGCCCCAGCTATTCACCGCTCGACATCCAGCTCGATCACCACATCGGCCCGATCCTGCGACAGCATCACGCGATCATAATTGGGCAAATCATTGCGCTCGATATGCGCCCGATTGCGCTCCTCGGTGAAAAGCCCCTCTTCGCCATGCCGCTTCATCAGCCGCGCCCGCACCAATTCCCGCGGCACGACGATAAAGGCGGAAAAATCGAGCAGCGACTTTACCTCGGCCCAGGGCTCGTCCCCGAGCAGCAGATAATTGCCCTCGACCACCAGCACCTTTACCTCCGGCGCGATCGTAAAAGCGTCCTCGACCGTATCCTCGATCTTTCGCGAATAGCCCGGCCCGCTCACCGCGTCCGTTGCCGCCTTCAGCCGCCCGAGAAACGCAACGAACTCCCCGCCCTCGAATGTATGCGGCGCGCCCTTGAAGTCGGTCTGTCCCATCGCCTCGAGCTTGGCGTGCTTCATATGGAAGCCATCCATCGGCACCAGCGCCGCCGAGCCCGGCGCCGACACATTCAGCGCCGCTACCAACTCCGCGGCCAGCGTCGATTTGCCGGTCCCGGGGCCTCCCGCCAGCCCAATGGCCACGCGCCTGCCGCCGGCTTTTTCCGCCAGCTCCTGCGCCTTCCATGTCAATTCGGTCAGCGCATCGATCGGCGTCAGCTTCAGCCGTCCCTCAAGCATCAGCGCCTCTGCATCAGGCGCAGGATCAGCCAGACCGGCAAGACGATCGCAGCGCCCGTCAGCACATAGGTCCCCAACTGCCTGAACACCGCGCCACCATCGCGCAGCATATCGCGAACGGCATCCACGGCGCCACGCACGAGGTCGGCGGCATCAAACCCGAACACCGACATGATGAAGCCGACAAACAGCGAAATCAGCACCAGCTTGATGGCGAGGGACCCCGGCCGATCGCCCAATAGGCGCTCAAGACCGGAACGAGATGCGGGTCGGCTGTCTTCTGTCATCGGTCGGCTCCGTTTGGCAGTGTTGAGACCATCATATAGGCTTGTGGGTGATTTGCAGTAGGTGCCTGTTGTCAACTTTCGCGGACTCCGCTCTTCCTCCAATCATCGCCAACTGGTTCGCGTCGCGCGGCTGGTCGCCCCGTCAGCACCAGCTCGACGTCCTCAAAAGCTACCAGTCAGGCGCCAGCCAGCTCCTCATCGCCCCCACCGGCGCTGGCAAGACCATGGCCGGCTTCCTGCCCACGCTCTCCGAGCTGGTCGATGGCAAGTTCCAGGGCCTCCACACGCTCTACATTTCGCCGCTAAAGGCCCTCGCGGTCGACGTGCACCGCAACCTCTCCAATCCCATCGACGACATGGGCCTGCCCATATCGGTGGAAGCTCGCACCGGCGACACCTCCGCCAGCAAGCGCACCCGCCAGCGTGTAAAGCCGCCCCATATCCTTCTCACCACCCCCGAGCAGCTTGCCCTCCTGATTTCGCATCCCCACGCCGAACTCATGTTCGGCACCCTTCGCCGCGTCGTCCTCGACGAACTCCATGCGCTCGTGACCAACAAGCGGGGCGATCTCCTCTCCCTCGGCCTCGCGCGCCTTGCCAAGCTCGCGCCCGACATGCGCATCACCGCGCTTTCGGCCACCGTTGCTCGCCCCGATCTTCTCCGCGATTGGATCGCCCAGCCGCATCCCGATCGCCCCACCGATCTCCTCCGCATGATCGGCGGCGCCCCGCCCGAATTGGCCATTCTCGAAACCGAAGAGCGCCTACCCTGGGCCGGCCACTCGGCCAACTATGCCCATCGCGAACTCTACGAGACGATCAAGCAGCACAAGACGACGCTCCTCTTCGTCAACACCCGCTCCCAGGCCGAAATGCTGTTCCAGGGTCTCTGGAACATCAACGAAGACATGCTCCCTATCGCCCTTCACCACGGCTCTCTGTCGGTGGAACAACGGCGCAAGGTCGAGGCCGCCATGTCCGACGGCAAGCTGAAGGCCGTCGTCTGTACCTCGACCCTAGATTTGGGCATCGACTGGGGCGACGTCGATCTCGTCGTCCAGGTCGGCGCGCCAAAAGGCTCGTCGCGCATGCTGCAGCGCATCGGTCGCGCCAATCACCGGCTCGATGAACCCTCAAAGGCGCTTCTCGTCCCCTCCAACCGCTTCGAGGTCCTGGAATGCGAAGCGGCCGTCGAGGCGGTTTCGGAAAACCATCAGGACAGCGAAGATCCCCACCCCGGCGGCTACGACGTCCTTGCCCAACACATCCTCGGCATGGCCTGCGCCGAACCATTCCTCGCCGATGATCTCTATGCCGAAATCACCCGCGCCTGGCCCTATCACGACCTCACGCGCCCCAAATTCGACCGCGTCCTCGATTTCGTCGCCACCGGCGGCTATGCCCTCCGTGCCTATGAGCGCTATGCGCGCCTCAAGCAAAACCCCGACCTCACCTGGCGCCTCTCCCACCCCTCGGTCGCCCAGCAGTACCGCCTCAACATCGGTACCATCATCGAAGAGCCCATGGTCCGCGTCCGCCTCATCCGCTCCAAGGAGCAGAAGCGCGGCCGCACCACCGGCCCCATCGGCGCTGGCGGCCGCGTCCTCGGCGAAATGGAAGAGTACTTCTTCGGCACGCTTACCGTGGGCGACACCTTCATCTTCGGCGGCGAAATCGTCGCTTTCGAAGGCATGAAAGACAACGAAGCCTTCGTCTCGCGCGCCTTTACCAAAGACCCCAAGGTCCCGTCTTACTATGGCGGCAAATTCCCACTCTCGACCTATCTCGCCGAACGCGTCCGTCGCATCATGGACACCCCCGACGAGTGGCAAAAACTCCCCAACCAGGTCGCGGACTGGCTCCGCCTGCAACGCGATTTTTCCGTCCTACCCCGCCGCGATAGTCTCTTGGTGGAGACCTTCCCCCGCGGCACCAATCATTTCATGGTCTGCTACCCCTTCGAAGGCCGCCTCGCGCACCAGACCCTCGGCATGCTCCTCACCCGCCGTCTCGAACGCATGCGCGCCCGCCCCCTCGGCTTCGTCGCCAGCGAATATGCGCTCGCCGTCTGGGGCCTCGGCGATCTCTCGGCGCTGATCCGCACCGATCGCCTCTCACTCGACGAACTCTTCGACGAAGACATGCTCGGCGATGATCTCGAATCCTGGCTCGACGAATCCGCCCTGATGAAGCGCACCTTCCGCAACTGCGCCATCATTTCCGGCCTCATTGAGCGCCGCCACCCCGGCAAGGAAAAGTCCGGCCGCCAGATCACCATGAGCAGCGACATCATCTACGACGTGCTCTATCAGCACGAGCCCGACCACATCCTCATCGAAGCCACCCGCCGCGACGCCGCTCGCGGCCTCCTCGACATCGAGCGCCTCGGCAATATGCTGGCTCGTGTGAAATCCCACATCGTTCACAAGCCCCTGCACCAGATTTCGCCCCTCGCCGTGCCGGTCATGCTCGATATCGGCAAGGAGCCGATTT
>NZ_JBEVLL010000128.1:0-5792 GCF_040509215.1 Devosia sp.
TGCACGGGCGGCTGGTGCCGTCCGTGCGATCAGATCAGGCGATCAGGGGAGCTGGGCGCCCTTGTAGGTCTGCTCGAAGCGACGCAGGATTTCGTTGCCCTTGGCGTCGAACGCCTGGAGGCTCTCGAGAACCGGAGCGTTGTTGAACAGCACGTCCTGGATGGTCTTGACCATTTCGGCGCGGATCGAGGCATAGTTGCCAAGGCGGATGCCACGGCTGTTCTCGGTCGGCGGGGTGAAGGTCAGCGATTCAACGGCCAGTTCACGGCCCTTGTAGAGAGCTTCTTCGTAGAAGCCGTTGGCCTTCATGGCTTCAAAGCCAGCCATGGTCACGGGAACGTAGCCGGTGATGGTCGACCAGGTCTGGGCCTGTTCGGGCTGGGCGAGGTAGTTGAAGAACGCTGCGGCGCCCTTGTATTCCTCTTCCGACTTGCCCTTGAGGGTCCAGAGCGAAGCGCCGCCAACCAGCGAGTTGGTGCGTTCGGTGTCCGACCAGATCGGGAGCATGGCATTGGCCCAGTGCACGCCTTCGGCGGCCTGCTTGCCAATGGTGCCGTGGTCGGCAACGGAGGACGAGGAGATCTGGCACTTGCCGTTGACGAAGGCGTCGTTGGCGGTTTCGCCAGCGTCCTTGGACTTATGAACGATGATACCTTCATCGTACATCTTCTTGATCCAGGTGAGCTGGTCAACGAACTTGCCCTGGCTCACGACCATTTCGGCGTCGAGACCGCCAAAACCGTTGCCCTTGGTGGCGATAGGCTGGTTGTGGATGGCGGAGAACTGTTCGAACCACTGCCATGCACCCGACGGATCGAGAGCGATCGGGCACTCGTAGCCGGCTTCCTTCATGGCGCGACCGACGGTTTCGACTTCTTCCCAGGTCTGGGGAAGGCCGTCGAAGCCAACCTTGGCCAGCGCGTCGGTGTTGTAATAGATGACGGCGGTCGAGTTGTTGAACGGCAGCGACAGCATTTCGCCGGTCGAGGTCGAGAAGTAGGACGCGATACCCGAGAGGTAGTTGTCCCAGTCGATTTCGTAGCCGTTCGACGACATCAGTTCGCGGATCGGCATGTAGGCGCCCGAAAGCATCAGGTCGAGCGTACCGGCGTCGAAGATCTGGGTGACGGTCGGCTGCTTGTTGGCGCGGTAGGCAGCGATCGTGTTCTGCAGGGTGTTGTCGTAGTTTTCCTGGCTGACGCACACGATCTCATAGTCGGCCTGAGATTCGTTGAAGCCGCGGCACATGTCCTGCACGCGCTCGGAAAGGTCGCCGGAAAGGCCATACCAGAATTCGAACTTGGTCTGGGCCATGGCAGGTGCAGCAGCTGCGATGGAAAGCACTGCGATCGTGGACGCTGCACTGAGCAGCCGGGTGCGAGTCATTTGAGCCTGTCTCCGAATTTGAGGCCGTTTGGCGGGCGGACTCCTAGGCGCCCCGCATGACAGGTGGTTCTCAAAGCCATGGCGCTTTGACTAAGACTGTGTGTCGGATCGACGAAGGATCGGAGAAGGGTTGATGACACCGCCTGTCGCACACGGTGTCACAGGCTAGAAGACGTCGCCTAAAACCCTCCGGCGAACGTCAGAAATTTCAGCGATTACGGCTGCCTGTCAGGTCAGACGGAGAGGAACCCGCCATCGATCGGCAGCACCGCTCCCGAGACCATCGCGCTATCGTTCGACAGCAACATTGCAACGCTGTGCGCCACTTCCTCGGCCAACGCAAACCTCTGAAGCGGATGACGAACCATCATCGGCTCGCTCTTCTTGGGATCGCTCCAGGCCACCGCTGCGAGCTCGGTCAGCGTGATCGTCGGTGCCACGCAATTCACCCTGATGCCATGCGGCCCCAGCTCCTTGGCGAGCACCCGGCTGGCCCCCTCGAGCCCCGCTTTGGAGGCCGCATAGGCCAGGTGATCCTGAAAGCCGCGATGCCCGGCAATGGAGGTGATGTTGACGACCGCGCCACCCCCACCCGCCTCGACGCGCCGCCGCGCAAACTCCTGGCAGGTGATCAAAGCGGCCCGAAGATTGATCCCCAGCACCGCCTCATAGCCCGCCTCGGTCATGTCGAGCACGCTTTCGAGCACATTGATCCCGGCGCTGTTGACGAGGAAATCGCAGGTCCCCGCCTCCGCCATCGCCGCCCGCGCAGCCTTTGGATCGATAAGATCGACCACCACCGTCCGGCACCCGATCTCAGTATGGAGGCTCTCAAGGTCAGCCGCCGTCCGGCTCAGTGCCACGACCTCCGCGCCTCGCTCCGCCAGCACCTGCGCGCAGGCCCGGCCAATCCCCTTGCCCGCCCCGGTGACAATGACCGTCCTGCCCGAAAACGACATCTTGCCCCTCTCAGACACGATCAAAATTGCTCGGCAGCACGATCATGTCGCGGATCGTCACCGTGCGCTTGCGCGTCAGCATATAGACGACCGCATCCGCCACTTCCTCGGGGTCCATCAGGCTCCCGCTTTCCTTGGCCTTGCGCAGGTTTTCCTCCGGCCAGTCGGCGAGCAGCGCCGAAACCACCGGCCCCGGCGACACCTGCGCCACCCGCACCGCATGCGGCACCATTTGCCGCCGCATGCCCTGCACAAAGCTGGTGATCGCCCATTTCGAGCCCGAATAGACCGGCTCCCAATAGGTCGGGAAATGCCCGGCAATCGAACAAGTCACAACGATATCGCCGGTCTTCCGCCCGATCATGTGCGGGGACACCGCATGCACGTTCTTCATCACCGCATTGACGTTGAGATTGAGCATCCGGTCGATCGCTTCCGGCGTCGTCTCGGTCAGATCGCCGCCGATATAGGTCCCGGCATTGCAGTAGAGAATGTCGATATGCGGCACCTTTTGGAGGATTTCCGGCACCATCGCATTGCAGCTCTCCGCATCGAGCAGATTGGTCACCTGCGGAATGGCCCGCTCCCCAAGATCAGCCACAAGCTGGTCGAGCCCCTCCCGGTTCCAGTCCACCATCACCACCGTCGCGCCCTCCGCTAGCAGCGCCTTGGTGCTCGCCAGCCCAATGCCGGACGCAGCACCAGTGATAACGGCAATCTTGCCTTCCAGGGATTCAGCCAAAATTTCCTCCAAACGATACGGCCCTGCGGCCTAGCCCCGACGCTATGGTGTGTGGAGATTCACGTCAGGACGAGGCGAAAACGGTGGTTTTCGAGAACCGGAGCGGAGCGTACGTTAAGTACGTGAGCACCGGAAGCGCAGAAGATCGCCGTTTGCAGCCCGTCATCACGTGAAGATCCGCGCACCCTAGAGCGCCCGCAGCTTCTCGCGAATGATCGCGCTGGCAACGACCGGATCCGGCGGCAGCACCGCGCTCCTCAGGGCACGGGAATATTCGTGGGTCGGATTACCGAGCACATCCTCGGCGCGCCCCGCCTCCACCACATCTCCTTTGTGCATGATTATGACGCGATCCGAAATGTAATAGGCCGTCGAAAGATCGTGCGTGATGTAGATGATCGACACCCCGAGCGTATCGCGCAGCTCCCGGAAGAGGTTGACGATTGACATGCGCAGCGACGCATCGACCATCGAAACCGGCTCATCCGCCACGATCAGCTTCGGCCCCGGAATAAGCGCCCGCGCCACCGCGATACGCTGCAACTGCCCGCCCGAAAGCTCATGCGAATACCGCCCGCGCACTTCGGCGAGCGACAGGCCCACATGCTGCAGCGATTTATCGGTCGCGGCCTCCACCGCCGCCTTGTCCTTCAGCCCCAGAAACCGCCGTGCCGTCGAGAACAGATAATAGTCGAGCGTCGTCAGCGGATTGAACGCCTCGAACGGGTTCTGGAAAATCGGCTGCACCCGCGACATGAATTCGAGCCGCTCCTTACGCGTGCGCACCGCGGCAATATCCTTCCCCATGAAGCGCAGCGTGCCGCTGGTCGGCGTCTCGTTGCCAAGGATCATGCGCGCCGTCGTCGTCTTGCCGCTGCCCGACTCCCCAACCACCGTGAAGATTTCCGGCTTTTCCGCATCGAGCGTAAAACTCACATGCTTGACGGCGTGCAACGTCGAGCGATCGAGAAAACCGCCGACGCGATAGTCTTTGTTGACGTCTTCTAGTTCGAGCAGCGCGGTCATGCGGCCTCCACCTCCCCGGCACGCCAGCAGGCTACCCGGCCACTATTGCGTGCCAGCAAGGGCGGGTTCTCGCTCTTGCATTTGTCGACCGCCAACGGACAGCGCGGATGGAAGCGACACCCGCTCGGTGGATCAGCCAGGTTCGGCGGCTTGCCCGGCAACGCCACGCGCTTCCGCGTATCGCCAATGCGCGGCAGGCTGGCGATCAGATGTGCCGTATAGGGATGCTGCGGGCGCTGAAACACATCCAGCGTCGGCCCCTCTTCCACCAGTCGCCCGGCATAGACAATCCCGATCCGGTCCGCGATCGCCGCATGCACCGTCATGTCGTGGGTGACGAAAATGATCGACGACCCCATGCGCTGCTGCACGCCCTTTATCAGCGCCAGCACATCCTGCTGCACCAGGACGTCGAGTGCCGTCGTCGGCTCGTCGGCAATGATGAATTCCGGCTCGCACACTGTCGCGAGCCCAATGGTCAATCGCTGCCGCATGCCGCCCGAAAGCTGGTGCGGATAAGATTCAAGCACCCGCGGATCAAGTCCGATGCGCTGCAGGTGGCTCTCCACCCGCGCCCGAAACTCTCCCTCGCGCAGCCCCATATGCTTGAAGGCAAAGTCATGAAAAGCATGCTTCACCTTGCGCACCGGGTTCAGCACATTCATCGAACCCTGCATCACATAGGAAAGATGCTTCCACCGCGCCGCCTTCATCGCCGGGCGCTGGGCATAGACGTCCAGTTCCTTGCCCCCGAAATCGAATTTCACCGAGCCTTCCACCACCCGCAGCGGCGGCGTGATGGCGCCGGCAATGGTCTTGATCAGCGAGGATTTCCCCGAGGATGACTCCCCGGCAATCCCGTAGATTTCATTGCGATTGATGGTCAGGCTCACATCGTCGACGGCCCGCACTTCGCGGCGCACGCCAAAGTAGTTCATCTGATAGTAGGCCTTGAGGCCCTCTACCCGCAGCACGGGCTTCGTTTCCACGCTGACCGGCTTGTTTTCGACTGCGGCAAGCATGGCTACGCTCCCATCCGGCTAAGGCGACTACGAGGGTCGATATATTCGTTGACCGAAATGGCGAGCAGGAAGAGCCCGAGAAACAGCAGCACCACCGCAATGATCGGGAAGGCGATCCACCACCAGATGCCGGCAATGATGGCCTGGTGCTGGTTGGCCCAGTAGATCATCCCGCCAATGGTCGGCCGGTTGATGTCCGAGAACCCGAGCACCGAGAGCGTCACCTCAAGCCCGATGGCCCAGATGAGATTGTTCATCGCCGTAAAGAAGATGACGGGCATCACATAGGGCAGATGCTGGCGCACCAGAATTTGCGGCACGCTCATGCCGGCGAACACCGCATGGCGGGTGAATTCGCGGTTCCTCAGGCTCAGCGTCACCGATCGGATCAGCCGCGCATCATAGTTCCAGCCCAGCAGCGCCGCCGTCAGCGCCAGGATCGGCCAGCTCATCTGGTCGCGCATGACGAAATAGACCAGCAGCAGGATGGGCAGGTTCGGCAGGGCGATCATCGTATCGTTGATCGTCATGAGAAACTGGTCCCACTTGCCCCCGAGATAGCCCGAGATCATGCCGACAAAGACGGCTATGAGCCGGCTCAGCACCGTCACCGTCAGCCCGAACAGCATGGTGTTCCAGATGGCCGCGCTCATCTGC
>NZ_JBEVLL010000129.1:0-5356 GCF_040509215.1 Devosia sp.
TCCGTTCCGGTTCTCGAAAGCCACCGGCATTTGTCGCGCCGCAGCGTGTTTCCAAGCAGACTCTAGCGCTACTCGGTGTAGCGATACATCTCGTAGGTCTTGCAGATCACGAGCACGGCGCAGCCGTGCAGCGTCATGTGGTTCTCACTGCGCTGGGTCAGGGTGCCAGACAGGTTGTAGCCAAAGAGCTTGATGTCGCCCTTCCAGCGGTTTGGACCTGACTGGCGCATGTGGTCGGCCATGGGGCGGTTGAGATAGGGCTTATACTGCTCGTTATAGTCCACATCGCTCAGCCAGGTGAGCAGGCCGCAGAGCTGCGTGCCATCGCCACACATTTCGAGCTGGAAGCGCGTGTCCTTGCCTTCCAATTCCCAGACACCTGCGGGGGAGGCGAAAGCGGGCGTGGCGATCAGGGCGGCAAGGGCAATGACGAGGCTACGGGCAAAACGCATTGGCTGAAACTCTCTACTCGGTGACTCCAACATGGTGCCCGGAGCCTGAATGCTGGCTGAACGGCTTCATGCCTCCGTCATGTAAGGCCCCTAGTCTAAAAATGCTCCGGGGCAGCCCATGCATGCCGGATGCGCCGTTCGCACCGGCCCCCAGGCTCGCGGACGCATCTGCCCGAGGCTCGTTAGCTTCGACACGTAGGCCTTGGCCGCCCCTAGGGCGGCCCTTTTTTGTGGACCGTCCAGAATAGGCCTCGCTCCAATCGCCACACTGCGCGAGAAAGAGCCGAAGCTTCTGAGGCGGACGATGGCCAAACTCTATTTTTCCTATGCCGCGATGAATGCCGGCAAGTCCACCTTGCTGCTGCAGGCCGCTTACAACTATCGCGAGCGCGGTATGCGGCCGCTGCTCTATACTTCGGCACTCTATGTCGAAGACGGGATCGGGCTGATTGCGTCGCGTATCGGCATCAGCGAACCGGCCGAGCTCTATGCGGCTGGTGACGACCTCTACCAGTCGATCCGCGACCAGCATGAAGAATCCAAGGTCGATTGCGTGTTTGTCGACGAGGCGCAGTTTCTCGAGCGCGATCAGGTGTGGCAGTTGGCGCGCGTGGCGGACCGGTTGCGCATTCCGGTGATGTGCTTTGGCCTGCGTACGGACTTCCAGGGGAAGCTCTTTCCCGGCTCGATGGAACTGCTGGCCGTTGCCGACGTGATGCGCGAAATTCGCACCATCTGTACGTGCGGCGCCAAAGCGACAATGGTCGTGCGGCAGAGCGTGGATGGGCGCGTGCTGACAGATGGTGACCAGGTGTCGATCGAGAAATCAGTCTATCTCTCGCTGTGCCGCAAGCACTGGGAAGAGGCTGTCGGCCGGTGGCCGGTGAAAGGACCAGAATGAGCGAGACAGTGATGAGCGAACCGCAGGGGCAATTGAGCATCCGCACCCTGGCCATGCCGGCCGACACCAACGCGGCGGGCGACGTTTTTGGCGGCTGGGTGATGAGCCAGATGGACATTGCCGGCGCCATCGCCGCTGTCGAGCGCGTGAAGGGCAGGGTAGTGACGGTGGCCGTCGAGGCCATGACCTTCATTGCGCCGGTGAAAGTGGGCGACGTGCTCTGCGTCTATACGACGATCGAACGGATCGGCCGGACCTCGATCACCGTCGGGCTCGAAGCCTGGGTGCGGCGCCAGCAGCTCGACGACCGCAAGAAGGTTACCGAGGGTCGCTTCGTTTATGTTTCTCTTGACGATAACGGCCAAAAGCGGGTGATCCCGCAAGGCTGACCCAATACATTCAGACTGCGTTCAGGCTGGAGGAGCGACAAGGCGTGTGAAGCGCTTTGGTGCTGGGGCTGAACCATGAAGTCTGTCGTGATTGTCGGTCGCTGTCTCCTAAGCTTTTGAATCCACGCGGGGCCGGAACTCTTTGAAGACCGTACCCGTTTCTGCATCGTAACGAATTCCGCGCCGGGTTTTGTGCGTCAATCCCGGACGTGGTGGAAGAGGGAATAGTCATGAACCGCCATACCCGCAAAACCTTGCTCAACGTCGCAACCGCCGTTGCAGTGGCCACGACCGCAGTTGTCGTGTTTCTGCCGGCTGCGCAGGCCGCGCCCGGTACAGTAACCAGCAATGTCAACGTGCGCTCGGGTCCGGGCACCAATTACGGCGTGGTCGATACGGTTCGCCGCGGCCAGCAGGTCGATGTGCAGCAGTGCCAGGGTACCTGGTGCTATGTGTCCAAGCCGGGTCCCGATGGCTGGGTTTCGGCGACTTATCTTGCTGCGGGCGGTGGCCAGCCGGTCAATCCGACCCAGCCGGGCCTGTCGTTTGGCTTCAACCTCGGCCCCAATGGCCCGAACGTGAATATCGGCATCGGCAATCCGCAGCAGCCGCCACGTCCGCCGCGCCCGCCGGTTATCCAGCCGGTGCCGGAACCGGTCTATGACGAAGTCTGCTTCTACGACCGCACGAATTTCCGCGGCCAGAGCTTCTGCCTTGCTGCCGGCGACAGCGTGCGCGACCTGCGTGAATGGACCGATCGGATTTCCTCGATCGACAACCAGGGCGGGTATTCGGTGCAGGTTTGCTCTGAGCCCAACTATCGTAGCTGCCGCACCTATACGACCAGCGCCAGCTCGCTCAATGATTTCGACGACTATGTCGCCTCGGTTCGCATTCGCTAATTAGTCAAAGCGGCGCTGTACAAAAGTATGGCGCCGCTTTTTCTTGCCCCTTGGCCGCGGCGGGGGGCCAAGATAAAGTCCCGCTGATTTTCATCTGGGGATTCTCTTTCCATGAAGCGCTTGAAGAGCTTGGCTCTCGCTATCGGTTTCGGGCTATCCCTGTTTTCTCCCGTCATGGCCGCGTCCGATGTTGGGTCGCATGGCTGGGCTCAGGTCGATCTGACGCTGCGCAAGGGGCCAGGGGCCGCTTACGAGGTGACAGGGGCGATTGCTGAGGACAGCGCTATCCGCATTATTCGGTGCCAGGTGACTTGGTGCCTGGTGGATGGCGATGGCGGTCGTGGTTGGACCGGACTTGAAGCGTTGAGCTTTGGCGCTGGGCCTGACGGTCCGCTGTTTCTCGTTCGTCCGGACTATCCGGCTGGTGGACTGGGGCAGGTGTGCTTCTATGAGGGCCGCAACTTTACGGGCGCTTCGCTTTGCGCCGGGCCGGGGCAGGTGTTCAATGACCTCAAGCTCTATGGCAAAGACAACCGCTTCTCCTCGGTGGAAGTGACCGGGAATGTTTCGGCTGCCGCCTGCCGTGATCGGGGCTTCCAGTCCTATTGCGAGCGCATCATCGAGAGCCAGCCGGTGTTGAACCGTTATCTGGCGCGCAACCTGTCGTCGATCCGGGTCTACTAGGCTTCGTTTCCGGCACCAGATCATCCCCGCGAAAGCGGGGATTTTTGTTTGCGGGGCCGGATGCACCTAGCTGGCGATATATTCGCGCAGGACCTCGGCTTCGTGCTCGACTTCCTCGATCTTGAGCTTGACCACGTCGCCGATGGAAATGATGCCGGTGAGGCGGTCGCCATCGACCACGGGCATGTGGCGGATGCGGCGGTGGGTCATGCGCTCCATGACTTCGGAAATCGCGGTGGTGCGGTCGCAGGTGACGACGGCGCGGGTCATGACTGCGCCAATGGATTGGGCGAGGGCGACGGACGGGTTCTTGCTCAATTGCCGGACGATGTCGCGCTCGGACAGGATGCCGATCACGCTCTCGCCAATGCCGACGATGACTATGGCGCCGATATTGTGGGAGTTAAGCATGGCAACGGCGTCGCTCAGCGTATCGCTATCGCGCAGGGTGTGAACCGCAGTGCCCTTGAGTTGCAGGATGGTGTCGACGATCATGGTCAGGTCCTCCTTGCGTTGGACCAATCGACAAGCAGCCGAGCGAGCTGGGAGTCGATCGGTTCGAGGAGTGTGAACCTGAAGCGGAGTACCGGCAAGACCGAAAGAGGACTTGAGCGATGTAGCGACGGCATGGAGGGCTTCAGGCTGCCTCTGAAACTTTTACGCGCAGAAGACGTAGATATTTGCATGGGACCAGCGTCCCGGCGCTTGTGGCCGGTGGGCATCCCCGGCGGAGGCGGTGATCATGGTTCGGTTTTTTGTGGCGCTGGTGTTTTTCCTGAGCGGCATCGGCATGGCGCTGTCGCAGGAAGCCACGCCCTGGCAGGTGACGGTAACCGGGCAAATCGAGGCGCTGCAAAGTGGTAATGCCGAGGTCGCGCTGGGTTTGGCCAGTGCCGGGTTTCGGGAGACCTATAGCGATCCCGAGCGGTTTCTTGCCGATGTGAAGCGGTCTGGTTACGGGCCTATCGTCGACGCGCGCTCGCACAGTTTTGGTAGTTACGAGAAGACCGAGAGCGGCGTGGTGTTGCAGGTGGTCAAGCTGGTGGGGCCGGACCTCGACCTTTATGAAGCCGTCTATCAATTGATGGATGAGCCGGGCCAGGGATGGCGGGTGCTCGGCGTCGTATTGCGCAAGGTGCCGGGGCGTGGGGCATAGCGTCGTCGCGAAGGCACATTCAGCGGACAGGCAGAAAAAAGGCCGGCGCTAGGCCGGCCGAAGGACTTTGGAGAAGAGCTCGCGGCATGGAGGGCTCATGCCACGGGGTATTGATCAGCGGGTTTTGGCCACTGACCAATCTGTGCGGCGCTGGCGAGCCGGCGCCGAAACTGGGATGCGGTTGCGCCAGACGAAGCGTCCGACTTCAAACAGCATGGTCAGGATCAGAATAGTCAGCGGCACCATGAAGATGGCCACCTGGGTATCGGGCTGCGTCGCAAGATCGGCAGCCAGGGAAGGCGTAACACCCGCGAGAAATGCGCCGGCAAGACCAAGTGCGGTGGCGAAGCCTGCGGCTACAGCCATCTTCACTTTCAGGCCTTTCCGCCCGCGAGACGAGAATAGATGCATGGGATAGGCGTCTCATCGTTGTGGATGAGGGCACTCAAACATGCAAATGGGGTTTGACTATGACGAACGGGCCTTGGACGCGGCGATTTGCCGGCAGCAATGTGGCCCCGCTCGCCTCAGCAGGGATCTGAGGCGAGGGAAATGGGGCGTGGATGCCGATTGCCCGTCATGCGCGTGAGGAGTGCGATGAAGGTCCGGATGGGGTGACCGCCGCCGCCGGATGAATTTTGGCGGGCCTTGGCGCATTCGAGATCGGCGTCGAGCCAGGTCTGGCGGTAGATGTCCTTGTAGAGATAGCTGGCGGGAATCATTGCTTAGTCCCTTTCGTATCCAAATGTTGAATCGGTTCAATTTTTGAATGGAGTATTTCTTGAACCGGTTCAAGTCTGCGCCTTTGCGAGGGCCGGGTCAAGTGAAAATTGAACCGATACAAAAACCGTGATAGCGAGGGGGCGGAGGAT
>NZ_JBEVLL010000130.1:0-5182 GCF_040509215.1 Devosia sp.
CTCGACATAGATCGGCTTGCGCTTCTCGGGATCGACCTCGGAGCGACCTTGGTTGAACAGTGCGGTCAGCTTGTCATCCGAAAATTTCGACCAGTTGAAATACTGGTCTTTCAGATACCAGAAGTGCATCGCATCAGGGTCGACGCCGATATATTGCGAGGGCGTCAGCGTCGATTTGCCTGCGGTGTTGGCGGCAAGCCATGCAGGAGAGGCCATCGCTTCCAGGTTTGCCTTGAAGCCGAACTCGTTGAGGTAGCCCTGGATTGCCTGCGCCTGCGCCATGTAGTGCGCTTTGTTCGAGATGGCGGTCAACTGCACGGTAAGCGGCTTGCCATCCTTTTCCCAACCGTCATTGCCCTTGGTATAACCGGCTTCGGTCAGAAGTGCCGCCGCCTTTTCCAGATCATGCGGATACATTTTTGCAAGCTCGGGAGCATAGCCGAGCATGCCTTCCGATAGCGGGGTGTAGCTCGGCGGGAACACGCCGGCCTCGGCCAACTGGATCACGTTCTTCTGGTCGATGATATGGAGGATCGCCTTGCGGACGCGGATGTCGTTGGTCGGCTCGAGCTGGGTGTTGATCGGAGCAAAGATGCCCATGCCGCTGATCGGCACTTCGTATCCGCTATATTTGCCGGACGCGCTCAGCGCCTTCCAGTAGAGGCCCGGAACCTGCTGCATGACCTGGCTCTGGCCGCTCTGGAACTGCTGCACGCGCGATTGCGGGTTGGTGACGATCTGGAAGGTCAGCTTGTCGATCGCGGCCGGTCCCTGGTGCTCAAGCGAAGGCGCCATCCAGTTGTAGTCGGGGTTCTTGACCAGCACCAGGCTCTGGTCCTGGGCATAGGACTGCAACTTGAAGGGGCCGGTACCGATCGGATGGGCGCCGAGATCGGCGCCATATTGCTTGATTGCGGCCGGCGACTGCATGCCGAGATAGGCCTCACCCATCTGTGCGAGAAGCGGCGCATAAGGCTCGGTGCAGTTGATCGTCACCTCATATTTGCCACTCGCACTCGCATCAAGGCAAGGGCCAAGCAGTCCACGCGAGATCTTCGACTGCGTGTTCTTGTCAGTGATATAGGCGAAGTTCGCCACCACCGCGTCGGCATCGAACGGGGTTCCGTCATGGAATTTCACGTCGTCGCGCAACGTGAATGTATAGGACTTGCCGTCGGCCGAAACCTTCCAGGACTTTGCCAGCAGCGGCTCGACCTGAAAATCCTTGTTCAGCCAGACCAGCGTGTCGAAGACATTGGCGAGAAGCGGCCCGACGTTGCGCGCGCCGGTGGTCACCGGGTTCAACGTATCGATCGTCTCGGCCCAACCGATGGTCAGGTCCTTGGCGCTGGCGGCGCCTGCGCCAAGGAGGGTCGCGGCAATAAGCGCCGCGATTGTGCGGCGGGACCGGAAGGCAAAAGTCATGCTCATTCTCCTCTGGGGTTGGCAGCTCTTAGGTGGCTGCGGATCTGGTTAGTCACGGATGATCGGGTCGAGTACGTCGCGCAGTCCGTCGCCGATCATGTTGACCGAGATGACGAAGAGCGCGAGGAACAGCCCGGGAAAGACGGTCATCCACCATGCGAGCGTCAGGAACATCTGCCCATCGTTGAGAATGGCGCCCCATTCCGCCTGCGGCGGCTGAACTCCGAGCCCGATAAAGCCGAGCGCAGTGATCCACAGTGCCGCGATCCCCAGCCAGGTGGTGGTCATGACGATGACACTGGAGAGCACATTGGGCAGCACATGGGTCAGAATGATACGCATCGATCCCGCGCCCAGTGTGGTGGCCGCATCGACGAAGGGCAGCGCCCGCACCTCGACCGTTGCACCTTCGACCAGACGCACATAAACCGGTACGAGAATGATCGAGATGGCGATCACGCCGTTCTCGATGCCCGGGCCAAGGATCGCGGTCACCGCCAGCGCCAGAAGGATGCCGGGGAAGGCCAGCAACAGATCGACAAGCCGCATGATGACGAAGCCTACGACGCCCTGAAAATAGCCGGCAATCAGGCCAAGCATGGTACCGACCAGGGCGCCCAGCACGACGACCGACAGGCTGGCGAGCATGGTCACCCGTCCTCCCCACAGAACGCGGGCCATCATGTCACGCCCGAAGGCATCGGTCCCCATCGGATGGGCAAGGCTCGGCGGGCCGAAGGTTGCCATCGCGTTCTGGAAATTGGGGTCGGCGGGTGAGATCATCGGCGCGGCCAGGACGCTGAGCACCAACAGTACGAAGATCGTAGAACCAATCATCAGGCCGCGATGGCGGGTGAATTTCGCGAACCGCCAGCGCACGGTTCCCTGGCTTGTGGAATGAACAGCCATCGCTCAGCGCCTCGCGATCCGGGGGTCGAGCAGCGGGTAAAGCAGATCGACGATGAAATTGATGATCGCGTAGATCGAGGCGATGATCAGGACGACCGCCTGTACGGTCAGGTAATCCTTGCCCATGATGGCATCGACCAGAAGCCGCCCCAGTCCGGGGCGGGAGAAGACCGTTTCGACCACCACCGTACCGGACAGCAGGTTGCCGACTTGCAGACCGACCACCGTCAGCACAGGCAGAAGCGCGTTGCGCAGCACATGGCGCAGGAAGACCTTTGTCGGCGTGAGCCCCTTGGCGCGGGCGGTGACCACATGTGCATTGGCCTGAGCGCTCAGGAGAGAGGAGCGCACGAAACGCGCATTGAAACCGATCACCCCCATCGCCAGTGTTACCGCCGGCAGCACCAGTCCGCTGAATCCTTGGCCGGAAACCACGTCGAAGATCGGGAAGGTTACCGCAAAAAGCAGGATCAACAGCATGCCGAGCCAGAAGCTCGGCACAGACATCAAAGCGAGCGCCACGCCCATGCCAAGCGTATCGGGCAGCCGGTTGCGTTTCAGCGCCGCCCACGAGCCAAGCAGCAGCCCGAAGGAAACCGAGAGCAGTAGCGCAGCCGCCGTGAGCTGGATCGTGGCCGGGAAGGCATCGGCCACCAACTCGATTACTGGACGCTGCTTGCTGTAGGAATAGCCGAAATTTCCCTGCAACGCATGGCCGATCCAGGTGAGATACTGCATCAGCATCGGCTGATCGAGGCCAAGCTGGTGACGCAGCCGGTCGATCGTCGCCGCATCGGCGGCCTGAGTGCCCATCAGGGCCATCACCGGATCCCCAGGGATCAGCCGCAGCATCAGGAAAGCGATGACCGATATGCCCAAGAGCAGGGCCAGGATCGAAATCAGGCGGCCAGCGAAGTAACGGAACACGTGGCCTCCTCGGCGGTCAGGGTGGAGCCACCGTGAACAGAATGCCACGGATTGGACTCGGTCTCGGCATTGAGGACCATGGCGACACCCTTATAGCTTTGCCCGGTCCGTTATATAGATATAGAACAGTTGAAAGGAAATTTGCACAAAAAATCCCGCTCGTCTAGGTCATGCAAAAAAAATCGGCATCCATGAGTGATCATTGACGGCTACGGATCGAAGCGGGCCGACGGAACTCGATTCCTTTCCGTCATGCCGGTCGATCCGTCACCAACTTCAATGGTCGAAAAGATCGGGCGCTGTCGCGAAGCTCAAGGCATCGCCGGCAAGACGGCCGCCAAAAGAGGTCAAATAATCCGATCTCATCCAGGCACGCATAGCCGCTTCCCACCACCTACTCTTTGGAGCGAGCGGTTCGAATGCTTCGGGTCACCTTGTCCCCAATCACCGACGCGAGGGTAGCGATACCCGGGAACCATCACAGTTCGATCTATATTTACGGGCAGATTGGGCTCAACAGGACAGGCCAGCATTCGATATGTTCAAATCCCGGGTTCGCGTCATCGATCTTGAAACCGGCGGCAACGGACCGACCGATGTGTGTGAAATCGGATGGCAAGACGTTGTCCTCGGCAATGACGGCAAATGGCAGGTCACGGAGGAACGGGGCGCTATTCTCGTCAATCCCGGCCGTCCGATTTCCGCGGACACGATGGCCGTCCATCACATTCTCGACGCTCAAGTCGCAGACGCACCATACTGGAAAGAAATTGCATCCACCGTTCTGCGGCCGCCTGGGCGGGTCGATGCACTGGCGGCCCATCGGGCGGCCTTCGAGCAGCGATATTGCACCCCGCGTTTCACCGGTGGCACGCCATGGATCTGCACCTGGAAATGCGCGTTGCGCGTATGGCCTGAACTGCCGCGCTTTTCCAACCAGATGCTTCGCTATCAGCGTATGCCGGAGGGCCTGATCCACGAAACAGGGCTGCCGGCGCACCGCGCCATGCCGGATGCATATGTCACTGCCCATCATTTGCGAGACCTTTTGAACGAGGTCTCGATCGAACAGTGCCTGATCTGGACGGGCGAACCGGGCCTTCTCCCCCGCGTGCCAGCTGGGCCAGAGCGCGGCAAAGGCTGGGATCGCCTCAGTGACGAGGTGTTAAGGGCATTCGTCCGGGATCGGGATGTGGATGTACGTTTCAGTGCCCAGACCGAACTGACCCGTCGAGGCGATCATGGGCAAGCGGACAACGCCGACCCCGCGCAAAGGACCCTCTTATGAGGCTGCGCATGAGCCGAGAGAGCCCATCCCCTGATAGTGGATAAGTCGCTAAGCCTACCTACCCTCCTGAAACCGACGACCCGATCATTGAAGCTGAACCGATCCGGGATTTGGCCACGCTTCTTGAATACCCTTTACACCATACGCTCCCCACATTCGCACTGTGGCCACGTAACGTGTCCGGCTTCCGTCAGCTTGCGGCATCTTGGATCGCTCAGCCGCGTTTCGATGGTCTCGGGCGGACGACGGCAACTTCTGGCCCCACTTTGGTGTTCTACCTTCATGGAAAATCCAGCCCGCCCTCTGTTGCAGTCCCTGCCGAATGACTTCCGGACCGTCGTCATCGGGGCGAGCGGGGGGATCGGCGCGGCAGTCTGCGAACTGGTGGGGCAGCAGGCGAATGCCGGCGAAATCATCAGCTTCTCACGGAGCAGAGATGGGTTCGATTTGCTTGACGAGCGAAGCGTGGCTGACGGGGCCGCGTCGATGGCTGGCAGGCCGATCCATCTTCTATTCTGTGCAACCGGCATATTGACGACTGAAGGGCGCGCACCGGAAAAGTCCATGCGCCAGATCGATCCCGACAACATGCTGGACCAGTTCAGGACAAATGCCGTCGGCCCCGCCTTGGTC
>NZ_JBEVLL010000131.1:0-9327 GCF_040509215.1 Devosia sp.
CAAAACCCAGAAAAATTGCATGAGCGGCCCCAAGGATTTAGTCACCTGAAGCGTCTTCTAAAAAGAGGTGATGCACCAGCGTGATTCTTGGGGCGGAAGCGGCAGGATTTTCGGACCGTTTCCTGACTTGTGAGGTTGTCGAACGGGCGCGCAGCGTCTCGTCGCGGTTTTGATATTCAGGTAGTCGATGAATTTTTCCAGGTTAGCTTTTTGTGTTGCCGCATTTGGATTGACCCTATCCGTCCCCGCCATGGGACAGCAGGTGCTGGGGGCGCTCGATGGGGTCGTGGACAGCCAGTTGCAGCGCGGCTGGTTTGGTGGAGAGCAGGATGGCTGGTTCGTGCTGCGCAATGATGCTCAAGAAGATTCCGAACAGACCCTGACCATCAAGGCCGGCCCACCCGGCGCCAATGGCCGCCACACCTCCGTCAATGTCACGATGAATTCGAGCCAGCCCAAGGCGGCCATCGGCATTGTCGTGCGCAACAGCGCCCACAAGGGCACCTGCGTGGCCGAACTGACGGCAGAAGCCGATGCCAACCTCTTCTGCGTCATCGACGGGGAATTTGAATCGATCGGCTCGCTCGCCAATGCCGCCAAGCTCGATGGCAGCGACATCATCGAGATGGTCGAAACGCCCGGAACTGCCCGCTTCATCGTCAATGGCAAGACTCTCGGCGAAGTGACCAATGGCGCTGCATTGAGCGACGAAATCGGCGTCATGGCCTATGAGCGCGGTACCTTCGGCCTCGCCGATTTCACCGTGGCCGATGTGTCGGGCAGCAATACGAGCGCGCAGCCCGAGGGCTCCGGCCTGCCACCGCGTGGCGGCGCAGGCACCAGTGCACCAGCCGAAGAACCGGCGACGGGCGGCGGCGGCGACACCGCTTCGCGCATGGCGGCGATCATGGGCCCGCTATCGGACTCCATTCTCGGCACCGACGCGCGCGATGGCTGGGACGTCTTCATCGAGGATGGCTGGATGGTCCTCGTCAACGGCACCAAGGCCAGCAGCGAAAACTATTTCACCACCCCCACAGGCGGCCCGGTCACCTCAGGCGAGCGGATCGTGAGCGTCAGCGTCGGCATCCTGCCGCCCAAGGGCAGCACGACGGAAGATTTCAAGCTTTCCGCCGCCGGCATCATCGTTGAAAGCACCAGCACCAAGGATTCCTGCCTTGGCGAAATTACACTCGGCGGCGATGGCGTGGTCCTCTGCTTTGGCGATGATGGTAAGGCCGAGGAAATCGGCCGCCTGCCTGGCGCCGCCAAGGGCGATGGCAGCGACCTCATCGAATGGGTCGAACAGCCCGGCGTCGCCGGCTTCTTCCTCAATGGCGAAATCATCGCCCAGGTCAACGATCACCCCGTTATCGGCGGCGATGTCGGCGTTCTCGCCTATGAGCGCGGCGACTTCTATTTCAGCGATTTTGCCGTGTCGGTGACTGGCGCTGCTGCATCTGGTGGCAAGGCCAAGGGCTCTGCTCCCACCGCCTCCACCAGCACGAGCGACGAGGAGATCCCCTTCCTCAACAGCCATGAATCCCGACTGATCGGCGCCTATCTCGGCGTCACCAACGGCATCTTCATGCACGAATTCGGCCATGCGCTGATTGGCGAATTGCAGGTGCCCTCCACCGGCCCCGAGGAAGACGCCGTCGATATCTTCTCGGCCCTGCGCGTTGTCGAGCCCACCATGTATCCCTCGGGCGACGAAGCCATCGACCTCATCGGCCGCGAAGTGGCGCTCTATTCGGTCCTGCCCTGGTACTATGGCGGCATGATCAATGCCGATAGTGCCGGGGATCTGCCCTGGCAGGACGAGCACACCGGCGACCTTCGCCGCTTCCGCAACACCTTCTGCGTCATCTATGGCGGCAATCCCGGCCTTTATGGCGATATCGCCGAACAGGTGGGGCTCGAAGAGCGGACACTGTCGCGTTGCGAGGAAGAGTTCAACCGCCAGAACCGCGCCTGGCGCACGATCCTTGCCCCGCATACCCGCCTCAGCGCCTGGCATCCCGACGGGCACCTGACCGCCGATGCGCCGGGCGCCACCATCACGGTGACCTTCGAAGAGCCGACGACGCCGATGAGCCGCTTCCTCGTCGAAACCTTTGGCGATGGCCTCCGCGGCTTTGCCGACGATCTCGCCAAGACCTACGCCCTGCCCCGCGACCTGACCGTCACCTACCGCCAGTGCGAGGAACTCAACGCCTGGTACAGCCCCAACGAGGGCAGCATCACCATGTGCTACGACCTGATCGAATATTTGGTCGAGATGATCGCCGATGTCGAACTGGGCAATACCGACACCTCCGCCGCCGATACGCCGCAGGCCGAAAGCGTGCCGGTGAAGTCCGAGATGATGGCCAATGCCGGCTCGCTTAACGAACTGGCCGATTATGGCGTGCCGGCCACCAATGTCCTTTTCCCCGCGCCCTATCGCGGCCCGACCCCGGCCGGCCACACGCGGGCACAGACGCTGACGACGGAGAGCATGGTCGACCTCGTGACCGGTGGCGACAACTGGCTGCTGATCGACACCAGCGGCGGCGCCGAAACCCTGCCCGGCGCCTTTGCCGTAACCGATGCCGGGCGCGACGGCAGCCTCACCGACCGCTTCCAGGGCCTCGTCAACGACTGGCTCACCGACGAGACCGGGGGCGACAAGACCGTCCCGGTCATCTTCTTCGGCTCAGGCATGCAGGACCGCTCCTCTTACAATGCCGCGCTCCGTGCCGGCATGGGCGGCTGGAACGCCTATTGGTATCGCGGCGGGATCGAAGCCTGGCAGGCCAACGGCCTGCCGATGGCCGAGCAGACGGAATAGCAGAGGGCCCGGCAGCAATGCCGGGCATTTCGCTTCCATAAGGTCGCTGACCGCGCAGCAGTTTCAGCCATGACCAGGCGCATCCAAAGTTAGCACCGCAACGCCACTACATTTTCGGCATGCAGAACGCTTCAGATTTTCAAGCTAGGCGGCCACAACCTTGACCACCTGATCGACCTCAGCCACCGGCACTGTGCGCAGCGTCGGCGCGGTCTCGGCATCGAGCCCCACGGCGAGACGCACATAGCTTTCGGTCGGGCAGATCTGCATCGAGGGGTCGAACCCGATCCAGCCGAGGCCTTCGTCAAAAGCTTCGGCCCAGGCGTGGAGCCCATCCTCGCCGTCCAAAAGGCGATAGCCGAGCACGTAGCGCGCCGGAATATCGAGCGCCCGCGCGGCCCCGATGAAGAGATGCGCATAGTCGGCGGCTGCCGGCCGCGGTTCTGCGACCTCGGCGCCGGCCTGCACCTGCACCTGCGTCTGCCCACCATCCGCCTGCATCTGGCGCGGCTCGTCGGGCTCATCCGGGTCTTCGGGCAACCCCAGCATTTCGCCAACCCGCGCCATCAGCGCGTGGCAGATGCTCAGCCGGCTCTCCTTGCTGTCGCGAAACGAACTATGCAGTTCGGCCGGCACCTTGGTCAGTGGCGTCAGCCGCCGATAGAGCGCGGGCACCGGCTCGCCGGCAGGGCGCCCCAATACGCCATGGGTATCCCGCGTCGTCACCTCGCCGCGAACCTGGATGATAATCTCACCCTCGGGCCGCAACTGATTGACCAGATGCGCTGCATTGCCAAAGCCATCAAAGAGGCGCCCGGCATTGCCAATGCCCGGCCCCTCGACGCTCCAGCTTTCCACCGTCTGCGTCGGTCCGCTCGGCGGGGTCAGCAGCAGATGAAAGACAGCCTGGACCGTGCCCTGCGGCACGGTCACGCTCAATCGATGGTCAATGGCAATTCGCATGGGTTGTCGGGCTCAGTAAAAATTGTAGCTGGCCGACAGCGTATCGGTCACCCGATTGTTGCCGTCGATGAAGTCGTTGAGAAATTCGTGGAGGCCATGGGCAAAGATCTGATCCATGTTCGTACCCTCGACGAGCTTGAGGAGATCATCCATCGCGTCGTGACACGCCTCCCGCCGCCCATAGAGCTTGGCGAGGAGGTTGAGATTGTCACGCACGAAATGGGCGCAATAGATCAGCGAACGCGGCATTTCCGTTCGGAGGATCAGGAAATCGGCGATGTTATGGGCCTTGTAGCGGTCATGGTAGACATGCCCATAGGACCGATGCGCCGAAGCTGCTCGCAGGATCAGCGTCCATTGCTGGATGTCGATCTCGCCGCCGACAAGGCTCGAGCGCGGCAACAGCACATAGTATTTCATGTCGAGAATGCGCGCCGTATTGTCGGCCCGCTCGACGAAATTGCCCGCTTGCAGGAAGGCAAAACCATCGTCGCGCAAGATGGTGCCGAGCAGCGCTCCGCGGAATTCATGGCTGCGCTGGCGCACCCATTGCAGCAGGCCGAGGAGCTTGGCCCCGCGCACGTCGCGCGGCTTGATCTGCGAGAATTCCAGCCAGGCCCCGTTCATGCTCTCCCACATATCCGTGGTCAGCGCGGTGCGGACAGACCGCGCATTGGTGCGAGCGGCCTGCAGGCAGGAATAGACCGATGAGGGATTGGTCGGGTCGAACATCATGAAGTGAGCGACGGTGTCGACGTCGGCGACCTCGTGCCGCTCGGCAAAGGCCTCATCCATTTCCGCGGCCTGCAGCATGGAAACCAGATGCTCGCTGGCCCCGCCTTCGCGGCGGCTGGTCAGCGACATGCGGTAGCCCACCTCAAGCAGGCGCGCCATGTTTTCGGCGCGCTCGACATAGCGTGAAAGCCAGAAAAGGTTCTGTGCGGTACGTCCTAGCATTCTCATGACGTCACCATCAGTCTTCCAGCACCCAGGTATCCTTGGTCCCGCCGCCTTGCGACGAATTCACCACCAAAGAACCCTTCTTCAACGCCACGCGCGTCAGCCCGCCGGGCGTGATCCGCACTTCGTCGCCCACCAGCACATAGGGCCGCAAATCCACATGCCGTGGGGCCACATCGTTGTTGATATGCGTTGGACAAGTCGAGAGCGCCAGCGTCGGCTGCACGATGTAATTGTCCGGCCGGGCGATGATCTTTTTCTTGAACTCCTCGTGCTGCGCCTTGGTCGAGGTTGGCCCGACCATCATGCCATAGCCACCCGAACCGTGGACTTCCTTGACCACAAGCTCCGCAATGTTTTCGAGCACCCAGGCCCGCTGGTCCACATCGGTACAGTTGTAGGTCGGCACGTTATTGAGCAGCGCCTTCTCGCCAAGATAGAATTCGATGATCTCAGGCACATAGGTGTAGACGGCCTTGTCGTCGGCAATCCCGGTGCCCGGCGCGTTGACGAGGGTGACATTCCCTGCCCGATAAGCATCGAAAATGCCCGGCACGCCCAGCATGGAATCGGGCTTGAAGGTCAGCGGATCGAGATAATCATCATCGATACGCCGATAAATGACATCGACCCGTTCGGGCCCGGTCGTCGTCCGCATATAGACCTTGCCGCCATCGACAAAGAGGTCATGCCCCTCGCAGAGCTGTGCGCCCATCTGGTCGGCGAGGAACGAGTGCTCGAAGTACGCCGAATTATAGATGCCCGGCGTCAGCACCGCGATCACCGGATTGCGCCCCGCCCCCGCCGGCGCCACGCTTTCGAGCGTCCGCCTGAGGTTCTCGGGATAGGTTTCCACAGGCGCGACCTTGGAGCGCTGGAACAGGTCCGGCGCCAGCATCATCATCGCTTCGCGGTCTTCCAGCATGTAGGAGACGCCCGACGGCGTGCGGAGGTTGTCCTCCAGCACATAGAATTCGTCCGGACCCACCCGCACGATATCGACGCCGATGATGTGGGCGTAGACACCCCGCGCCGGCTCCAGCCCCATCATCTGCGGACAGAAGGCCGCATTGTTGAGAATGAGCTTTTCCGGAATCCGCCCGGCCTTCAAAATCTCCTGGCGGTGATAGATGTCGTAGAGAAAGGCGTTGAGCGCCTTGACCCGTTGCTCGATGCCCCGCGACAGCTTTCGCCACTCATTGGCGGCAATAATGCGCGGAATGACATCGAAGGGGATCACCTTTTCGGTGCCCTCTTCCGAGCCATAGACAGCGAACGTGATGCCAAGCTTGCGGAAGATCGCCTCCGCGTCGGCCTGCATCAGCGCCAGCCCCTTTTCGGGCTGCTCCGCCAGCCATTCGCTGAGGGCGCGGTAAGGTTCGCGGACAGATCCATCCGCATTGTACATTTCGTCAAACGGCGTGTTTTCGCCCATTACTCTTCGCAGGTTGGATACGGCTTTCCCATCGCCAAACCATTGCTACACAATTGGTTGCTGCCGTCCAGACGATCAAAGCCGCCACTTGCCGCTTTTTAGTGCAGGCCAGCCTTGCGTGGGGCCCGCATAAAATGCTCTCATTCGCCGCGCGGACGATTTGTGCTTTCCCCGCCTTGCCTCTGCGGCCTCAGCCGCTAGTCTTCGGACCCGAGAGAGGAAACTTCCATGACCATCGAGATTCTGCAGACCGGCCCATTGCTGGCATCCTGCGAAAAGGCCCTGGCCGAGCGCTACACCGTCCACAAGCTGCACGAGATCGCCGACAAGGACGCCTGGCTCGCCGCCAACGGCGCCCGCATCCGGGCTCACGCCGGCTCAGGTGTCCAAAAGGCGCTGATGGAAAAACTCCCCAATCTCGAAATCATCGCCAGCTTCGGCGTTGGCTACGACAATATCGACACTGCGACGGCCAAGGCACGCAACATCCGCGTCACCAATACGCCCGATGTGCTCAACGATGCCGTCGCCGAAATCACCATCGGCCTGATGATTTCCCTCGCCCGCCGCATTCCGCAGGGCGATCAATTCGTGCGCCAGGGCAAATGGCCGGGCAATAATTTCGGCCTCTTCTCCGAACTGACCGGCAAGACCGTCGGCATTCTCGGCCTTGGTCGCATCGGCAAGGAAATCGCCACCCGCGCCCAGGCGATGAAGATGCGCGTCGTCTATTATGGCCGCCACCAGCAGCCCTCCGTGCCCTATATCTACTACAACAATCTCGAAGACATGGCCCGCGACAGCGACTGGCTCGTCATCATCGCCCCCGGCGGCAAGGGCACCGAGGGCATCGTCTCGAAAAAGGTTCTCGAAGCGCTTGGTCCCGAGGGTAAACTGGTCAACGTCGCCCGCGGCACGCTGGTCGACGAGCCTGCCATGGTCGAACTCCTGCAAAACGGCGGCCTCGGCGGCGCCGCGCTCGACGTCTTCGAGAAGGAACCCCAGGTGCCGCAAGCCCTGCTCGGCCTCGACAATGTCGTCCTCTCCCCCCATCAGGGCAGCGCCACCAACCAGACCCGCGACGCCATGGGCGCGCTGCTGGTGGCCAATCTCGAACGGCATTTTGCCGGCGAACCGCTAATCTCTGCCGTCGTCTGATATCCTCCCCGCTCTCCGATAGGGGAGCGGGGCGAACACTCTACTCCTGAGCCAGGAACGCCTTGGAGTAGTCGGTGACGGGCTTCAGCCCCGCGTGAATCACGTCGTAGTGCGTGGTGCCCGGAATGATCGCCAACTGGTTGGCGGTCGGGCGCAAGGCGCCATCGTACCGCGCGTCCCGCGTGCCGCCACCGAACAGGTGATAGATCTCTGCGATGTGCTCGGGATACATCATATCGGCATCGGCAAAGATCAGCAGGGTCGGCGCCTTGATGTTTTGGACATCGGCAGTCCAGTCAAATGGCGCCTGGTTCATCTCGCCGGTCCTACGCATGATCGCTTCCCAGTCGGCATCGGGATAAAGCTCGGCGAGCGGAGACCCGGCCAATTGTGCGCCAATCGCCGGAGCCATGGCCGGCATCTCCTTGAATGCCACCAACACCTCCGGATAATTGCCACTGGTCTTCACATTCATGCCGATCACGATCAGCTTGCCCACCCGGTCCGGATGCCGGATCGCCGTCTGCAGCGCCACCCCGCCACCCAGCGACCACCCCATCACATCGACCTGTTCAAAGCCCAGTTCGTCCAGAACCGCATCGACATCGTCGGCCATCTGCTCGGTGCTCCAGGGCGTCGCCGCGTCCGAACTGAACCCATGTCCACGCATATGGATCGCGATCACCTGATGGTCTTCAGCCATCGCGGCGAGCGGCGCGCCAAAAAAGTCCGCTGGATTGACGCCGCCATGCAGCATGACCAGTGGCGAACCTTCGCCATGAATTTCGTAGTAAATCTCGACGCCATTGACCGAAACACGGTCTGATTTGCTCGGCACGCTCATCGACACATCTCCTTGGGCAAGGCTCGGGTTGGTGACAACAAGGGCCGCAATCAGAGCAAGGCCCGCCATCACCTGCTTCAACAGTGCCAGCCTCATTCCAGATCCTCCTGCACCATCTCGCCGGCGGCGTGGATGCAGACGATCTCCAGTCGATCGGGCCCCATATTGGTGAACTTGTGCGGCACATTGGCCGGCGCGATGGCGATGTCACCCGCGCCCAGCTCGAACGTCTCCTCCCCGGCGACGACCAGTGCCCGGCCACGCCTGACGATCCACGTTTCGGGGTAGGGATGGATGTGAAGGGCCGGACCCTGCCCCGGCTCATTGTCGACCGAAAAGAAGGAAATCGGGGTGCCATAACCCTCGCCTTCAAAGCGAATGGTGCGGCTTGGTGAAACCGGCCGATCGGCGGCGCGCAAAACATGGGTCATGCAAATCTCCTCTCCTTGTCACAACGACGAACGGGGGAGCGGCGTTTCGACAGCCTAGAGAGCGGTCACGTAAATCCCGTGCCACACCCCGCCAACCTCGACATTCTCGGCCAACCGCCAACCGTCCCGCTCGAACAGTTCCCGCGCCTCCGCCGTCAGCGTATGGAGCCGGGCAAACCCCAGGCGCCGCGCTTCCACCCTGGCGCGGTCCAGCAAAGCCAGCCCGACACCCCGCCGCCTTTGACCTGGCTCAACCAGCAACCCGCCCAGCCACGGCGAGCGCTCCGTAAGCCCGCCCGAACTGACCGTCAGCGCGCATGTCCCCGCCAGCTTACCATCGACGAAAGCGACAATCCCGAGCGGCAGCCGGTTTCGCTCCAGCCGCTCGGTCAAATCCGCCCGCGCCGAAGCGCCACGTGGATTGTACCAATCGGCCCATTCGCTCTCGAAGAGATCGACAAGATCGCTCAGCACCTCATCGTGGTCGATCAGCAGGCCAGTGGTGATGGTCATGAGATCCCTCGCGCACTTGTCCATCTTATCCTCGCCCTCACTGACAGTGCTATTTTACCCATCCAACCTCGCATGGACGGTCTGCAGACGACAGTAGCGAGGGGGCCTGCCGCGTTGGATCGTCTCCATCGCGCGTTCGGGGCTGGCCGCTTGCGACGAGCGATCAAAAGTCGCCGATAGTTCCCGCCCG
>NZ_JBEVLL010000132.1:0-26909 GCF_040509215.1 Devosia sp.
AAGGGCGGTGGGCGGCTTCGGCTGCCCGCCACCCGAGGCTGGCGCATCCAGGAAGCGCCGGCGGCCTGGCTGCTCATTACCCCCGTCATCATTCTCTTTGGAATCTCGGTGGTCTATCCGCTGATCGATACCATTCGCCTGTCGTTTTTCGACATCAAGGGCCTGGCCCCCGCCAAATGGGTCGGCATCGGCAATTACGTCACGCTCTTCAATGATGCGACCTTCCGCAACACGCTTCTCACGACGCTGATCTTTACGCTCGGCACGACTTTCATTTCGGTCAGCCTCGGCTGGGTTCTGGCCATGCTCTGTGCCTTTGCACCGGCCCATACCACCCCGTTCCGCGGCATGATGTTCGTCACCTTCGGCATTTCCGAAGCCGTCTCGGGCTATATGTGGCTCAATATACTGAGGCCCGACAAAGCGGGCCTTCTCAATGCGGTCATCGGCAATTTCATTCCCGGCTATGCCCATTCATGGCTCGGCGATCCCAATACCGCGCTCTGGTCGCTGATCTTCGTTGCCTCCTGGAGCGGGGTCGGCCTGCCGCTGATGCTGTGCTTTGCCGCGGTACAGTCCATTCCGAAAACCGTACTCGAAGCTGCCTATATGGATGGCGCCAAGCCGACATCGATCATGCGACACATCATGATGCCGTTGTCGCTACCCGGCGTGCGCGTCGCCATCTTCATCAATCTCCTCGGCGCGCTCAGGGCTTTTGATATCATCTATGTGATGACGGGCGGCGGGCCCGTGCGGGCAACCGAAACCGTGGGCTACTTCATGTATCGGGAGTCCATGACGCAGTTCAAACTGGGCTATGGCGCCGCCGCCACCGTGGTGTTGCTCGTGGCCGTGCTTGTCATTTCCATCCCCGCCATCATCCAGCGTACGGCAGGTGCCAAATGATCGGGCGCATTCACTGGTGGACGGTTATTCTCGTCGGCGTCATCGCGACTATCTGGATCATTCCGGTGCTGGGGATTGTCGTAACCTCGCTGCGTCCGCCCAGCGAAGTGGCGCTCGGCTGGTGGCGCCTTGACACATTCAGCATCACGTTCAGCGCCTGGATCAGGGTGTGGGACGAATATCCGCTGGCGCAGGCCTTCTGGTTCACCGGGATGCTCGCGGCATTGGCGACTCTCGGCACCATGTTGCTGGCTCCGGTGGCGGCCTATGCCTTCCATTTCCTCAAATTCCCGTTCCGGCGGCTGTTGCTGATCCTGATCATCAACGCCTTCGTGTTGCCGCAGCAGGTGGTGGTCATTCCGCTCTTCACGCTGTGGCGGGACTTAAAGCTGATCGACAATATCGCGGCGGTGCTGATCCCCTACATCGGGCTCAGCTTTGCCTGGTCGATCTTCCTCGTCAAAAACTTCCTCGAGGATTTTCCAAAGGAACTCATCGAGGCCGCCAAGATCGATGGCTGCGGTCCGATCTCGACGCTGCGCCATGTCGTGCTGCCCAATGCGACGAGCCCGATTTTTGCCGTGGGCGTGCTGCAGTTCCTCTGGACCTGGAATGCCCTACTGCTGCCGATGCTTTACCTCCGCAGCATGCAACCGCTGCCGGTGCTGCTGACCAAGGTGGCCGGCACCTATGAGAGCAATTGGGACCTTCGGAGTGTGGCGGCCATCGTCACCACCATCGTCCCGCTCATCGTCTTCGTCGTCTTCCAACGTCAATTTGCCGCCGGGTCGCAGACCCGCACAGGGGCCAAAGAGTGACCAAAACCCGTACCAACAAGCCCATGCGTTATCGCCAGATCCATTTGGATTTTCATACGTCCGAGCATATTCCGGACATCGGCAAGGATTTTGACGCGGCAGATTTCGTCGCGACGCTGAAGGCGGCGCATGTCGATAGCATCACCGTCTTTGCCAAGTGCCACCATGGTTGGGCCTATTACCCGACCAAAGCCGGCGCGCCGCATCCGAACCTCTCGCGGCCGGACCTCCTGGGCGAGATGGTGGACGCGCTCAATGCCGCCGATATCGAATGCCCGATCTACATCACCGTGCAGTGGGACGAGCGCAATGCGCGTCTGCATCCGGAATGGCGCGTGCGCTCGGCCACGGACAATCGCTTCGATCCGAGCCAGCTCAAGGCCGGCTGGCACACGCTCTGCCTCAATCACAAAGCCTATCGCGACGAGCTGCTGGAAATGGCCCGCGAAGTCGCCAGCACCTATGCGACGCCGGGCATTTTCTTCGACATCGTGCTCGCGCCTGACTGCGTCTGCGAGGAATGCCTGCAGACCATGGACGAGATGGGGCTCGATCCCGAAATCCATGCCGATCGCCTCACCAAGGACGAATGGGTCAACGAGCGTTTCCGCACGGAAATGAGCGCGGCGCTCAATGCCGAATTTCCGGGCCTCCGCATCTTCTACAATTGCGGCCATATCCATAAGCAGGGGCCGGAGCGCTTTGCGCCCTATAGCCACCTAGAGCTCGAAAGCCTGCCCACTGGCGGCTGGGGCTATAATCACTTCCCCGCCAGCGCGCGCTATGCGGCAACGCTCGGGCTCGATTTCGTCGCCCACACCGGCAAATTTCATACCTCATGGGGCGAATTCGGCGGCTTCAAGCATCCGGACGCACTCGAGTTTGAAGCCGCGCAGATGGTGGCGCTTGGCTCAAAATGTCTGGTCGGCGATCAGCTTCACCCCAGTGGTGCGATCAACCCGGACACCTATGCCTCGATCGGCCCTGCCTATGCTCGCATCGAAAAGCTCGAGCCCTATCTCGAAGACGCCCGCCAGGTCTCGGAAGTGGCCATTCTCTCGGCCGAATATTTTCATCACGCCGGCGACCGCAACAACAACGCCGACGATGGCGCCGCACAGATGCTGCAGGAGCTGCAGCGGCCGTTCGACGTCATCGATCCTTCTGCCGATTTCAGCTTGTACCGCGTCATCATCCTGCCCGACGAAGTGCCGGTCGAGGACGACCTCACCGAACGCCTCAACGCCTATGTGCGCAGCGGCGGCAAGCTCCTGCTGAGCGGCATTTCGGCTTTGCAGGACGATGGCTCCTTCGCCGTGCCGGCAGGCATCCGCAATCTCGGACCCGTGGATTTTGATCCGTCCTATCTGCGGGCCAACTCAAAACTCGATAAGGCGATGACCGCTTCGCCCTTCGTCGTCTATGGCCGCGCACAGGCCATCGTCGCCGAAGGTGCCGAGGTGCTGGCCGAAGTCGTGCCGCCCTATTTCAACCGCAGCTACAAGCATTTTTCGTCCCACGCGCATGCGCCGGACGATGTTGCGGCCGCCCCACTCGGCGCAGGTGTGACCATCAACGGCGGAGTTGCCTATGTCTCCTATCCGATCTTCTCGATCTATCGGGCCATGGGCCAGCCGCTCTATCGCTACATCATCCGCGGTCTGCTCGACCGCCTGCTGCCCGATCCGGCGTTGACCACCGATCTGCCAAGCTCCGGCCGCGCTTCGCTGACCCACCAAGACGCCCGCGGGCGACATGTGCTGCACATGCTCTACGGGGCGCCGCAGGTGCGCGGCAATGCCGTTCCCAACCGCGACGGTTTTCGCGTGATGGAGATGATCGAGGACATTCCGGCCATCGGCCCGGTCAGCGCCAAAGTGCGTCTGCCGTCGGCTCCGAAGCGGGCCTATGAGGCCGTCTCCGGCGAGCCCCTCGAAGTCACCGATTTCGGCGGCGGCCAGTATGGCGTGACCCTGCCGTCGCTGCGCATCCACGCCGCCGTGGTGTTCGAACAGAATGCCTGAGGTTGCCGCATATCGGCCCGCTTTCGTGACAAGCCGGCCAGTTGCGGACTATGCAAGCAGAAGGCGCCCGGCCCATGCCGCGCGGGCGCGTTCACTAAGGAACAAAAGAATGACCGACCAAGTGATCACCAGGGCCCGCCCGGCCACCATTATCGATGTCGCCCGGGCAGCCGGAGTCGCCGTCGGCACCGTCTCGCGCTACATCAACGGCCAGCCGATCCGCGGCGGCAATCGCGAGCGCATCGCCCAGGTGATCGAGGAGTTGGGCTACCGGCGCAACAGCGCTGCCGCCTCCATGAAAACCAATACGACCCATATCGTGGGTCTTCTCGTGCCGGCGGTGGGCGAATTCCACGCAGCGCTGCTCGACAGGCTGACCCGCCACATGCGCCAGACGGGCAGGGCGGTGCTCTGCTATTGCCACGATACCGAGCCGACCTCGTTCATGGAGGGGCTGGAATTCTTCGCCGGCCATCGCGTCGATGCAGTGGTGATGGATGGCAATGAAGACCTGCGCCAGCGCCTACAACCCTACATCGCCGAGGGCATGCTGGTTGTGCTCTACGACAACGACCTGCCCGAACTTGCCGCCGATCGCGTCTTTGTCGAGAACCGTCGCGCCAGCAAGCGCCTTGTCGACCACGTGCTCGACCTTGGCCACGAGCGCGTCGCCATCATCCATGGCAATTTGCGGGACTCTGTCGGCCGCGATCGCCTCGAAGGCTATCGCGATGCCCTAAAAGCCCATGGCGTACCCGAATATCCCGAACTCGTGGTCGACGGGCGCTGGAACGACAATCACGGCTATACCTCTATGGGTGAGCTGATGGCGCTGCCCAATCCGCCGACGGCCGTGTTTGGCGCCAACTACAATATGAGCATCGGGGCGCTGCGCTGGCTGCGCGAGCACGATGTGTCGATCCCCGAAGACATTTCGCTGGTGAGCTTTGACGATGTGCCCGCGTTCTCGGTGCATCGTCCCGGCATCACGGCAGTCGGCCAGCCGGTCGACAAAATGGCCGAGGCAATTGTTTCGATCCTGACCGAGCGATTGGGCCCCAATGGCTCGCTCGGCAAAAGAACCATGCGCATCGATGCGGAAATAACCTTGAGAGGCTCGACCCGTCGCCTGCGACGGTAAAAGGGCACGCCTGGAGGAGGCGAGAATGGTTGATGTCGTGCTGAATGAAGTCAGCAAATCCTATGGGAGCCTGGAGGTCATCGAAGGCCTCAACCTCAAAATTGAGGATGGCTCCTTCACCGTTTTCGTCGGCCCCTCCGGATGCGGCAAATCCACGCTTCTGCGCATGATCGCCGGTCTTGAGCCCATCACCAAGGGCACGCTGCAGATCGACGGCAAAACCATGAACCAGGCCGACCCCATCGAACGCGGCGTCGCCATGGTGTTCCAGAACTACGCCCTCTATCCGCACATGACGGTGGAGCAGAATATCGGCTTTTCCCTGCGCATGGCGGGGCTGACAAAGGACGAGATAGCGGCCCGCGTCGCCGTGGCGGCGAAGACGCTGCAGATCGAGCCTCTCCTGAAACGCAAGCCGGGCCAGCTTTCCGGCGGCCAGCGCCAGCGCGTCGCCATCGGCCGCGCCATCGTTCGCGATCCCGAAGTCTTCCTCTTCGACGAACCGCTCAGCAATCTCGACGCCGAGCTACGCGTCTCGATGCGTGTCGAAATCGCCAAGCTGCACAATCAGCTCGGCTCGACCATGATCTATGTGACGCACGACCAGACCGAGGCCATGACCCTCGCCGACAAGATCGTCGTCATGCGCGCCGGCAAGATCGAGCAAGCCGGCACACCCGAAGAGCTTTACGACAATCCCGACAATCTCTTCGTCGCCGGCTTCATCGGCTCTCCCCGCATGAATTTTCTGCGCGGCACGTTGGGCGGCGGCCAGGTGAAACTCGAAACCGGCGGCGCACTGCCGGCGAGTGGGAGCGAAGACAAGGTGCTTGTCGGCGTTAGACCCGAGCATTTCGTCGAGGCGGGGCAGGGGGCTGCCGACGTAGCCGTCACCGTCGATGTCGTCGAAAACCTCGGCGGTACGCGCTTTGTCTATGGCACGATTTCTTCCGGCGAGAGCGTCGTCATCGAGGCCCGCGAGCGTCTGGGGCTCAAGGCCGGCGACACAATTTCCTTCGGCATAAAGCCCGAACGGGCAATGCTTTTCTCGACTTCTGGCACGCGGCTGCGGAACATCTGATGACAAACATTCTCTGGTATCGCCAACCGGCCACCGAGTGGACGGACGCTCTCCCCTTGGGCAATGGCCGCCTCGGCGCCATGGTGCATGGCGGCGTCGGCCGCGAGGAATTCCAGCTCAACGAGTCGACCCTTTGGTCCGGCGGCCCCTATCAACCGACCAATCCCGAAGCGCTGCCCAATCTCGCCAAGGTGCGCGAGCTGATCTTCGCCGAACGCTATCGCGAGGCGCATGACATCGCGCAGGCGCATCTCCTCGCAAAGCCCTACCTGCAGATGAGCTACCAGCCGGCGGGCAATCTCTTCGTCGATTTCCGCCACGAAGCCGTGCCCGGCAGCTACGAACGAAAGCTCGATCTCGCAACAGCTGTCGCGACGACGCACTATACCCTGCTTGGCTCGGGTCTCGACCCGGAAGCACCAGTCTTTACCCGCACCGCGTTTTCCTCCGCCGCCGACGATGTGCTCGCGGTGCAGCTCGAGAGCTCGCTGCCGGGAAAACTCGATTTTGAACTCTGGCTCGACAGCCCGCAACCGGGCGATCTCGTCGGCGGTGAGACGGAAAGCCTCAGCTATCGCGGCCAGAATTTCGGCAAGCATGGCATCGAGGGCCAGCTAACTTTCGGCATCGATACGCATCTGCAGCTCGAAGGCGGCAGTGTCGAGCGACGCGGGCGTCGCCTCGTCGTGCGTGACGCAACCAAGGCCCTCATCCTCGTCGACATCGCCACCAGTTTTGTCCGGTTCGACGACGTATCCGGCGACCCGGAAGCCCGCCTCGCGGCTGGGCGTAAACGCCATGAGACCCTCGATTTCGCCACGCTGCTCTCCCGCCACATCGCCGCGCATCGCGCCCAATTCGATCGCCTCGATATCGACCTTGGCGAGGGGCGCAGCGATCTGCCAACCGACCAGCGTATCGCCAATTTTGCCAATGGCGATGACCCCGGCCTTGCCGCACTCTATGTGCAATATGCGCGCTACCTGATGATCTCTTCGAGCCGGCCCGGCACACAGCCGTCCACGTTGCAGGGCATCTGGAACAAGGACACCCGGCCGCCTTGGGGCAGCAAATATACCGCCAATATCAACCTGCAGATGAACTACTGGCTGCCCGACCCGGCGAACCTCCCCGACATGCTGGAGCCGGTGCTGCAAATGGCCGAGGAACTGGCCCTCACCGGCGCCGAAATGGCGCGAGCCCACTACGGCGCCCGCGGCTGGGTGATGCACCACAATACTGATATCTGGCGCGCCACTGGCCCGGTCGACGGCGCCTATTGGGGCGTCTGGCCGACTGGCGGCGCCTGGCTGATGGCCCAGCTTTGGGATCACGCCCGTTTCGCGGGCCGACCCACCGAGCTCGTCCGCAGGCTCTACGGCCCGCTCAAAGGCGCAACCCTCTTTGCCCTCGACACTCTGGTCCCCATGTCGGGCTCCAATTACCTCGTCACCAATCCCTCCATCTCGCCAGAAAACCGCCATCCCCACGGCGCCGCGCTCTGCGCTGGCCCCACCATGGACAACCAGATTCTTCGTGACTTGCTTGCCGCATTCGCCCAGGCGGCGGAGCAGTTGGGCGAAGATGCAGCTCTCGCGGCTGAAGCACTCGATGCGCGGGCGCGCCTTCCCGAGCACAGGATCGGCAAAGCCGGGCAATTGCAGGAATGGATGGAGGACTGGGACATGGACGTCCCCGAAATCCACCATCGCCACGTCTCGCACCTCTACGGGCTCTATCCCAGCGACCAGATTTCAGTCGAAACGACGCCGGACCTCGCGGCCGCCGTTCGTCGCTCCCTCGAAATCCGCGGCGACGAAGCCACCGGTTGGGGCATCGGCTGGCGCATTAATCTCTGGGCGCGCCTGCGCGAGGGCGAGCACGCCAAGACGGTGCTCAATCTCCTTCTCAGCCCCGCCCGCAGCTATAACAACCTCTTCGACGCGCACCCACCCTTCCAGATCGACGGCAACTTCGGCGGCGCCGCCGGCATTCTGGAAATGCTGGTACAATCGAGCGAAGATGAAATCTGGCTACTTCCCGCCCTGCCGCAAAGCTGGACACAAGGCGCAATCCGCGGCATCCGCGCTCGCGGCGGAATTGAACTCGATTTCGGCTGGGAAGCCGGCCGCGTAACGTGGATGCGTGCCAGCAGCGACAACAATCGGCGGGTCCAAATACACGCCAACCATCAGACAATTTCCCTGGACCTAACGCCGGGGTCCGATGTCGCTCACGATTTTCTCACGAGGCCCTAAATGGGCAAGAGCTTTTGGAAATCTAAGCGATCAGCAAGCAGATGGGTCAGTGCGAAAACTATCTCGGCAGGGGGTACGATACGAAAGCCAGTTTTTGGCTGTCCGGTGCCCAGGAGTTGACGTTGATCGTGCCCTGACCGCCGAAGAATGCGGCGAGGTCGCGCTGGTCAGCGCCCGTGGGTGACATCAGGCGCAACAGGACTTCTTTGTCCGGTGGGTGACCCAGTGTGCCTTCGGGATAGCTGAGATAGGCAATAAGGCGACCGTCTGGCGATACGTGCGGGAACCAGTTGACGCGGTCGTCAAAGGTGAGTTGCTCGATGCCCGTGCCGTCGGTCCGCATGCGGAAAATTTGCGCATGCCCAGGTTTGGTGGCTGCTCGTTCGGAGTTGAAGTAGACCCACTGGCCGTCCGGGGAGTATTCCGGGCCGTCGTTGGGCACTGAGACGTGGGTAAGCCGCGTGTCGGGGCCGCCTGAGGCAGGAATGGTGAAAACATTGATCATGCGCTCGCCTTCAGGCTGTTCCACGGCGACATAGGCCAAGGTTTGACCGTCGGGCGAAATGCCGTGCAGGTAGTAGTGGTGCGGCGTCGCATGGTCGTTCGAGATCTTGCGGATCGAGCCGCCTGCGAACGGCACAGCGTATAAGTGGCCGTCGTCTGAGCTGACATAGATCGTCGTGCCATCGGGCGAGAGCACGTGGTCGTTGTTGAGGTCATCCAGCCCGGGCGTGGTGATATGCTCGGGAGTGCCGCCCTCCGGACTGATCTTGAACAAATGGCCACCGGCGTTGAAGACGAGCCACAGTCCATCCGGCGACCAGTTCGGCGCCTCGATGACTTCGTCGGCGGTGAAGACGACGCGGCGGTTGCCGTCGAGGTCGATGACTTCGAGCTGGGACACCTGGCCAGGGGACAGGGCGCGGCCGCGGCGTGGAAAGGAAAAGCTCATTTGAAGTTCCGGTCTTGATGGAAGTGGCGGCGACTCTCTGATCCGTCAGGATGCTAGCTGTTCGCCTCTGATATAGCGCAAGGCGTCGGTGACCAAGGCATGGTCTTCGACATCAGGCAACCCGCTGACGGCAGCGGCGCCAACGACGCCGGTGCCTTCCACCGTGATCGGGACGCCGCCGCCGCTGGCGGCAAAGCCGTCCGGCGAGAGACGGAAGCGCTGGGCGAAATCCCAACTATGTCGTTCACAAAACAACCGCATGTAGAGCGAACTTTGATGGAAGCGCAGGGCGACGGCTCGTTTGCGGCGGGTCCAATCGACATTGTCAGGCGTTGCGCCGGGAAGCAGCGCGAAGAACACCAGGGTTTCGCCATGCGAGATTTCAATGGCGACCGGAAGCTGTCGCGCTGCGGCCTCGGCCTGCATTCGGGCGCCCAACCGCCACGCGGTCTCATAGTCGAATGCGCGCAGGGCGAGCGCCCGCTGTTCCTCGGCAAGGCTTTCGGTTGTGTGGGCCATTGTCAAAGCCCCAATGCCTTGAGGTGATCGATGGATCGACGGGCAAAGCTCTGCCAGTTGGTCGGATTGTCATGCTCGGTGACGATGTGATCGGCCTTGGTCGCTCGGAACAGCGGAACCAGAGCCGCCCAATTGATGATGCCATCGCCCGTGGCCGTCCAGCCATCGTCCTCTTTGGTGCCGAGCGGAGCGGTGTCCTTGGTCTGGATGGCGACAATACGATCGGCAAAGCGCTGCAATTCGGTGGCTGGATCGGCGCCAGCGCGAACAATCCAGCCGCAATCGATCTCCAATTTCACCGCATCGCCACCGGCCTCGAAGATGTGGTCGATGGGACGCGTGCCGTCGGGCAGGGGGACGAACTCGAAGTCATGATTGTGCCAGGCGACCGCCAAACCATGCCGTCGCGCGGCCTCGGCCCCCTTAGCCAGTTTCTCCCCCAGACCGCGCCAGTAGTCGGTCGTGGGCTGACGCTCCTCGGCGGTGACATAGGGTGGGATCAGATACCTCGCCCCGAGCGTCTGGGCGATCTCGATGAACCGCTGGGGTTCGCTCACGAGGCCGGCGAGCGGCATGTGAAAACCGAAGCATTTGAGGCCCGCGTCATTGAGCGCCCGACGAAATGCCTGGGGATCCTCTTCGTAGGCCGGCAGCCACGGTTCGATCGCGTCATAACCCATGGCCTTGAGCTTGGGGAATTGATCAAGGAGCGGCGGAAAATTGCGGGACGAGTACAGCTGATAAGCGATCGGATAGGCCATGGGACCTCGACACGGAGAAGGGGGCTCCGGCCGCTCGGCCGAAGTCGGAAATGGCGCGTTCAGCCTGCGTTCGGCTGGGGTTCCTTGTCCTTGTCGAACTCGAGTAATTCCACCATCACGCCCAGGTCCTTGACCGTGTCGTAATAGGCGTAGCGACCGTGCGAGCCGTCGAATTCGCCACGCTGGAGCAGCTTGTGGCCTTTGCTTTCGAGATAGGCGTGGCGGTTGGTCAAGTTGCGGGTGCGGAAGGCGATGTGGTGGCAGCCGGGACCCTTTTCTTCGAGCAGATCGCGCCATGCGCTCTTCTCCGGCCCGGGCTCGAGGAACTCGACATCGATATTGCCGAACTTGAACATGCGGATCTTGCAGCCCACGGCGGCCGGCATGCCGTTGTAGATCGCCTTAGCCTCTTCCGGCTCCGCGGCCTTGCCGAGTGAAGGCATGGGCTTGCCGGTGAGGTCGGCGAACCATTGCGCGGATTTATCGACATCGTCGGTGACAAAGCAGATCTGCATCACTTCGTCTTCATCAAGCAGGCGTTTGTCCATTTCAGCTGGTCCATTCGCGTTTGGGGGAGGCCGGCGGCCCGAAGGTCGCCGGCCCAGGGAGGGACTCCGTGTCAGCCGAGGATGGTGTCGTAGTTCTCATGCATCTCGGCGATGGCGTCTTCGACGGTCATGTTGGGATCGCTCCAGAAGTTGAAGACGACGTTCCAGATCGAATCCTGCCAGTCGGCATCGGCCGTGTTGTGCGGGTTTTGCACCTGCTGAGCCGGATCTTCGAGAATACGCAGCACTTCGGTCGAGCAGGCGTCGAGGCTTTCAGCCGGCGCATCAAGGCGCACCGGGGTCGAGCCCTTTGCGGCGGCAAACTTGGCCTGTTCAGCCGGGTCGAGCACCACCGAGGCGAAGTCGAGTTCGGCCGTCTGCACGTCTTCTGCCTGTCCACCGAGGAGACCCCAGGCATCGACCGTCACGACGACGGCCTGCGCCCCGGGAATCTCGATACAGCCAAAATCGGTGCCTGCGACCTTCTTGGCGCCGAGCCATTCGCCCTTCATCCAGTCGCCATGGATCTGCATCAGCGCTTTGCCGGTGATGACCTCGTTGGTGGTCTCGTTCCAGGGGCGGTTCTGTGCTTCGGGGCCGGCTTCATTGGCGAAGAGCCGCAGCGTTTCGAGCGCCTTGGCAAAGTTCGGATCGTCGAGCGCGGTCGGGTCGACCTCTTCGCCATAGATCTTTTTGTAGACGTCCGGTCCGGCAACGGCCGCCACCAGCGCGTGGGTCAGGTAGCCGACCTGGAAGGGCTGGCTGCCAACGGCGAGCGGGGCATAGCCGGCATCACGGATTTTCTGGAAATCGGCGAACATGGCGTCGAGCGAGTCCCAGGCGGCGGGATCGACGCCGGCCGCCTTGGCGACTTCCATGTTGTAATAAAGCATGCCGTCGATATGGAGCGCCTGCGGCACCTTGACGATCTCGCCATCGACCGAGATCGAAGCCGCGACTGCCGCCGGCAGCTTTTCAACAATGGCGTTGTCGTTGAACCATTGGGTCAGCGGGAAGCCGAGGCCCATGCCGCCGATGTCGCGATAGACGCCGGGATTGGATTCCATGAAGACGTTGGGCGGCTGGCCGCCGGTGATCAGGCTCATCAGGTTGACGTTGGAGCCGGTGTCATGGGGAATGGCGATATCGGTCCAGGTATGACCCTTGGCTTCGAGACCAGACTTGATGACGTTGAGGGCGGCGATTTCGGGCGGGGCGGACCAACTGTGGTAGATGACCAGGTCAGTCGCCATGGCACCGAACGAAGCGGTGCTGAGCATGAGTCCGGCGATAACACCGGTAAGTCTCTTGATAGACATCGTTCTCTCTCCCTTGTCGTGTTTTTCTACATTCGCTGCCCGGTTCGGGCGTCGAACAGGTTGGCTTTGCCCTTGAGGTAGCTGACAGCCATGGACTGGCCAGGCATCAGTCGCGCGGCCGCATCGGGCTCGACGCGCAGGGCAAGCAATTCATCTTCAAAGCGGAAATATGCTGACGCATCGGGGCCCGTGCGCTCTGCGTATTGGACCGGCACGTCGAATGTGGCGGCGACCGGACCATTGGCGGCGAGCGTAAAATGCTCTGGCCGCAGGCCGGCAATCACTTCGGTGCCGTCCGTTGGCGCGCTGGCGAAAGGATAGTCGGAGACGTCGAGCCGCACGCCGGACCCAAACACCGCCTCGATCTTGCCGGCTGCAATGCTGAGCCTTGCCTTGCGCAGGTTCATGGCGGGCGAGCCGATGAAGCCGGCCACAAACAGGTTGGCGGGGCGTTCATAGATTTCGTCTGGCGTGCCGAACTGCTGGATGACGCCGGCATTCATCACCGCGATCTTGGTGGCCATGGTCATGGCCTCGATCTGGTCATGGGTGACGTAGACGACGGTGGATTTGAGCTGGTCGTGCAGCTTCTTGACCTCGAGCCGCATCTCGGTGCGCAGCTTGGCGTCGAGATTGCTGAGCGGCTCATCGAAGAGAAACACGCTGACATTCTTGACCAGCGCCCGCCCAATGGCCACGCGCTGGCGCTGGCCGCCGGAAAGCTGGCCCGGCTTGCGATTGAGCAGCGGCTCGATCTGCAGGAGTTTGGCCGCCCAGGCGATACGCTTCTCGATTTCGTCCCGCGGCAGCTTGCTGGCAGAGAGGCCGAACTTGAGGTTCCCGTGCACGGTCTTGGTCGGGTAGAGCGCATAGCTCTGGAACACCATGGCAAGGCCGCGATCCTTGGGATCGAGATCGGTCACGTCGCGCTCGCCGATCATGATGCGACCATCGGTGACGTCGAGAAGGCCGGCCAGCAGATTGAGCAGCGTGGTCTTGCCGCAGCCCGAGGGGCCGAGCAGCACAAGAAAGTCGCCATCGTCGATCGAGAGGTTGAGATCGTCGAGAACCTTGAGCAGGCCATAGGTCTTGGTGATGTGCTCGAAGCTTACGCGGGGCATTCAGGTCAACCTTTGATGGCGCCGGCGGTGATGCCCTGGACGAAGAGCTTGCCGACGAAGAAATAGATGACGAGCGGGGGAATGGCGGTGAGGAGGGCGGCCGCCATGTTGTCGTTGTAGCGAACCGTGCCGGTCGAGATGGTGATGAGGTTGGCCAGGTTCACCGTCATCGGCTGGGCCCCCATGCCGCCGAAGGTCACCCCGATCAGGTAGTCGTTCCAGATCGAGGTGATCTGAAGGATCAGCACGACGATCAGGATATTGCCTGACATGGGCAGGATGATTTCGAAGAAGATCTTCCAGAACGAGCCGCTATCCATCACCGCGGCGCTCATGATCTCCTGCGGAATGTCCTTGTAGTAGTTGCGGAAAATCAGCGTCAGCACCGGCATCGCCAGGATCGCGTGGATGATCGCAACGCCCCAGATGCTGCCATAGACTTTCAGCGTCGCCGTCATCGAGATGAGCGGGAACATGATGATCTGGAACGGCACGAAGGCGCAGATGAAGAGGACGAAAAGGAAAGGCCCGGCCCATTTGACGTTCCACAGCGCCAGCGCGTAGCCGGTGATGATGGAAAGCCCGATCGATAGGACCAGCGAGGGAATGAGGATGGAGACCGAATTCCAGAAACCGACTTTCAGGCCCTCGCAGCGCGTGCCCGAACAGGCGGTGTTCCAGGCGTGGTCCCAGGCCTCAAGCGTCCAGACATTGGGCAGCGCGAACATGGCGCCTTCGCGGATCTGGTCCATGGTCTTGAACGACGTGACAATCACCACATAAAGCGGCACGCAGAAGAACAGCGCGCAGATGGCGAGAAAGGCGATCACGGCGATCGAGCGGCCGGTGATGGCCTTCTTCTTGCGCGGAAAATAGGGCGCGCTGCGGACCGCGACTTCGGCGCCGAGCGATTTTTGGGCCAAGGTAAGATCGGTCATGCCCGTGCTCCCGAGCGGCGCTGTTGCCAGGCGGTGAGGAGAACCAGCGGCAAGAAAATGACCGCGGTGATCAGCAGCATCAGCACGGCGGCGGCCGAGGCAAAGCCGAGATTGCCCTTGGCCGATAGCGCCTGGATGGTGAAATATGCCGGCACATAGGTCGATTGGCCGGGCCCGCCATTGGTCATGGCGACGATGACGTCATAGGCCTTGATGACGCCGAGCGAGAGCAGGATGGCGCAGGTGACGAAGGTGAACTTCATCATCGGAATGATGATCTCGGTATAGAGCTTGAAGAGGCCCACACCATCGAGCCGAGCGGCGCTCCAGATTTCGGAATTGATGGATTTGAGGCCCGCCAGCATCAGCGCCATATAGAAGCCGGCGCTCTGCCAGACCGAGGCAAGAATGACGCCATACATGGCAGTCTCAGGCCGGGCGAGCCAGCTCGCATTGACCCATGTGAGGCCGATGGAATGGATGAAATGTTCGACGCCCAGTTCGGGATTGAACATCCAGCGCCAAGCCGCGCCCGTGACGATCAGCGAAATGGCGAGGGGATAAAGAAAAACCGTACGAAAGATGCTTTCGCCGCGCTTTTCCCGGTCGATCATGGCGGCGAGGATGAAGCCGAAGACGATGGCCAGCGCGCTGCCAAGCCCGAGTACGATGAGATTCTGCAGCGAGATCAGCCAGGCATCATCATTGAATAGGCGCTGGTACTGCCGTCCCCATTCGGACCAGTCGATCTCGTATTCCGGCAGGCGCCGGCTACGGGTCAATGACAGATATACGGTCCATAAAATGGCGCCAACGAAGGCAACCAGAGTCACCAGTCCGGCCGGCACCAAGGCCAGTTGGGGTGACCATCGGCTCCACCGAAAGGTCATGCTCGTCCTCCCATGAGCGCCGCGGCGGATTGGTCCGCTCTATCGGCACATCAACTCTTGCAAGCAGTATTATCGTTAAACTAGGATCGGATGAAACGATCCGTCAATAGTCTTTTCGCGTTGGTGACGCGAGTTGTGATCCAGTTCTGACTTGCCGAGGGCTGGGAATGGCGAGGTGGAGGAGATGAAAATGCTGAAAAATCAATATAATATACCCCAAATGGGGTTCGGTACTTATGGCCGCACCGGTGAGGCGGGTGTCGAGGCGATGCTCGTTGCACTGGATGTCGGTTATCGACATTTGGACACGGCCCAGGACTACGGTACCGAGAAAGAGGTCGGTCAGGCCGTTCGGCGCTCTGGCCTGCCGCGCGGGGAGGTCTTCGTGACCACCAAGATCAAGACGAGCAATCTTGGCGCCAGCGCCCTGGTGCCCTCACTCCGCAGCAGTCTCGATACGCTACAGCTCGACCAGCTGGATCTCACCCTGATCCATTGGCCTTCGCCCAACAACGCTATTCCGTTGCCGGTCTATATCGAGCAATTGGCCGAGGCGCATGCGCTTGGATTGACGCGACTTGTCGGTGTTTCGAACTTCACCATCGCCATGTTGGAAGAAGCGCAAGCCATCCTGGGGGGGCTGTCGATCTCCAACAATCAGTTCGAACTCAATCCCCTTCTTCAAAACAAGAAACTCGCAAACTATTGTAATGAAAAGAAAATCTCTGTGACGTGCTACCTGCCGATAGCCCGCGGCATTCTGGGTGACGTGCCGGAAATTGCGGAGATAGCCGCGCGTCACCAGGCAACGCCGGAACAGGTCGGCCTGGCCTTCGAGTTTACCAAAGGCTACATCGCCATTCCTACCTCAGGCAAAGCGGAGCGCATTCGCAGCAATTTCGAAGCGACGAAACTGACGCTGACCGAGGATGAAATCCGGACCATCGAGAGTGTCGATCGTGGACAGCGAGTGATCGACCCGGACTGGGGTCCCGACTGGGACTGATCCTGTTTGGGTGTTGACAGTGTCGCGTTGTCGGATTTAGCTAATCGTATTAACGTTCCTACGAAATCGCCCTGCGATCACATCAGGGTGCTCCGCTCGCCTGTTGCTTGCGGAAGGAAATAGCCATTGCCGCAGCGTCGGCGGGAGGAAACATGAAGGGCATAACCAGTCTCGGGCACATCGCCATCAACGTGATCGATCTCGAAAAATCGCTCGATTACTACGTCAACAAGCTCGGTTTTCCTGAAATGCTGCGCCTCAAGCGCGACAATGGCGAAACGTGGCTGGTTTATCTGCGCATTACCGACGAGCAATATCTCGAGGTCTTCCCTGGCGCCGAAAACGACCGTGCGCCGGCGAGCTGGCACACCAATGGCATGACCCATATGTGCTGGACCATAGACGACCTCGACGCCACCTGCGATCGCATCAAGGCCGCCGGCATCACGCTCCTGTCCGAACCGAAGGCCGGTCTAGACGGCAATCGACAGGCTTGGCTCGAAGATCCCGATGGCAATCGTATCGAATTGATGGAAATGCATCCGGACTGCCTGCAGTATCAGGCTATCCGACGCCTGCATGCAGAAGGCGTCTAGTTTAGAGCCGCTTCTGGTGTTTATTGTTGCCCATGATTTTGATCGTCTCTCGTCGGCCCTGTATATCCGCGTACCGGGCAGCGTCCGCCGCTCACGCAGCATGTCGGTAGGTTGAGATCATGGGCAAATCCACCGTTCGCCTGAAGGATATTGCGGATCGGACCGGCTTCTCGGTCAATACGGTCTCGCTGGCGCTGCGCCAAAGTCCGCGCATTCCCGAAGAGACCTCGATTCTCATTCGTGAAGCGGCCGCAGAGCTCAATTATCTGCCCAATCACGTCGCCAAGTCATTGGTCAGTCGCGAAACCAAGACCATCGGCCTCGTACTGACCGATATCACCAACCCCGCTTTGACGCAGGTGGCCCAGGCGGTCGAGATGCTCTTGTCCGAGCGCGGCTATTCCACGCTCTTTGCGACGTCCAACAACGACCTCGACGAGGAAAAGCGCGTCATCGAAATGTTCCGCTCCCGGCAGGTGGATGGCATGCTGATCTATCCGCGCAGCCACCGTGAACTCGATCATATTCGGCGGTTGCGTCAGGCCAATTATCCCGTGGTGCTCTTGGTGGGCGATCCCGATGCAGGCATCGATGCCGTCTGTATCGACGAGCGCCGCGGTGCCTATCGAGCGGTGCGCCACCTTATCGATATTGGCCACAGCCGCATTGCCATCATCGACACGTCCAATGCCAAGGGTAACCTCGAAAAGCGCGACGGCTACAACCAGGCCCACAAAGAGGCCGGCCTGCCGGTCGACACTGAATTGTTGGCCGATCCGCTGGGCAATTCAGTGATCCGGGGCTACTGGGCCATGGATCGTCTGATGAGCATGCCCGTCCGTCCCACGGCGGTCTTTGCGGCCAACGATTCCCTCGCCATCGGCGCGCTGCGCTGGACGCAGAAGAATAATCTGCGCGTGCCCAAGGATGTCGCCATCATTGGTTTTGATAACATCGAATTTGCCGAGCATGCGGCGACGCCCATCTCCTCGGTCAAATACGAAGTCGACATGGTGACGGAGCTGGCGGTGGAGCGCCTGCTGCAACTGATCGCCGCGCCCGATGGCTTGCCCGAGCCGCGGGTCACCATGATCGATCCCGAACTGATCGTTCGCGACAGCACGGCGGGCAGGGGAGACTAGCCCTCAACCGGGCAGCTTTGGTTTTCTGAGGAGGAAACGAAAATTCTAAGCGTAGAAATAACTGGTGTGCGCGAAGCCCGGGTGTCCGAGCGGCCAGATCCGCAAGCGGCGGGCGATGTCGTCAAGGTCGAGATCCTCGTGGCGCCAATGTGCACCGAGTGGCAGTCCTGGCGCGCCGGAAAACCCGGCCATGAACTCGGCCACGAAGCCGTCGGTGTCGTTGTCGATGCCGCCTCGTCCACGCGCCTCAAGGTCGGCGATCGCGTTATCGCCATGCCGCACTGGGGATGCGGCAAATGCCCGGCCTGTCTCTCGGGCGAACATATCCACTGCACCGATCAACGCGATCTCCTCGCCGAAACCGGGTCGAGCTGCGGCCTTGGTGGCTATGCCCAACATCTCCTGAAGCCCGACTACCTGCTCTATCCCGTGCCCGACGACATCGAGACCGATCACGCAGCCATGGCCCTCTGCGCGCTGGGTCCGAGCTTTACGGCGATGGAGCGCATGCGGCTATCTCCCGCCGATACGCTGGTGGTTTCTGGCTGCGGCGCCGTCGGCCTCGGCGCCATCGTCAATGCACGGACCATCGGCGCGCGCGTCATTGCGCTCGAACTGCACCCGTTCCGGGCCGATCTCGCCCGGGCGCTTGGCGCCGAACATGTTCTCGATCCACGGGCACCAGACCTGATCGAACAAATCCGCGCCCTGACCGGTGGCCACGGCGCCGACGCGGCCATCGAGACCAGCAATAATGAAGCGGCGCCCCCGGTTGTGCTCGAACTGGTGCGAGCACGCGGCCGCCTTGCCTTCGTCACGTGGAGTGGGGCACTGCCGGTCAACCGGATCACCGGAAAAGGCATCGATATCTTTGGCTGCTGGCACTGGAACCACGACCAAGCCGGGGATCGTATGATGCAGCGCGTGCGCGACGCGCGTCCTTTGCTCGACAAGCTCGTGACGCATCGTTTCGCCCTGGCCGATGTCGGTGACGCATTCGCGCTTCAGGAAACGGGATACTGCGGCAAGGTCCTGCTCTATCCCAACGGCCGGGGAGCAGGGGCATGACGATGAGACTTGGCGGCTATGGCATCGACTATACTGGCGATCCCGAAGCCTACGCCCGCGCACACGTCGCCTTCGGCTACAACGCGGCCTACATGCCCAACATCAGCCTCGATAACGGCGACGAGATCGCCGCCATCACCAAAGCCATGGCCGATGCCGATGTGATCATTGCCGAGGCTGGCGCCTGGAAAAACCTGATCGCTCACGATCAAGACCAGCGAAAGGCCAACCTTGATTACGCCGTCCATCAACTGGCGCTGGCCGACGAATTGGGCGCCCGCGCATGCGTCGCCTTCCATGGCACCGTCGGCCATGCCGGCGATCCCTGGCAACTCAGCGACAATTACGACTACGGTCCGCATCCCGACAATCAGAGCGAAGCCGGATTTCAGCGCGCAGTGGATACCGCCCGCTACGTCATCGATGCCGTAAAGCCCAAGCGCACAAAATTCTCGCTCGAAATGGTGCCCTGGCTCGTGACCGACACGGCCGAAAACTATCTCAAGCTGCTGAGGGCGATCGACCGCCCGCAATTTGGCGCGCATATCGATGCCGCCAATATGGTGATCAGCCCGCGGCTCTATTTCAACACCGGGCGCATGATCCGCGAGGCTTTCGAACTCCTCGGGCCATGGGTGGTGTCGTGCCACGCCAAGGATATCGTGCTGCAGGGCGGTCCCGGCACGATCTCGTTCCACCTCGACGAAGTGCCGCCGGGCGAAGGCAATCTCGACTATGGCGCCTATATCGCCGAAATCCGCAAACTCGGCCGCGACGTTCCGCTGATGCTCGAGCATTTTGGCGTGCCCGAATACAAACGCGGTCTGGCCTACATCAAGGCCATTGCCGGCGCTGCCGCCTGAGGCGGCAAACTCCCTTCAGATTTTGAGGTTTTCCCATGGCTAAAACTGTTCTCTTCATCGGCGGCACCGGCCAGATTTCCTATCCATGCGTCGCCGAAGCGGTGGCCCAGGGGCATCAGGTCAGCGTCTACAATCGCGGCAAGCGAGGCGACGCCTTGCCCAACGGCGTGACCTCGATCACAGGTGATCTCGCCGGGCCAGAATATGCCGAGCTCGCCAAGAGCAATTTTGACGTCGTCTGCCAGTTCATCGCCTTCACGCCTGATCAGGTGGCGCGGGACATCGAGGTTTTTGCCGGCCATTGCGGCCAATATATCTTCATCTCCTCGGCCTCCGTCTACGAGAAGCCGGCGCGCCATTATGTGATCACCGAGAAAACGCCGGCCATCAATCCCTACTGGCCCTATAGCCAGGCCAAGATCGCCTGCGAGCAATTACTGGCCAACTCGAAGGGCCTGAACTGGACTATCGTACGGCCGAGCCACACGGTGCGCACTGGCCTTCCCATCATGATGGGCGACAGCGACATCATGGCTCGCCGAATGCTCGAGGGCGAACCCACCATCGTCGCCGGCGACGGCAACACGCCTTGGACGCTGACCCGCTCGGTCGATTTCGCCGTGCCTTTCGTCCGACTTTTCGGCAACGCGGCCGCGCTCAACGACATTTTCCACATCACCAATGACCGCGCCCATATCTGGGACGACATCCAGAAGGCCATCGCCCGCCTGCTCGGCGTCGAAGCCAAGATTGTGCACGTGCCGACCGACACGCTGATCCGCTACAATCCCGAATGGATCGGCCCGCTCCTCGGCGACAAGGCCTGGACGGCAATCTTCGACAATTCCAAGATCAAAAGCGTCGTCGGCGACTTTTCCTGCGCCGAAAGCCTCGACGAAATCCTAGCCGAGCCGATCACACACCTGAAGCAGCGCCTCGCGACGAACCGTCCACCCAAGGGAGATTTCGACGCCCTTGTCGATCGCATCTGTGCGGCACAGATGGGCTTAGGCTAGTCGGCCACCGTGACCGAGTCGGAGGCCACAACAAAAGTGGAGTAAGGGACGGACCGCTATTCAGGCTGAATATCGAAACCAACGTTTCATTGGCCCAGCCACCCAAAGCGGTCCGTCCGCATGCCAACCGTAAACTGCCGAAAGCAGGTTAATCCGAAAGCATCTACGAGCGCCGGTGGGTTGTGTTTTAGGACGGCAATTGGCGCAACATCCCGGCTAGTCCAAAGCGATAGTATCCTGAGATCCGGGGCGCCCAGCCTGGAGGCAAGTTCCTCTGCGGTAATGAGGTGATCGTTGCGGCTCATTCGATGCTCCTGGCGGATGGCGTGATCATTCGTGGCGTCCCGAGTCAAAGCCAGGATGCTGCTAGACACAAAAGACATTTCCCTTTCCCGAAAGTCTAGAACTCCTATCTCAGTATGATATTGAACTGGATCGCCCCATGCTGACCAATAAGGGAAAATACGGCCTCAAGGCGCTGGTGTTCTTGGCAAGGCGGGAGCCGGAAGAGTTGGCTTTGGTCAGCGAGATTGCTTCGTCACGCGGCATCCCGCGAAAATTCCTCGAGGCCATTATGACCGACCTGCGCAATGCCGGCTTCCTGTCGAGTCGCAAGGGCAAGGCGGGCGGCTATAGGCTGGCTAAGCCTGCTTCCGAAATAAGGATCGGTTCCGTCATTCGCGCTTTGGATGGTCCGCTGGCCCCGATCCCTTGCGCCAGCAAGAGCAATTATCAGCGGTGTGAGGACTGTGACGAGGAAAGCTGCGAAGTGCGCTGGCTGATGGTTGATGTGCGCCAAGCGATTTGCGACGTGCTGGACACGAGAAACCTTGCCGAGCTTTCCGCCCAGGCAGGATTGCTGGCCTTGATTGACGAGCCCTGTCCGTAGGCTTTCTCGTCGAGGCGGGTTTTGGAGGTTTATTTTCTTCTATCGGCGAGAGTTGAGCGACAAACGTTACGCTCAATAAATTGAGCAAATCTCTTAATCCTATTAAATTGATAGGAATAAGAGGATTTAACATGACCGACACCGCTGCTACCGACACCCGCCTTTCCGCCGAACGCGCCGTCCAGGCCATTCGCAACGGCGCTTTGCTGATCGACGTCCGCTCGGAACTTGGCCGTGGCCGTGATGGCGAGCTCAAGGAAGCCATCGTCGTCGCCAAGGCTGATGTGCTGCCTGTTCTTTCCCGGCGCTTGCGTCCGGCCAATGACGACCAGCCTGTCGTCATCTTCTGCGGCAGCGTCAAGGGCTCGGGGCCGGTCGTGGATGCACTGGTCGAGGCCGGCTTCAGGAATATCTTCGATGTCGATGGTGGCTTCTCGGCCCTGCGCGATGGCGGCATCGACGTACTCCCGCGTGCGACCCCGCCGGCCGTGTCCTGATCGCAGTGCTGACGGACCGGTGACCAGCATGGCAGAAAAGAAGCAGCTCCATATCGCAGCCTTTCTTTGGGCGGGCGCCACGTCGCAATCCTGGCGGCATCCCTCAATCGATCCGGGCTGCGGCTTCGATATCGACTACTACATCCGCTACGGAAAAGTGGCAGAGGAGGGGCTAATAGATGCTCTGTTCCTCGCAGATGGCGCGACCTTTCCCGGTGGGCCCGATAGCGTGGTCCAGCGTCTTTCGAGCGTTTCCCTGTTCGAGCCTGCGACGCTCATGACCGCCATTGGCGCTCACACCGATCATGTCGGGCTGATCTATACCGCCAGCTCGAGCGACAACGAACCTTCGGCGCTGGCGCGCCAGGTTGCTTCGCTCGATCACATCACGCATGGCCGGGCCGGGTGGAACCTCGTCACCACCTATGGTCCCGGCTCGCGTCATTTAGGTCTGCCGCCGGATGAGCGCGAGACGCGCTACGATCGCGCCAACGAGTTCCATGAAGTCGTCACCGGCCTCTGGGACAGCTTTGAGGACGACGCTTTCGTGCACGATCAGGAAAGCGGCATCTTCGTCGACACGGCGAAGGTGCATCGTCTCAATCACAAGGGCAAATATTACGAGACCACCGGCCCCTTGAAGGTCGCGAGGCCCCCGCAGGGCTATCCCGTCATCGCCCAAGCCGGCGCTTCCGAAGCCGGCAAGAACCTCGGGGCTCGTACAGCAGACATTATTTTCTGCAACAATCTTTCACTGGAATACGCGCAAGAATTCTACGCTGACATCAAGACGCGGGCGGTGTCGTTCGGCAGATCCCCCGATGACGTAAAGGTGCTCACTGGCTGCGGCGTCGTCTGGGGCGAAACCGACGAAATCGCCAATGCCAAACTAGACGAGATCAGCAATCTGTTCCCCGTCGAAGTGGCGGTTGCCAATCTATCGATTGGCCTTGAAAAGTATGATCCGGACGAGCCATTCCCCCGCGACCTACCGCCTGCGGCCTTCTCGCTCGGCCACCAGAAGGCCATCACCAGCTTTGCCCTCGCCAACGACCTGACCATTCGTCAGACTGCCCTCCGGCTGGCTGCCGCCAATAAGCACCGCTCCATCGCCGGCACAGCCAAGACCATCGCCGATAATTTCGAGCAGTGGCTTGAGGCGGGCGCCTGCGACGGCATCGTGCTGATGTCGCCCTATCTTCTCGATGGGCTCTCGGATTTCGTCCAGCACGTTGTGCCCGAACTGCAGCGGCGAGGCATCTATCGCAAAGAGTACGAAGGCAAGACGCTGCGCGAAAACCTCGGCCTAAAGCGCCCGCCCAATCGCCACGTTGCGGCGCGGAAGGCTGCCGAATGAGCCCGCGCCAACAGCTTACCGACCGCGCCCGGCGCGCCGTCGCTCAGGTCTCTCGCCCTGTCGCCGATTGGGTGCCCCGTAGCGCCGCGGAACATGACGTGGTCATCATCGGCGGCGGCCAGAGCGGCATTTCCATTGCCTTCGCGCTCCGTCGCGCCGGCATAGGCCACTTCGCCGTCTACGACGAATCGCCCTCCGGCGTCAGCAACTGGAACAGCACCGCCCGCATGCGGACGCTACGCACGCCCAAGACCATAACCGGCCTGGAGCAGGGCATTCCCGAGCTCAGCTTCGAGACGTTCTACGAAGGGCTGAATGGGCCGGGCAGTTTCGAAACCATCGGTAAGATCAAGACCGCCGACTGGTCGGACTATTTCGATTGGTTCAAGGAGGTTGTCGATGTGCCGGTGGCGTACGACACCCGTCTCGTTGATGTCGAACCCGACCGCGCCGGCGTGTTGCTGACCCTCGAACATGCAGGCAAACGCTTCACCACCACGGCGCGAAAACTAGTCCTGGCCACAGGCATGGGCGGCCTCGGCAAGGTCATCATCCCCAAAGCTCTTGCCGAATTGCCGCGACACCTCTGGTCACACACACATGACAACATCGATTTCGCCACGCTCAAAGGTAAGCGCATCGGCGTTCTCGGCGCAGCATCATCAGCCTTCGACACCGCCGCAACGGCTCTCGAGCGCGGTGCGGCGTCGGTCGACCTCTTCTGCCGCCATCCCGAACTTGCGGTGCAACGCGTCGATTCTAAGCTGACGCTCATCACCGAACTCTATGTCACCAAGCATTTCATCGACCTGCCGGAAGATGTGCGCTGGCGTCTCATCTCCAAGGGCCGTGCCCGCGGTGTCGTCCCCGAAGAAAGCATTGCCAGAGCTGAAGCTTTTCCAAGTTTTGAAGCCCATCTTGCCAGCAGCTGGGACGCGATCTCGGCCGTAGGCGACAAGGTCGTCATCCGCAGCGGTGCCGCCTCCCATGAGTTCGACCACGTTATCACCGCCACGGGATATGACGTCGATATCCACGCCCGCCCCGAACTGGCAAAACTCGCGCCCCACATCGCCTCCTGGGGCGATCGGTACACGCCGCCCGCAGGCGAGGAAGACGCCGCCAAGGCGGCCTATCCCTTTGTCGGTCCAGGCTTCGAATTCACCGAGCGCCACCCCGGCAAGCAGAGTTGGGTCCGCCAGGTTCATGTCTTCAACTATGCGGCGATCCTCAACCACGGCTACCACGTCGGCGATATTTCGAGCACGCGCGATTGCGTCGCCCGATTGGTCGATGCCGTGGCCCGCGATTTCTTCACCGCCGATGTGAGCGCCCAACTCGCCCCTTTCACCAATCGTCAAGAGACCGTGCCGATCGACACCAAGTCGTCGCGCGTCGCCTGACCTCGTCATCCAACAGAGTTCATCGAAATGTCCAAGATTTCCCGCAGAGATTTTACCAAGGGCCTCGGGCTCACCGTTTTCGCGGCCAGCGTCTTTGCTCCATCGGTGCTGCGCGCCGAAGAGGCCCAGCGCGGCGGCACACTCCGCATCGCGGTGCAGACCGAACCGGTCAGCCTAACCGACCTGCAGCAAAACAGCGCGACGTCAGGCGTCGGCGCGCGCGTCCATGAAGGTCTGATCCATGTCGATTATGCCCTGACCCCAAAGCCCTATCTTGCCACCTCGTGGGAGATTGCCGACGATGGCCTGACCTACACGTTCAAGCTGCGCGAGGACGTAAAATGGCACGACGGCCAGCCATTCACCTCGGCCGACGTCGCCTATTCCATCCTGACGCTTAAGGAAATTCACCCGCGCCGTCGCATCACCTTTGCCAATGTGACCTCGATCGACACGCCGGATGATTTCACCGTGGTCCTCAACCTCTCGCAGCCGGCGCCCTATCTCCTCGGCGCCCTCAGCTCACAGGGCACGCCGATCATCGCGCGCCATCTCTATGAAGGTAGCGATCCCACTTTCAATCCGCACAATGTTGCGCCGATCGGCACCGGCCCCTACGTCTTCAAGGAATGGGTGCGCGGCAGCCACTATATCCTCGAACGCAATCCGAACTACTGGGATCAGCCCAAGCCTCACCTCGACGCCATCGTCGTTCAGTTCATCCCTGATGTTGCGGCACGCACGGCGGCGCTGGAATCGGGTGAGATCGACCTTGGTGGTCAGACGCCGATCTCTTTCTTCGACATCCCGCGCTTCGAGGCCAATCCCGAATTCACCATCGAGACCCGTGGTGCGGAGCTTTCGGGCAATCTCAACCAGGTCTTCTTCAACCTCGAAAATGAGTATCTCAAGGACCTACGCGTGCGACAGGCCATTGCGCATGCCATCGACCTCGAGGACTATATTAACATTGTCTGGCTGGGCTACGCGGTCCCCGCGCCGACCGCTATCGTTCCAGGCATGAAGCATTTTCACGATGGTTCACTTGCGCCCTACGCCTTCGACTTGGCCAAGGCCGAAGCGCTGCTTGACGAAGCCGGTTTCGCCCGCCAGGCCGATGGCACGCGCTTCCGTCTCCGCATCCTGCACAACACGATCAATTCTCGCTTGCTGCCGGCGGCCGAATACTTCCGCTCCGCCCTCGCAAAGGTGGGTATCGCGCTCGACATCAACAGCTCCGACTTCGCAACCTATGTGCAGAAGATCTACACCGAACGCGCTTTCGATCTCGACGTGCAGACGCTGGTCAACGGCTACGATCCGACCGATGGCATCCAGCGAGCCTATTGGTCCAAGAACATCAAGGAAGGCCTGCCCTGGTCCAACCAGACTCACTATGTGAACGAGGAAGTGGACGAGATTTTCGAACAGGCTGCCATCGAGCCGAACGAGAGCAAGCGACGTGACCTGTATGTGCGCTTGCAGCAGATTCTATACCGCGACCTGCCGGCCCTGAACCTGGCCGAGGTAAAGGCGCTGCTGGTCTACAATTCCAAGGTCAAGGAACCGATCAACGACGCTACGGGCAATCTCGGCAATTTTGCTGACGCCTATCTCTCCTGACGCCCATTCGACCCGCCCCTCCCATCTGATGTGGCGGGTCGTTTCGGTACGGAGAGGTCTCACCATGCACGTTGTGCACGCGGCTATGACATCTGCAGCAATACAAGCCGCAGCTTTGCTATGTCTGCCCAAGTTGGGAGCGGGAAGGCCAGTGCTTGCTCCATTGTGCT
>NZ_JBEVLL010000133.1:0-4477 GCF_040509215.1 Devosia sp.
GGACAAGCCGGGCGATGACGGTGGGGTAGGTATCGAGGGCCGTCTTGCGGTCCCGGTGTATTGAAACTGTTTAGCGGTCGTTGCGGCGGCCAAGGAAATCAGAAGAATGCGTATCCTCATTCTGGGTACCGGCGGCATGGCCAATCAGCATGCCAAGCATTTCGCTGCCATTGATGGCGTGACGCTGGTGGGCGGCGTGGACGTGGACCCGGCGCGGGTCGAGGCGTTCAACAAGGTCCATGGCATCGAGAGGGGCTTTGGCTCGCTCGATGCGGCGATCGGCTGGGGCGAGTTCGATGCGGTGGCCAATGTCACCCCGGACAGCATCCACCATCCGACGACCATGGCGGCACTCAATGCCGGCAAGCACGTGTTCTGCGAAAAGCCGCTGGCGACCGACCATGCCAAGGCCATGGAAATGACCGAGACGGCCGAACGGCTCGGTCTCGTCAACATGGTCAACCTGACCTATCGCAATGTCGCGCAATTGCAAAAAGCGCGCGAGATAGTGCAGTCGGGCCAGGTCGGCGCGGTCAAGCACTTCGAGGCGAGCTACCTGCAGAGCTGGCTGGTGTCGAAGGCGTGGGGCGACTGGCGCACGGAAAGCCAGTGGCTGTGGCGCCTGTCGAAGAAGCACGGTTCCAACGGCGTGCTCGGCGATATCGGCGTGCACATTCTCGACTTTGCCGCCTATGGCGCCGGTAGCGATTTCTCGGACGTGTTCTGCCGCCTGCACACCTTCGACAAGGCCGAGGGCAACCGGATCGGCGAATATGATCTCGACGCCAATGACAGCTTTGCCATGACGGCGCAGCTTGAGAATGGCGCTCTGGGCGTGGTTCACGCAACGCGCTGGGCGACCGGCCACTTCAACGAGCTGCGCCTGCGCGTCTATGGCGAAAAGGGCTCGGTGGAAGTGCAGCATCGCCACGATTGGTCGAAGCTGTTCACCTGCCTTGGCGACGACATCGAGACCGGTACCTGGACCGAGGTTGCGGTCGATCCGGTGCCGACGAACTATCAGCGTTTTGCCGAAGCGGTGCGGGCAGGCAAGAATCTCGAGCCGAGCTTCCGCCACGCCACCAATATCCAGAAGGTGCTGGATCTGGCGACGGTGACGGATCGCGATCGGGCTGAGCACCGGGTGTAAACCGGGCGGTTCGCTCCTGCGAGAGATTCCCGCTTTCGCGGGAATGACACTGTCGGTGCGGCTGCGTCGCAGCAAAGTAAAAGAGGGCCGCTCCGAATTGTCGGGGCGGCCTTTTCGATTCAAGCAGCTTTGTAGCGTGCGGCTGGCGACCCGTTCTGAGTGCCGCCGAAGAGGTTTTGCCGGGCGGCGTCGTAGTTGGCCCAGAGATCGGCTTCGTGGACGGAAGGGAGGGTGACTTCCTCGCCGCGGTCAAGACCGACGAGGGCGGCGTCGACGAGCTGTTCGGCGGTCATGAACACGGACTGGTCGAAATTGGCGATGGGGACGCCGGCGGTGTCGTAGAATTCGGTGATGGTGCCGGCGGGGAGGACTGCCTGGACCAGCACGCCATCGTCCTTGACCTCCTGCTGGATGCCGCGGCTCCAGGTGAGTACGAAGGCCTTGGTGGCGCTGTAGAGCGAGCTGACCGGGAGGGCGTGGAAGGCCATGACCGAGCCGACATTGACGATGGCGCCAGACTTGCGGAGGCGCATGGCGGGCAGGGCGGCGCGGGTGAGGCGCATCAGGGCGGTGACGTTGAGGGTGAGCGTGGCGGCGGCATCGGCGTCAGACATTACGGCCGTCGGCGCGATCGGGCCCATGCCGGCATTGTTGACGAGGATGTCGATGGTTTCGGTGCGGAGCACGGTTTCGACCGTTGCCATGCCGTCTTCCGAGGAGAGGTCTGCGACGATGGTGCGGACCGAGATCCCATGGGCTTGCCGGAGCTGGGTGGCGAGATCGGCCAGGCGATCGGCGCGGCGGGCGACGAGGACGAGATCGTGGCCGCGGGCGGCGAAACGCTGGGCATAGACGGCGCCGATGCCGGAGGAGGCACCGGTGATGAGAGCGGTCTTGGACATGGAATGCTCCTATTGTTGAGTGCTCAACTAATTGGGATCAGGCCGCATCCTTGTCAATGGTGATGTGCTCAACTATTTTGTTGGATGGAGAATGACAATGGCAAAAATCACGCCTGCAGACGTCGAAAGCACCGAGGCCTATGATCCGCTCAACTGCACGCATACGGCGCTGCGGGTGGCGTCGCGGCAGCTTACCCAACTCTATGACGACGCGCTGGCCGCGTCGGGACTGACATCGGGACAGGCGCTGCTGGTGGCGCGGATCGATGAAATGGGTGGGGCGCCGGGCGGGGCTGGCCCGTCACTGCAGGCGCTGGCGAAGCGGCTGTCGATCCAGATTTCGGCACTGACGCATGCGCTGCGGCCTTTGGTACGCGATGGACTGGTGGACGTGGTGGTCGATGGCACCGACCGGCGCGTGAAGCGGGCTGTGCTGACGGAGCAGGGGCTGAAGCAGACCCAGCAAATGTATGTCCTGTGGCGCGAGCTGAACGAGCGGATAGACGGCGTATTGGGGGCGGGGACCACCGAGCAGTTGCGGGGACTGGCAAATCTGGTTGCGGCGCCCGGTTTTGCCGAAAAGGTTCTGTCGGAAGGCGGCCACGGCTAGGGCCCTCCCTTGTAAGGGGGGCAGGCCATTCCAATTTATGGCGCGACCAATCCTGGGAGCGTTTGAATGGGAATTTTCTGGGCCATCATCATTGGCTTTCTTGCCGGCCTGATCGCCAAGTGGATCACCCCTGGCGATAACAAGCCGCAGGGCTTTATCCTCACGACGGTGCTGGGCATTGTCGGCTCGGTGGTGGCGACCTGGCTCGGGCAGCAGATCGGCTGGTATGGGCCGGGCGATGGAGCGAATTTCATCGGCGCTATTGTCGGCGCAGTGGTGATCCTGCTGGCCTGGGGGCAATTGGCGCGTCGGGTCTAGCCCTGAACTCAGGCTGTGCCGTAGCGCTCGCGGGCTCGTTCGCGAGCCTTAGCCGCGACGACGTCACGATCTTTGGGTGGCGCCTTGGTGTCGAGGGCGGTCAGCAGTTTGCGGACTGATTTCTCGATCTCTTCCACGGCGTCATAGAATGCTGGCTCGTTGGCCTGCGAGGGGCGGTTGAAGCCGGAGATCTTGCGGACGAATTGCAGGGCCGCCTCGTGCATTTCGTTCTTGCTGGCAGGCGGTTCGAAATTGAAAAGTGGCTTGATGTTGCGGCACATGGCGTTTTCCGTTGGTGGACATCGCATCGGTCAAAAGACGTAACGCAAAAGGGCGCCCGATGGGCGCCCTTCGTGTTTGGTTTCGCGAAAAGCCTTACTTCACGGTAATGCGGCCATCGAGGTAGGGCGTGTATTCGCCGCCGAGCTTGGCGAGGTATTCGGCAACGACCTGCTCGAGCGGCGGACCGAAATCATAGGGGTTTTCGCCCGAAGCGAAGGTCTCGTAGCCGTCGCCGCCGCCACGCACATAGTTGTTGGTGACGACAATGTAGTCGGCTTCCTCGTCGATCGGCACCCAGGTGTCGCCTTCGCCCTTGACCAGCACGTCGCTGATGCGGCTGCCGGCGGGATTGGCGAGGGTGTAGGTGTACTTGAGGCCTGCGACCTGGGCGAAGCGGCCGGCGCCGTTTTCGATGTCGCTGACGCCGTTTTCGAGGGCTTCGATGACGTCGGCACCGCTCACCTGAACGGTGGCGAGAGTGTTGGAGAAGGGCAGGACGGTCAGCACGTCGCCGACGGTGATTTCGCCGGCGTCGATGGAGGCGCGGACGCCGCCGCCGTTCTGGAAGGCAATGGTGGCGCCCTGATCAGCAACGCGATCGAGGATGGCGTCGGCCAGAAGATTGCCCATGGAGCATTCCTGCACGCGGCAGACTTCGCGGGCGCCTTCGAGCTTGTCGGTGGTGGTGCCGATGACCTGGCTGGTCATTTCCTCGATGGGGCCGAGCAGGGTTTCGAGCTGGCCCTTGAAGTCTTCGTTGGCAACGACCGAGGCGTCGATCAGGTACGGCTCGCCTTCGGCCTTGGTGACGACGCCATTGTCATCCCAGGTGATGGCGATGTCGCCGAGATATTTGCCATACTGGTTGGCCTGGACGACGGGCACTTCGACGCCGACCGGGTTGGTGACCATGGTCGGGTAGGGGCCAGCAGCGCCTTCGGCGGTGTTGGAGAGAAGGGTGTGGCTGTGGCCCCCGACGATCACGTCGACCAGCGGCAGGGAGGCGGCGACGTTGAGGTCTTCGTTGTAGCCGATGTGGCTCAGGAGGATGATCTTGTTGACGCCAGCGGCATCGAGCGCTTCGGAAGCGCCGCGGACATATTGGATGACGTCGTGGAACTCGACATCGCCAGGCGAGGCGATTTCGGGAGTGTCTTCGGTGGTGGCGCCGATGATGCCGATCTTTTCGCCGCCGACATCGAGGACGATGGAGCC
>NZ_JBEVLL010000134.1:0-6730 GCF_040509215.1 Devosia sp.
CTGGCTGGGGTGCTAGGATTCGAACCTAGGAATGCCGGTACCAAAAACCGGTGCCTTACCACTTGGCGACACCCCAACTGGCGCGGTTCCTACACCGTTTGTAAAGGGCGTGCAACACGGCTTGTCGTGGCGCGAAATTAGGCTTGGGAAAGTTCTTGGCACGTCTCTTGGCCGCGCCATGTGCGCGTGAACGCAAGCACTCTAACAGCACGAGACATCGATCAAGCGACTGATTTTATGGGTAAATTTGGTAGCGAAGCCCAGATTCGAACTGGGGACACACGGATTATGATTCCGTTGCTCTAACCAACTGAGCTACTCCGCCCCAAAGGGCTCGACCTGCGTCGATGGCGCCTTACTAAGGTTTAGGGGGTTGGTCTGTCAAGAGTTGCGATCCGCGGCTTACGATTTTTCCAAACGTTGAATGTGAGCGTGGATCATCGCGAGGTCGGCTTCGAACTTTTCGCGTTCGCGAACCTTGGTTTCCGGGTCGGGAATGCGCAGGAGATAGGAGGGGTGGTTGGTGATGTAGAGCACCGAACCGTCCTCAAGATCGATCGGCCTCCCGCGCATTTGGCTGATGGAAACTGCTTTTCCAACAAGGCTTTGCGCGGCCGAGGCACCCAAGGCGACAATGATCTTGGGCTTGACGAATTCGCGTTCGAGATTGAGCCAGAAGCGGCAGGCGTGGATTTCGCCGGCGTTCGGGCTCTGGTGGATGCGTCTTTTGCCGCGGGGCACGAATTTGAAGTGCTTTACGGCGTTGGTGACGTAGAGGCGACGGCGGTCGATGCCGGCGTTTTTGATAGCGTCGTCAAAGACTTGGCCCGCGGGACCGATGAAGGGCCGGCCTTGCAGATCTTCCTGATCGCCAGGTTGTTCGCCGACGAACATGACGTTGGCATTGGCAGGACCTTCGCCGAAGATGGGCTGGGTCGCGTGCTCATAAAGCGGGCAGCGGCGGCAGTCATGGACTGCTTCAGCGGCGTCAGCAAGTGATTGAATTAGTTGAGTTTCTTTCTCCACCTCGTGCGCCTTTTGGCGAATGTGGCGAGCCGGGGGCTGGGTGGTGGCGCGGGCTATCATGTCTTGCTCCATTTGCTTTGCATTGCGGATCAGGGGAGCGATGCGGTCGGCTTCGGGGAGGTTGCGCCAGTATTTGACCGGCATTTCGGACTTCATCATCGCCACTTTGAGGCGGGCCGGGTTGAAGATCGCGCCGTAATAGGTGCGCCAATCATCCTCGACGGCGCCTTCCGCGGGGATATCTTTTTTGTGGCCGCCGGGGCCAAAACTCAAATTCTCTTTGTCCCAGAAGGCACTAGCGTAGGGGGTGATGATGCCCCAATGCATTCCGGCAAAGCGTCTCGTAAAGAATGGGGCGGTGGCTTCGAGGATGAAGTGGTCCGGTTCGAACCAGGCGATGTAGCGTTCGTCTCCGTTATGCTCGACGGTGCGGAAGCGCACGAAAGCCTTCATCTTGTGTGCATCGCGATGTACCCCCGAGGCCATTCGCGTTAGCAGACTGTTGTCACTATCAGCCGCGTTGGCGAGAATGTGCTTATCGTCCTGCAGTCGCCACAGGAGCCGATAGAGCAGCGCGAAACGTTGCGGGTCGGCATGCTGGATAACATCGGTTGCAAGGTCGATGAATTGACGGGGCACGGAGCCGATCGGACCATCGGTATTGGGCAGCATGTCGTCGCCTGCTTCAAAGAGCCCGCTCTCTTCTGAACCGACGCGCCAGACGACCTGCGAGGGCTTCATGCCGGCAACGAGCAGGCGGCGCGCCTTGCCGCGCCACTCGTCGAGATCATTGAGGCGTTCGAGCCGGACCGAGAGCATTAAAACAGCTCCAACTGCTTTGGCGGCGGCGCCAGCTTTTGCCGCAGGCGCAGATCATCGGTGAGGCCCCCCGGCGTCCAGTCGGCGGCGGCGATGAAAGGGCGCACCTTGTCGATGGAGGCGGTGAGGCGCGCGAGATCGGCTAGGGTCAGGCGATGATGGCGGCGCGAAGAGAGGACGCGATCGACGCCGCTGACGCCGAGGCCGGGGACGCGCAGCAACAGTTCGCGGTCGGCGCGGTTGATGTCGATGGGGAAACTGCCGCGATGTTTTAGCGCCCAGGCCAGTTTCGGATCGAGGGCGAGATCGAGATGACCGCCCTCCCCGCCTGCGACGATTTCAGGCACATCGAAACCATAGAAGCGGATGAGCCAATCGGCCTGGTATAGGCGATGCTCGCGCATGAGGGGCGGCGGGGCGAGCGGCAGGCGCGAGGACGCGTCGGGAATGGGCGAGAAGGCGGAATAGTAGACGCGCTTCAGCCGATAGCCGGAATAGAGGCCGGCGGCGCGGGTGAGGATGGCCGCATCGTCGGCCTTGTCGGCGCCGATGATCATCTGGGTCGATTGACCGGCGGGAGCGAACTTTTCCGGCTTTGCCTTGGTCGGTTTTTTGTCGTCCGTGGTTTCATCGAGTTTTCCGCGCAGGCGCGCCATAGCGGTGCGGATTTCGGCAGGGCGCTTTTCCGGGGCGAACTGCTCAAGGGCGGTGTCGGTGGGCAGTTCGATATTGGTGGAGAGGCGGTCGGCCCAGCGGCCGGCTTCGGTCAGCAGCTCGGGCGCCGCGTTGGGGATCACCTTGAGGTGGATATAGCCGGCAAAGAGATGGGTTTCGCGCAGCGTGCGGGCGACGCGCACCATCTGCTCCATCGTGTAGTCCGGCGTGCGGATGATGCCCGAGGAGAGGAACAGGCCCTCGATATAGTTGCGCTTGTAGAAGTCGAGGGTCAGCCGGACCACCTCGTCGACCGAGAAGCGCGCGCGCTCGACATTGGAGGACGAGCGATTGATGCAGTAGGCGCAGTCATAGATGCAGAAATTGGTCAGCAGCAGTTTGAGGAGTGAAATGCAGCGGCCGTCCGGGGCGTAGGAATGGCAAATGCCGCTGCCCTCAGTGGAGCCGATGCCGCCAGTCTTGCTGCTGTCGCGTTTTTCCGAACCGCTCGAGGCACAGGACGCGTCATATTTGGCGGCATCGGCGAGAATAGCGAGTTTTCGCGTAAGGCTGAGAGCGACCATTTTGTTCATCCTTTGTTCTGGATGAATAGGCCGAGTCCGGGGCAAGTGCATGTCAAAAAGACATGAGTGAGGGAATTGTGAACGGGGGAGCCGAGGGCAACCGCCGCTCACGGGCCGCCATCCCGGCGCAGGCCGGGGTGACAATGGAGTGTGCCCTGGAAACAGAGATCCCCGCTTTCGCGGGGATGACGGTGTGGTTTTGGGGATTTCCAGGAGGTCACCCTCGGGCTTGACCCGAGGGCGCTATACTTGCCGCACCTCCGATAAGTGAAGTGGCCTCGGGTCGAGCCCGAGGATGACGAGCGGTGGGTGGGCACTGGAGGGATGCCCGGTAGGCGGGCAGTCACCCTGCCCTTGCCGCGTCAGCCACCGCTTTTTGCGCGGCAAAGGCCCGTTGGTAGGCTGGGCGCTGTTCAGCGCGGGCGACATAGGCGGCAAGGTTTGGGTATTCGGCGAGCATTTCGGGCTCAAGCCGGCGGAGGACCATGACCATCATCAGGTCGCCAGCGCTGAAACTGCCGTCGAGCCAGTCGGCGTCGCCGAGGCGGGCGGAAAGAGGGTTGAGGCGAGAGCGGATCTGGTCGTCGATGAGCGGCAGGCGGTCCTCGTACCAGGGCTTGTCGCGCTCGGTGAAATAGACCTGTTCGCGCTCGACAATTGCCGGCTCGATAGTGCTGAGGGCGGAAAAGAGCCAGGCCATGGCGCGGGCCTGGCCGGGCTCATCGGCGGGCAAAAGGCCAGGATGGTGCTGGGCGATGTGGAGGACGATGGCGCCGGATTCGAAAATGACGATATCGCCATCCTCATAGGTCGGGATTTGCCCGAAAGGCTGGCGCGATTTGTGGGAATGCTCCTTCATGGTCTTGAAGGAGACGAGACGCACGTCATAGGCAAGCCCGACTTCTTCCATGGCCCAGCGCACGCGCATGTCGCGGGCAAGACCCTGGCCACCATCGGGCGAATTCTCGAATGCGGTTATGATCGGCTTCATCGCAATGTCCTCCTTGGGGTACAGTCATAGGACGAACGCCGCGGCGGCATTTCGACTAATATTTTTGTACCTGTAATTGACCAACAAAGAACACGCCTCCCTCGTCACCGCCGGGCTTGTCCCGGTGGTCCATGCGGAGGCGAGATGGATTGCCGGGACAAGCCCGGCAATGACGATGGAGGGGACGGGACATTTATTGGCGCCGACGCCAGCGAGTGGACGAGCACAAAGGACCAAAGATTTGGACATTTTGAACAATCTGCCGGAGCAAGGCCCGGTATCGCTGATTGCCGAATTCACGGCGCGTCCGGGGGAGGCAGACAATGTGGCGACGCTTCTGGCGGGGCTGGCGACCGATGTGCGGCGCGAGCCGGGCAATGTGGCCTTCGATTGCTTCCAGCGGCTGGAAGATGAGGCAAAGTTCGTCGTCTATGAAATCTATCGCGACAAGGCGGCATTCGCCGCCCATATCTCTGCCGACTATGGAGCCGTGTTCAACGCCAAGCTGCAGGAGCTGATTGTCGAACCCAATTCCGTGCTGACTTTTCTGTCGCCGCTGCGGGCCGGCTGATCAGGCATGCGCCGTTTTGTGACGGCGCATAGCGGCATGGCTGATGGCGTGGGCGGCAATGCCGATGCCCCAGGCGAGAAAGACCCACAGGGCCCAGAACGGGGCGCCGGTCAGCAGGTTGATGGCGAAGAGCACCGCCATGGTGGCGACGAAGACGGCGGCGTGGATCGCAAGGCCAAGGCGGCCGTCGCATTGAGCAGTGTTGGTCATGATGATCTCCTATTGGTTGAGTGGCTCCCCCCCCCTCCCATCCTCCCCCCTCAAGGGGGAGGTGTTGGAGCGGTGATCCTGGCTGGATAGTGCCAAAGACTGGATGCATCACCTCCCCCTTGAGGGGGGAGGATAGGTGGGGGTGTCGGCACGCGCGATTGTCGTGGCTTAGCGCTACCGCTTAGCGAGCTGCGTCTTCGATGACCTTGGCGACAGCTTCGGCCTGCGAGACGAGACCGGAATGGCTGGCGTCGATTTCGGTGGTCGTCGCGCCGATGCGGCCGGCAAAGAAGCGCTGGGCATCGGGCGGGATCACCTGATCCTGGGTGGTCACGACATAGAAGTTGGGCTTGTCGTGCCAGGCGGCGACGTCGGCGGCGGCGTCGAAATTGGCCGGGTTGGACGGCAACTGGCGTGCGGCCATGGCTTCGGCTTCTTCCTTGGGCAGATCGCCGGCAAAGAGGGTCGGGAAGCTGGCGGGGTCAAAGATCAGGCCGCCCTGTTCGTTGGGACGGATGGCCTTGACGCCTTCGCTCGGTGCACCACCGGAGAGCAGGGCATTGAGCGTTTCGCCCTTGTCCGGGGCAAAGGCCGAGACATAAACCAGCGACTTCACCTTTTCATCGGCCCCGGCTTCGCCGATGACCACGCCACCCCAGGAATGGGCGACAAGAACGGTCGGGCCGTCCTGGGCGTCGAGAGCGGCCTTGGTGGCGGCGACGTCATCGGCCAGCGAGGTCAGCGGATTGGCGACCTGAGTGACATTGAAACCCTTGGCCGAAAGGATGGCGGCAACCTTGTCCCAGGAGCTTTCATCGGCAAAGGCGCCGTGCACCAGCACGATGTTCTTGGCTTCCTGGGCGGTGGTGGCGGTGACGCCAAGGGCGGCGGCGGCAAGCATGATAGCGGTCAGTGCGGTCTTCATTTTCATCTCCAAAATTTGGGCGAGGTTGGACGATCGGCAAAGTTTCCTTGCCGCTGGCTTTGCGCTAGCGTGGTGTTTCTGGATCTTGCGTTTCGGCCGAGGATTGCTTGATTTCCTCGCCAAGTGATGGGCTCTATTTAGAGGCTTGCAGCATGAACAGCCATGACCGCGCCTCCGGACCTCTTGCTCCGGAATCCGAGGCCGCTTTTCCGATGATGGCGACGCGCGTCGATCTACTCTCGCAGGTGCTGACGCTGATCCGCCTGCGCGGCGAACTGGTATTCTCGGCCGAACTGACGGCGCCCTGGGCGCTGAACTTTGAAACGGGATCAGCCCATTTTCACGTCGTGCAGGAAGGGGCAATGCGCGTCACCGCCAGCGATGGGCGGGTGATCGAGGCTGGGGCAGGCGATCTCCTGGTAATGCCGCAGGGGCGTGGGCATGTGATCGGCACCGAGGACGGCAAGCCCGTGTCGGCGCGGCTGGTGCTGTTTGCGCAGATGAAGGAAGAGAGCCTGACCGTCAGCATGGGCGGCGGCGGCGCCATGACGCGCCTCATCAGCGGGGCTTTCCGCTTCGAGGGCGACAACCTGCCCTCGATGCTCGCGGTGCTACCCTCGATCATCCACATCTCGCGGGAAGCGCTGGCCGAGGAGGCGGGCTGGCTCGACGGGCTGGCGCATTATCTCCATGCGGAAGCGAGGGCGCCGCAATCGGGCGCGGCGATCATGATTTCGCGGCTGATCGACGTTTTGGTGATCCGCGCCATGCGCACCTGGGTGCACAAGGCGCCGCCCGAGAACAAAGGCTGGCTCGGAGCGCTGGCCGATCCGCGGATCAGCCGGGCGCTCAAAACCATTCACGACACGCCATTCGAGCGGCGCACCGTGGCCGAACTGGCCGATATTGCGGGCATGTCGCGCTCAAGCTTTGCCGAGCGGTTCACGAGC
>NZ_JBEVLL010000135.1:0-10402 GCF_040509215.1 Devosia sp.
CATCAAATGTAGAGAGGGCCTGGAAAAGACCGGGATCAATCCTTGCGGACGTCCTTGTAGTCCATGGTCGCGGGCTTGCCGCGGAAGGTGACCCAGAAGAAGTTCAGCGTGTAGGTTGCAGCGGTCTGGAACACGCCTTCCTTTTCGAGGCGGCGGCCCGATGTCTTCATCTTGAAGTCAGTGCGCCATTTGACGCCGCCAACCCGAGAAAGGCGCACTGCCACGTCGGTGTCTTCGCCAAAAAATTCGATTGAGCGGTCATAACCGCCCACATCCTGCCAAGCCTGACGCTTGAAGACAAAATTGCCGCCCTGCACCACCGAGCCGACGCGCAGCACGAAGCGGTTGAGGAGGTAAATGAGATAGGTCAGGCCATAAAAGGCCGAGATCAGCGCCCGATTATGCGGCGCCATGTCGTAATAGATATAGGGGCCGCTAAGGCAGACGAGCTTGGAGTCCTTGTTGAACTCCTGCATCACCGTCGTCAGCCAGCCTTCGGGCACGATGGTGTCGCTGTCGATATTGGCGATCAGGTCATAGCCTTCGCTAGCGGCAAAGCCGGCATCGCGGGCATTGACCAGGCCCTTTTGGGGTTCATCCACCACGCGCACGCCGGCAAAGCTGCGGGCGATTTCCCCAGTGCGATCGGTGGAAGCGTTGTTGACCACGATCACCTCGGCCGGAACGCCGGAGCGCTTGATTTCGGCCTGGACGGATTCGAGGCACTTTCCGACCAGCGCCTCTTCGTTATAGGCGGGGATGACGAATGCCAGCTTCATTGTTTTCCTTCTGCCGGGTCGGCCGACGCTTGGGTGGCTGCTCATAGCGCGACATCTTCCCGCGAGCAACCTTCAGCCCCCGTTCAGGCTGGATGGCTAAGTTTCCAACAGGTTCGCCGATTGCTATAGTGGCTATAGCGGGATGTCCCGGCGTGTTTGAAAGTTCCCGGCGTGGAGAATGTCATGCGTCGACTTGCCTTGAATGCGGCCATTCTCTTCTGCAGCGGCTTCTTGCTTGCCGGTTCTGCTCATTCGGCCGAAGGTCGCGCCGTCGGGGTCAATCCAGACGCCTTGGCGCGCTTCTCCGGCACCGACCGAGTTCTGGCCGTCGGTGCGGATATTTCGATGGGCGAACAGGTTGTTACCGGCCCTTCCGGCCAGGTGCAGATCGTCTTTTCCGATCAGACGCGGCTAGTCGTGGGACCCGGCAGCACGCTTACGATCGAGTCCTATCTCTTCAATGGCAATACGGCCAACAAGTTTGCCATCAACGCGCTGGCCGGCAGTTTCCGCTTCATTTCCGGCCACAGCCCTAAGGCCGCCTATTCGATCAATACCCCGACGGCCTCGATTGCCGTGCGCGGCACGAAGTTCGATTTCAACGTGACGCGGTCGCGCACCGATCTGATGCTTTACGAAGGCGGCGTGCAATTGTGCTCGACGTCCGGGCAGTGCCAGGAGCTGGATAATTTCTGCGATCTCGGCGCTGTCGATGCCAGCGTTTCGCAACTGATCCGGCATAGAGACCCGGTCCACCCTGAACTCAGCGAAACCTTCCGCTATGCGCGCTTCCAGAGCCCCCTCATGTCAGAGTTCAGGGTGAGTGGTGCGGGCAAATGTGCGCAACCTCCTGAAGATTCAGGCGTTCCTCCGTCCCTGGCTCCCGGCGGCGATGGTGCCCCTGGTCCCACCACACAGACTGGACCGCAGACTGGGCCACAGACCGGGACGCAGACTCCTGGCGCTACCAGAAACCCGACATTCGGGAACTGATCGCGACTCGTGCTAGGGGCTGGCCATCATCGAGGTAGACTAACCTGACGACATCCAAGCCGCGGCCAGACGAGAAAGTGGAAGACGCACACTGGCTGGCGCGACTGCGCAGGAAGCTGCGGCTTCTCTACCATTCGCAGGCGCCATTCGCGCTGCGGTTTCAGGCGACCGTACTGATCGTCGATCTGGCGATCATCGCATTCTTCATTGCCAGCCCACTGCTCAAGGGGCGTGAATACTTTCTCTGGATCGACTATTCGATCGCGGCGCTCTTATTCATCGAACTCGTCGCCCGGGCACTGGCCTCGACCGACATAGTGCGCTGGCTGCGGCAACTGCCCGTCATCATCGACATTTTCATCCTCGCGACGCTGCTGGCTCCGACCTGGCTGTTCAACCTGGGTTTCCTGCGAATCCTTCGGCTCTGGACAATGAGCAAATCGCCCATCATCTGGCGGCCGCTCCACAAATACCGGCTCGGCGCCTACAAGGAGACGATACAGGCGGTCATCAACCTGCTGGTCTTCGTTTTTGTGGTGACAGGCTTTGTCTATACGGCCTTCGTCAGCGAGGAATCCGGCATTGTCGGCTATGTCGACGCGCTCTATTTCACCGTCACGACGATGACCACGACCGGCTTTGGCGACATCACCTTGCCGGGCACCTTTGGCAAACTCGTCGCCATCGCCGTCATGCTGATGGGCATTTCGCTCTTCGTGCGTCTGGCCCAGCTCATCTTCCGCCCGGCCAAGGTGCATTTCCCCTGCCCCCAATGCGGCCTCGCCAAGCACGAGCCAGACGCGGTCCATTGCAAGGCCTGCGGGCATATCCTGAACATTCCCGACGAGGGCAGTCTCTAGCGCCCTACCCTCGGATCACCGGCAGGCGCAGCCGGAAGCAGGCTCCAGGCAGGGGGCTTGGCGCGAGGTCCAGCGTGCCTTTCATCCGCTTGACGATCTGGCGGCTGATGGCGAGCCCCAAACCGGCCCCGGCCTGGTCGATGGCGCCCCTTTGGCCTCGTGAGAACTTCTCAAAGATCAACTTGCGCTCGCCCTTGCTGATGCCCGGGCCATTGTCGGCCACTTCCACGACGAAATTGCCCGACCTCAGCGCCGAGGTGATCCGCACCACCGGCTCCGCCGCGTCGTTGTATTTCACCGCGTTGGAAATGAGATTGATGAAGACCTGGCACAGCCGGTCAGGGTCGCCCTCAACCATGGTGGGCCCGGCGCGATCGCCGTGATCGACGCGCATACCCTTCTGCCGCAACAGGGCATCACAAACCGAAAGGGCCCGATCAAGCGCCGCATCGGCGTCGACAGGCTGGCTCTGCCAATTGCGCTCGCCGCGTTCCAGCGCGGAGAGATCGAGGATTTCGTCGAGCAGTTTTGTGAGCCGCAGGCTTTCCTGATGAATGGTCGAAACAAAGCGCTGTCGCTGCGTGTCATCCAGGGAATGACCGTCGAGCAGGATTTCGGAAAAGGAGCGAATGGAGGTCATCGGCGTGCGCACTTCGTGGCTCACCTGGCTGAGGAATTCGTCCTTCTGGCTGTCGAGCTCGCGTAGCTGCGCATTGGCATCTTCCAGTTTCTGAGCAGTCGTGCGCAGCTCGGCGGAGGTCTTTTCCAGTTCCTGCGAATAGACGATGACCTGCTGGGTCTCATCTGCCATCTGCATCATTTCTTCGAGCGACACATCGCTGCCGGCGACGACTTTCGAAAGCATCACGTGGGCCGAAGCCGCGCCAATGGAGCCGGCCAGTTCGCGCTCCAGCCGCCCCACAAATTCCGGCGTGGGTTCAAAGCCTATGGGATCGACGCCGCTATCGCGCGCCGCGGATTCGAACAGAGCCGCTGCCCTTTGCTCGCCCAGGACGCGCTCGGCGACGAAATAGAGGTCATTGGCGGTAGCAGAGCCCGGCAGGAAATTTCGCTGCGGCAGGTTCGGGCGGCGGAACACATCTACAAAGGCCGTCGCCTGAATGCGCTCCAGCGCCGATGGCGTCGTGATCAGTGAACCCAGCGTCAGCGTCAGGATGTTGACCGAAAGGCTCCAGAACGCGGCGTGGGCTAGCGGGTCCCAGCCTTCGAGGCCGAACATCGCCTCGGGTCGCAACCAGGAAATGCCCCAGGGACCTTCCAGCAGGAGCTGAGAGACGGCCGGTGAAACGGAATCGAACGAAGGCAGGAAGCAGCACCAGGCCCAGAAAACGAAGCCAAGCAGGATCGCCATCGACACCGCTTTGAGCGAAGCATCCTTCCAGAAAATGGCTGCCAGCAGCGCCGGGAAGAACTGTGCAATGGCGGTGAAGGAAATCAGCCCGATCGGCGCCAGCGCGTCGGAATCGCGGGTGAAGAAAAAGTAGAAAAAACCGAGCGACAGGATCAGCATGATTGAGAACCGCCGCGCCACCAGCAGCACGCGGCTCACCCCCTGCCCATCCCCGTATTGCGGCGGACTGAAGCGCAGGACGAGCGGCATAATGATGTGGTTCGACACCATGATCGAAAGCGCGATGGATTCGAGAATGATCATCGAGGTCGCCGACGAAAAGCCGCCGATAAAGGCGAACAGCGCCAAGCCATTCTGCCCTGCGGCCAGCGGCAGGGTCAGCGCGAACATGTCGGGATTGGAGCCCTCCGGCATCACCGTCAGCCCATAGATGGCGATGGGCAAGATGAAGATGCTCATCAGCAGCATGTAGGCCGGGAAGGCCCAACCGGCGATCCGCAGATGGTTCTCGTCAGAGTTTTCGACCACGGTCACCTGAAACTGTCGCGGCAGACAGACGATGGCGGCGATGGACAGCGCCAGCGTTGTAAGCCAGCGACTGTCGAAGCTGGTGGAGGTATCCATGACGATGCCCTTGGCGGCCGCCTGGCTGAAAATCCCCTCAAAGCCGCCGCCGATGAAGACAACGAAAACACCGACGGCCACAAGCGCCGTCAGCTTTACGACGGCTTCAAACGCGATGGCGGCAACCACGCCATGATGCTGTTCCTTGGCGTCGACGTGGCGGGTGCCGAAGAGGATCGTGAAGAGCGCCATGCCCGCCGCCACGCCCAGAGCCAGCCCGACATCATCGATGCCCTTCAAACTCCCTTGGCCGAATTCCGATGAGCCAGCCACGGCCTGAATGGATGAGGTAACGGCCTTCAACTGCAGCGCGATATAGGGCGCGATGCCGATAACGGCGATGCAGGTCACCAGTACGCCAAGCCGGCTCGACTTGCCGAAACGCGAGGAAAGCAGGTCTGCTACCGACGTGATGCGATAGAGATGGCTGATCCTAACAAGGCGCCGTAGCAGGAAATACCAGCCCACAAAAACGATAGTTGGCCCGAGGTAAATCGTGAGAAATTCCAATCCACTACGGGCGGCATTTCCCACGGCACCGTAAAAGGTCCAACTGGTACAATAGACCGAAATGGAGAGCGTATAGACCGCCGGCGAATTGAGCCACGAGCGCTTGTTGGCCTTGGCGCGCCGGTCGCCGAAATAGGCCAGCACGAAGAGCAGGCCGACATAGGCGATTGCGGTCGCGATGACGAAATCGGCCGACAGCATCTAGCCCTCGCCCTCCTCGCCATTGGCGGGACGTTCGGGGCTCAACCTGCTGGTCAGCACACCCGTCCCGACAATCAGCGCCAGCCACACACCGAACAGGTAAAACACGATCTGCGGCACGCCGAGCACGGTGAAATCGTGGTTGAACAGGTGCACCAGCGGCGGCACGAGCAGCAGCAGGCCTGCCGTCGTCAGCAGGAACATGCCGCCGACGATCTTACGCCGGTCCGGCATCTTCACCCAGAAGGCTGCGCACCGCGCCCACCACCTCGGCATTCGAATAGGGTTTTGTGACGAACCCGTTGGCCCCAAGTTCTTCGGCGATACGCCTGTCCTGCTGCTGGCCCTTGGCCGTCAGGATGAGCACCGGCAGGTTTTCCGTGTCAGCATCGGCTCGTAGGTGCTTGAGGATGTCGAACCCGCTGCGCTTGGGCAGCATCACGTCGAGCACCAGCATGCGCGGTTTGAGACGCCGTACCCCGTCGATCACGGCGTCGCCATCGGTTACCGAGCTTATGCTCCAGCCGGCACGCCGAAGGATGAAATCCAGCGATTCAAGAATAGACGGCTCGTCCTCGGCAATCAGGATATCAATAGCCAAATCTCCCCCCAGTGCCCGCGGTCTCCCCTCCGCGAACTCACGCAATAGAACTCAATCAGCCGGAATCGCCAAGGCCGAATTCTTTCGGGATCAGCGGCAGGCGCGTCACCGAGCGCGGGCCATCGGGCGCCAGCATCTCCTCCTGTCGCGCCGGACAGTCCCGACGCGTGCAGAGCCGACAGGTCGGGCCGACCGGCACATCGGCCTCGTGATCGTCGAGATCGAGCCCCGAGGCATAAACTGTCCGGTCGGCATGCAGCACGTCGCAGGCCAGCATGATGGAGATGTGGGTCGCGGGCTCACGATAGGAGCCTGGCCGTCTTTGCAGCGATCGCGCAAGGAACAGATAACGCGACCCGTCGGAGAACCGAACCACCTGCCGCAGCAGCGTTTCCGGCTGCCGGAAAGCGCCGTAGATCGACCAGAGCGGACAGGCATGCCCAGAATTGGGCAGTAGCAGGCCAGGCAGCGGGAAATGTTTGGTCAGGCGCCCTGCAGGGTCGGATCGCAGGAACCCGAACGGAATGCCCTCCTCGCCCGGTCGCCGCAGCGACACCAGCCGGTGCGCCACCTGCTCGAAACTGCCGTTAAATATCTGTCGAAGCTGATCGATGTCATAGGCGAGCCCCTCGGCCTCGGCGAGAAAGCGCGAATAGGGAAAGACGATGGCTCCGGCCAGATACGACCCCATAGCCCGCGCCGCCAGCCGCCGCGTCGTCGGGCTGGTCAGCACCGCACCATCCAGTGTCGTGCGCATCACATCGGCGGCCGACAATTCGCCCAGCAAGCGAGCAAGCTGAAACTGCCGTGTGGCGAGAGTTGTCGACCCTTGCAACCACATCACCCGCTCGTCTGCGGCAAACCGATACTGCCCGGGAAAACCCTCTATCCCCGACGAGCCACCGATCTGCGTCCGCACCCCAAAGCGCCGTTCCAGTTCTTCAACCAGCAGCGCCGGCCCGAAACTGCCCTTAGCATCCAGCTCGCCCCGCAAATCCTCCGCCACCCGCTCAAACTGCGGGAAATAATTCTGCTGCTCGATGATGAGATCGTCGATTTCGCGCATGGCGGAGACATTGCCCGCCACCCGGCTGCTGCTGTCGAACTGCCCGATCAGGCTCCGCGCCACATCGCTTAGCGCCCGCGCCTCGCGCCCGATGGCACCGAGAAACTGTTTTCGTTCGGCCTCGTCGAGGTCAGGCACATCCTCGAGAATTTCGGCGCTGGAGCGCACGGCCGTGATCCCCGAAAGGATCTGGTGCAGCAACTGGCTCAGCAGCGGATCGGACCGCAACCGGTCGGCATAATTGTCCGCGCTCGCTACCGCATTGGCATAGGCCCGGTGCAGCCGCGCAATGGCCCCGGCACTGGCCGGATATTGCGCCACCAATTGCCGTCTTTCGTCGGGCTGAAAATCCAGCGACTCAACCACCGGATCGGCATAGGCCTCTTCAAGGTCCTGCAGCAGCTTCTGCTCGTCGTCGCCAGTCAGGTCAGCGGTCTCGATCTGCAGATGGTGCGCCACGCGCTGCAGCAAAGCGCCGCCGATGTCGCGTTTGTTGTTCTCGATCAGGTTGAGGTAGCTCGGCGAAATACCGACCATGCGCGCCAAGGCGGCCTGGGAAATCTTCAGCGATTTCCTGCGGTTGGAGATACGAAACCCGATGGGTGCCCGCATTGCCGTTTCCTCCCCGAAACTGCGTTTGCAAACGAATTTACTGGATCGCCTTCGATCCAGAACAACAATTTACAGAATTATCGTTGAATTACAATGGGATATTGCCGTCGTTTGCAAATCCGGCAAATATTGGGCAGCGCTGAGGCTCCGGCAATGTACCGGCTGCCCACGCATAGGAGGAGATCAATGACTATTTTGAAGCGTGGCTTGTCGCGCCGCCGTGTCCTGCAGACCGGCATGGCCGGCATCATCGGTTCGGGCGTCGCCCCTCTCGTTTTCACCAAGGGCGCCTGGGCCCAGGAATTCTGCAACAATCCCACCGGCGACACGGTCGTTTTCGGCCTCAATCTGCCTCTGACTGGCACCTATGCCGAAGAAGGCGCTGACGAACAGAAGGCCTATGAACTGGCCATCGCCCACCTCAATGGCGAAGGCGACGGCGGCCTCCTGAACGTGCTCCAGCCCTCCGCCCTCAAGGGCAACGGCATCCTGGGCAAGAAGGTCACCTATGTGTCCTCCGACAGCCAGACCAAGTCCGACGTGGCCCGTGCTGGCGCCACCCGCATGATCGAGCGCGATGGCGCCATCATGATCACCGGCGGTTCGTCATCGGGCGAAGCCATCGCCGTGCAGGGCCTCTGCCAGGAAATGGGCGTCATCTTCATGGCGGGCCTAACCCATTCCAACGACACCACCGGCAAGGACAAGCGCCGCTACGGCTTCCGCCACTTCTTCAACGCCTACCAGTCAGGCATCGGCCTCGCCCCAGTTCTCGGGGATACCTATGGCAATGACCGCCAAGCCTATCACCTTACCGCCGACTACACCTGGGGCTGGACCCAGGAAGAATCGATCAAGGCCGCAACCGAAGGCCTCGGCTGGAAAACCACTGCGGCCGTGCGCACCCCGCTCGGCGCCACCGACTATTCGCAGTACCTGACGCCGATCCTCAATTCCGGCGCCGACGTGCTGATCCTCAACCATTACGGCCTCGACATGGTGAACTCGCTCACCCAGGCCGTGCAGTTCGGCATGCGCGACCGCCAGGCCAACGGCAAGGACTTCCAGATCGTCACCCCGCTCATCTCCGAGCTGATGGCCAAGGGTGCCGGCGAAAGCGTCAAGGGCATCTTCGGTACGTCCAACTGGCACTGGAACCTCCAGGACCCCGGCTCGGTCGCCTTCACCAAGTCGTTCGGCGCCGCCTATGGCTCCCCGCCGTCCCAGGCTGCGCACACTGCCTATGTCCAGGCCCTGCTCTACGCGGATGCCGTCGAACGCGCCGGCACCTTCTATCCGCCCGAAGTCATCAAGGCGCTGGAAGGCCACGAATTCGACGGCATGGGCAATGGTCCGACGCTTTACCGCGCTGACGACCACCAGTGCATCAAGTCGGTTCTCGTGGTGCAGGGCAATGAAAGCCCGACCAGCGAATTCGACGTGCTCAACGTGTTCCAGGAAATCGACCGCGACACCGTCGCCTACGATCCCACCATCTTCGGTGGCGATCTTGGCCCGGCAGAACCGGTTCCGATGTGCGCGTAAAACTGTAGTCGAGGCTCCCACCATCGTCATTGCCCGGCTGTCCGGGCAATCCATGGCATGCCGCCGCACCCCATGGACCGCCGGGACAGCCCGGCGGTGACGCCCTAGGGAGTTTCCGTGCCTTTCGGTCGACCCGGAGCATCCGATGTTCGAAGTCATTTTTCTGCAATTTCTCAACGGGCTCGATAAAGGCGCCGCCTATGCGCTGATCGCCCTTGGCCTCACGCTGGTGTTCGGCACGCTGGGCGTCGTCAATTTCGCCCATGGCGCGCTGTTCATGCTCGGCGCGTTCTGCGCCGTCACCGTGCGCATGTTCCTCACCATGGAAACGGTCACAATCGATCCCGAAAAGCTCTCGCCCTGGGGCGCGCCGCTCGAAGTGCGCGAGCCACTGGTTCAGGCATGGCTCGGCGATTTCGGCGCGGTGCTGGTCAATTACTCGGTGCCGCTATCAATCATCATCACCATACCGATCATGCTCCTGGTCGGCATCGGGCTCGAACGCGGCATCATCAAGCACTTCTACAAGCGCACCCATGCCGAACAGATCTTGGTCACCTTCGGCCTCGCCATCGTGGCACAGGAAGTCATCAAGGCCTTTTACGGCCCCAACCCCATTCCTCAGCCCATGCCTACAGACCTGCGCGGTGCGGCCGATATCGGTGCCTGGCTCGGCATGCAGGCCAATGTCATCACCTACCCGGTCTGGCGTCTGATATATTTCGTTTTCGCCGGTGTCGTCATCGGTGGCGTCTTCGCCTTCCTGCAGTTCACCACCTTCGGCATGGTCGTCCGCGCCGGCATGGCCGATCGCGAGACCGTCGGCCTCCTCGGCATCAATATCGACCGCCGCTTCACCATCATGTTCGGCCTCGCGGCTGTCGTCGCCGGCATGGCGGGCGTCATGTACACCCCGCTCCTACCGCCCAACTATCACCTCGGCATGGACTTCCTCGTCCTCTCCTTCGTGGTCGTCGTGGTGGGCGGTATGGGCTCCCTGCCCGGCGCTGTCGCCGCAGGCTTCCTCCTCGGCATTTTGCAGTCCTTCGCCTCTATGAACCAGGTGAAAGCGATCTTCCCCGGCATCGACCAGATCATCATCTATCTCGTCGCCGTCATCATTCTTCTGGTTCGTCCCCGTGGCCTCATGGGCCGGCGCGGCGTGATGGAGGCCTAGTATGAACACCCTCATGTCCCGCAAAGATCTGTTTTTATTCCTCGGTTTCACCGTCGTCGTTC
>NZ_JBEVLL010000136.1:0-3123 GCF_040509215.1 Devosia sp.
ATTGCTCAGCCGCAGCCTCGAGCGAAATGCCCTTGTTTTTGGAGATGTTGGCGGCCTGCAGCTCGAGGTTGCGATACTGCCCCTGCCCCGGCGTGTGATCGCAGAGCGAGACGAGATCGACCGAGCCTTCGCCGACCAGTTCCTTGACGACGGACAGCGCGGCCGGAAAAGTCACTTCAAACCGTGCATGCACGCGATGATCGATGAGGAGGTTGGGACGGGCCGCGACGACGGCGCGGATCATTTCGCTCGTGAAATCATAGGAGCGCATGTGGCCATAGGTTGAGCCAGGCGCGAAGGAGAGCGAGGCATAGGCCGTGGTGATGCCTGAGGTCGCCAGCTTCATATCGAGATCGCGCAGGCCCATTTCCATCGGCATGCGCACGCCCGGCCGCGGCTCGATTTCGCGCTCGATCATGTCGCCATGCATGTCGATCATGCCCGGCATCAGGAGAAGGCCGTGACCATCCACGTCTGCATTGGCAACCGGGGTTTCGCTGATCTCGGCAATGACGCCGTGTTCGATTTTGACGGCGCCGCTTTCGATGACGCGGTCGGCGAGGACGATACGGAAATTAGAGAGCCACATTTTCTTCTTCCTCGCTCTGGTCGGCAACGACTTTGGTATTGAGATTGATTTCGCGGGTGATGAGTTGGGCGACATCGCCCGGGTGATGGAACACACCAATGATGGCGACACCTTGCGCCTTCAGATCCGAGAGGCGGCGCACGAGGGCGGCACGGGCGCCGACGTCGAGCGAAGCCGTAGGCTCATCGAGCAGCAGCAGTTTTTGCGGCAGGACCAGCGCGCGGGCGAGATTGACCTTCTGCTGTTCGCCACCCGAAAACGTGCTGGGATAAGCGCGCCAGAGTTCGGGACGTACGCCGAACTGGTCGAGCCAATGCCGGGCTTGATCGAGCGCCTCGGCCTGCGAGGTCCCGGCGAGCAGCAAAGGCTCGGCGACGATATCCTGGGCCGCGACGCGCGGACGGGCATTGAGGAACTGCGTCACAAAGCCGATTTCCTCGCGACGCAGCAGCGCAATATCGACATCGGCCGCATTGGCGAGGTCGATTTCGCCATGGCGCGAGCGATACCAGACATGGCCGCCGACCGGCAGATAAGAGCGCCAGATGGTGCGCAGCAGCGTCGACTTGCCGGCGCCATTATGCCCACGCAGCAGCAGGAATTCGCCTTCGTGAAGGTCAAAGCTGACCCCCTCAAAAGCATGCAGCATGCTGTCGAGGTGGTACATGCGGAAGGTCTTGGTGAGCTTTTCGACACGCAGGAGCGGAGTGGAAGTCATGGCCTGTCCTCAGAGCTTTGCGTGCACGAGTTGCTGGGTATAGGGGTGCTGCGGGTCCTGAAACACCTGATCGGCAAGGCCCTGCTCCACAACCTCGCCATGGCGCATGACCATGACACGGTCGGCCATCGTGCGGATGACGCCGAGATCGTGGCTGACCAGCACCATGGTGATCTTCCGGTCGCGCTGCAGCCGCTTTAGCGTATCGAGCACCAGAGCCTGTACCGAGACGTCGAGGCCGGTGGTCGGCTCGTCGAGCAGCAGAAGGGCCGGTTCTAGCGCGATGGCCTTGGCCAATTGCACGCGCTGCTGCATGCCGCCCGACAGTTCGATGGGGCGGGCGTCCATGCGCGAGATCGGAAATTCCGAAGCGTCGAGCGCTTCCCTTGCCTTGGCGCGCAAAACGTCAAAGCTGCGCTCGCCGGCGATAAGCAGGCGCTCGGCAACATTGCCGCTCGAAGAGTGCCGCATAAGAAGACCCATATGCGGGTTCTGGTAAACGATGCCGATATGGCGGGCGCAAAGCATGCGGCGCTCATAGCGCGTCAGGTCAAAGAGATTGCCATCTTCCCGGCTCGGCAGGCGCAGGGTGTAGTCACCGCTATCGGGCGTATCCTCAAGGTTCATCATCCGCAAAAGCGTTGATTTACCTGAGCCGCTTTCCCCGACAATGCCCATGACTTCGCCGGGATAGACCGTGGCATCGACATGGCGCAGGGCGCGGACGTCCCCATAAGTCTTGGAGATATCGCGCATGCTGAGGAGCGGTTCGGCCCGCATCAGGCGAGGGGCGGCACGGTCGAGCGCGGGAAGGCCCAGATGGAGGCTCATGCCGAAAACTCCCCGTTGCGATACCAGGTTTTGCCGACCTCGATCGGCGCACCTTCGGTCTTCTGGATGGCCTTGATGCCAAAATTGCTATCCGAAACCTCGAAGGCCGAACCGCCGCCATCAATGGGCAGCTCGTTCATGAAATAGCCCGAGACGCCAGAGCGGCGGCAGGTAAGATCCGCGTGGTCTTCCACCCGATAGGGGCGATCGGAGAAGACCAGCGGCTCGACGCGGGTATAGGGCGGCACTGCAAAAAGCCGCTTCTCCCGACCCGCGGAGAGAAAGGTGAGATGCTTGGCCATGTTGAGCTTTGGCACGTCCCAGCGCGGAATGGGCGACGGCGTCATCACATGGCGGCCATTGACCATCGAAGGATAGGCCGCGCCCTGCATGATCCGGCCTTTTCGAACGATCTGCTCGTAAAGCGTCAGCCAGAGTTTTCCGTAGTCGGCATCGGCGTGCATCTGCCGGGCGATGGAAATGTTGGGCTCAACCCCGCGCAGCGGTTCCGGATTGGGCACCTGCAGCACAAGGATCTGATCCTCGCGCATCACCTCTTCGGGCACGCGATGGCGCGATTGCACGATGGAGGCGGCAAGCGTGTCCCACGTCTCGCCTGCGCCGGATACGCGCGAAATGAAGCGACGGATCGAGGCGGCGTTGACGCCATCGTCAGCACCCTGGTCGATGACCTTCACGGTTGAGCCGGGATTGACCAAAGTGAGGGTCACTTGCAGGCCGCCGGTGCCCCAGCCGCGGGCCATTGGCACTTCGCGGCTGGCATAGGGCATCTGGCATCCCGGAACGGCGATGGCTTTCAGCATTTTCCGGCGCAGTTCGCGCTTGGCCGATGCATCGAGAAAACCGTAGCTGGTGGCCGCCCAGGGTTTTGTCAGGGATGAAAGGCTCATTCTGCGGGCTCCGTCTGGCGTGTTTCGGCCGGCATGGCGCTTGCCGCTTGCTTCGCCTTGGCGTCGCGCATCGC
>NZ_JBEVLL010000137.1:0-6283 GCF_040509215.1 Devosia sp.
TCGCGGCAAGGCCAATACCGGCGGCTTCGAACTCGAACTCGACGGCGCTGCGGACGATCTCGACAACGAGTTCAGCCGCGCCGGCGCAGCATAACGGCACTGAAGGCCAGAAGTCCTTCGCGTCCTTTGCCGATACGCAATGCTTCAAGATCGTGGGCCGGACCTTTGCCCGGCCCCAAAGCAACCCACCCGGTTTCGGCCGGCCTCTAAATGACTAAGGGACGCAGGAGCGTTCTGTCGGACAAGGACGATCTCGAATGAGATTCACTATCAAACTGAAGCTTGGCCTGGCCTTTGCCGCGGTCATCCTGATCTCGGGCCTGATGACTGCCTTCTCGATTTCCAACCTCGGTTCGCTCAACGACGCGATTACGCGCCTTGTTGACGGTCCGGCCGCCAATCTGCGGGAATCGAACGACCTCGCCAATGCGGTGCTGCTGGCCACCCGCGCCGAGAAGAACCTCATCATGAACGGCAATGCCTCTGAAATTCAGGGCTATGTCGACACCGTCCTGACCAATCGTGGCCAGATCGAGCCGCTGCTCGCCAATCTCGAGCAGGACACCGATCCGACCATTCGCGAAAAGGCAACGGCCTTCCGCCAGCTCTTCCCGCGCTGGGTTTCGCTGCAGGACCAGATCCTGACCCTTGGCAAGCAGAACACCGTGGAATCCAACGATCGCGCCGCAGCGCTCTCCATGGGTGAAGCTGCCACGGTCAACAACGAGATGATTTCGCTCCTCGACGACCTCAACGGCCTTGTGGCCGACGACATGGCCGTCATGGATCAGGAAACCAACGTTCAGTACGAAAACTCGCGCAGCCTGCTGTTCGCGGCGACCGGCCTGACCCTCGTTCTCTCGATCGGCGTGGCTCTCTGGATCTCCATGACCATCAGTGCGGGCCTGCGTCGTGCCATTGGTTTGGCTGACGCCATCAGCATCGGCGATCTCAACCAGAAGATCGAACACAAGGCCAATGACGAGATCCGCGATCTCGCCAACTCGCTGATGGTGATGACCGACAACCTGCGCGCCTCGGCCACCATTGCCGATCAGATCGCCGGCGGCGACCTGACCGTCGAACCCAAGCGCTTGTCGGAAAAGGACACGCTGGGTATCGCGCTCGAACGCATGGTCGAAAAGCTGCGCGACGTGATTTCCGACGCCATCGCTTCGGCCAACAACGTCTCGGCCGGCGCCCAGGAAATGTCGGCAACCGCCGAACAGCTTTCCCAGGGTGCGACCGAACAGGCGTCCTCGACCGAAGAAGCTTCGGCTTCCATGGAAGAAATGGCCGCAACCATCAAGCAGTCGGCCGACAATGCCAGCCAGACCGAAAAGATCGCGCGCCAGTCCGCTGCCGACGCCATCGCTTCGGGCCAGGCCGTGACCAATGCGGTTTCGGCCATGGAAACCATCGCCGACAAGATCCTCGTCGTGCAGGAAATCGCCCGCCAGACCGACCTGCTCGCCCTCAACGCCGCGGTGGAAGCCGCGCGCGCCGGCGAACATGGCCGCGGCTTTGCGGTCGTCGCCTCCGAAGTGCGCAAGCTGGCTGAACGCTCTCAGGCCGCTGCTGCTGAAATCTCGACGCTGTCGGGGACCACGGTCAAGGCGGCCCAGTCGGCTGGCGAAATGCTCAACAAGCTCGTGCCGGACATTCAGCGCACGGCCGAACTGGTTGAGGAAATCACCGCCGGCAGCCGTGAGCAGAATGCGGGCGCGGCCCAGATCAATACGGCCATCCAGCAGCTCGACAAGGTGACCCAGCAGAACACCTCGGCCGCTGAAGAAATGTCGGCAACCGCTGAAGAGCTGGCAAGCCAGTCCGAACAGCTCCAGTCCGCCATCAGCTACTTCCGTCTTGGCAATACCGCGACGGCCGCTCTGGCCGCTGCGCCCAAGGCCAAGCGCGATCTGAAGAGCGCCGTCATGGCCTCGGCGCCGCACATGCACAAAGCTGCAGGCCGGCCCAAGGCCAATGCCGGTGGCTTCGATCTGTCGCTCGACAACGGTTCGGACGAGATCGACGAAGGCTTCACCCGTATCTCGGCCTAACAAGAGGGTACCATGGCTGACCATAATCAATATGTGACCCTGGGCGTGGCGGAGGAGCTCTTCGCCGCCCCGGTCACCAAGGTCCAGGAAATCCTCGACATGCGCGTCATTTCGCGCCTGCCGCGGGCCCCGGACAATTTCCTCGGCATCATCGACGTGCGCGGGCAGGGCGTGCCCGTGCTCGACCTGCGGCTGACGCTCGGCATGGAGCCGGCAGCCGATACCGAGACGACGCGCATCGTCGTGCTCTCCGTCAACAGCGCCGCCGGCCCTGTGACGCTGGGCCTGCGTGCCGACCGCGTCTTCGAGGTGACCGTGCTCGACAGCGAGACGCTCGATCCGCCGCCGAACTTCAATGCACGCTGGCAGGACCACTGCATCGAGGGCATCGGACGGCGCAACGGCGCATTCGTGACCGTGCTCGATCTCGACAAGCTTCTGGGCGAGGGGGCTGACGTCCTCTCGGCCGCCTGAACATTTCCGACCCGCGCCGCTTTTGGCGCGGGCCCCTCTCCCCTTGGAGACCAGAGTGGCTCTAGTATCGCGTGCCCCAATTCTTGAAGCCGATGGCGAAGACCATCTGAGCCAGGCCGACTTCGCCAAGATTTCCGCCCTGATCGGTTCGGAGGCTGGCATCCGCCTGCCGCCGGCCAAGCGCCTGATGGTGGAAGGCCGGCTGCGCCGGCGCCTGCGCGCGCTGCAGATCGCCACCTTCGACGCCTATTGCGACTATATTTTTCGCCATGATGGGCTCAAGGCCGAGCTGCCCTATCTCATCAACGTGGTGACGACCAACAAGACCGACTTCTTCCGCGAGCCCGAACATTTCGAGCTGATGCGCTCGAAAATGGTGCCCGAACTGCTGGCGGCGCGCGATGGCGAGCGCAATCCGCACCTGAAGATCTGGAGCGCTGCGTCCTCGACCGGTGCCGAGGCGTTCACCTGCGCCATGGTTCTGGCCGACATGGCCAAGGCCTCGAAGAACTTCCGTTTTTCCATCCTTGGCACCGATATTTCGACCGATGTGCTCGATATGGGCCGGCGTGCGGTCTATCCGGCCGAGCAGATCGTGCCGGTGCCCCAGTCGATGCAGGCGCAATACCTGATGTGGGCCCGCAAGGCGGGGCTGCGGCCTGATGTGCGCATCGTGCCTGAACTGCGGCGCCTCGTGCAGTTCCACCGGCTCAACCTGATGGATGAGAAGTATCCCTTCGACCGGGATGTCGACATCATCCTGCTGCGCAATGTGCTGATCTATTTCGACAAGGCTGACCAGGCCAAGGTGATCAACCGACTCGTCGGCCACCTTCGGCCCGGCGGTTATCTACTTCTTGGTCATTCCGAGTCCATGATCGGTACGTCGATCCCCGTCCGGCAGGTTGCACCTGCCGTGTTCCAGCGCGTGTGAGAGCTGATTAGTCATGAGTAAGATCCGCGTGCTGATCGTCGACGACAGCGCTTCGGTCCGCACCACGCTGAGCGAAATCATCTCCGCCGACCCTGACCTCGAGGTCATGGCGACGGCGGCGGACCCCTATGTGGCGGTCGAAAAGATCCGGCACGAAGTGCCCGACGTGATCTTTCTCGATGTGGAAATGCCGCGCATGGACGGCCTGACCTTCCTCAGGAAGATCATGTCGCAGCGGCCCATTCCGGTGGTCATCTGCTCGGGCCTGGCGCAAGCCGGCTCCGATACGCTGATGCAGTGCATGGAAGCGGGCGCCGTCGATGTGGTGACCAAGCCGCGCGTCGACACCGCCCAGTTCCTGCAGGAATCGCGCATGCGCATTTGCGATGCGGCCAAGGCCGCCGCGCATGCCAAGATGAAGGGCCTCAAGAAGGCTGCGCCGGAACTCAAGGTTGAAGCCAAGCTGACGGCCGACGCCGTGGTGCCGCCGATTTCGGACGCGCGCCGCGACAGCCTGATCGCGCGCATGCCGGTGACCGAGCCGATCATTTCGATCGGCGCCTCGACCGGTGGCACCGAAGCTTTGCGCGAAGTGCTGGAAGAATTGCCGGCCAATAGCCCGGCCATTCTCATCGTCCAGCACATGCCGGAAAAATTCACCGGCGCCTTTGCCCGCCGGCTCGATTCGACCTGCGCCATCACGGTCAAGGAAGCCGAGGATGGCGATCTCGTCATGGCCGGCCGCGCGCTGATCGCGCCGGGCAATGTGCATATGCAGCTCGTGCGCAATGGCTCGCGCTATACCGTCAAGATCGTCGAGGGTCCGCATGTGTCCCGGCACCGTCCTTCGGTGGACGTGCTGTTCCGCTCGACCGCCCAGGCTGCGGGGCGCAATGCGCTCGGCATGCTGCTGACGGGCATGGGCGATGACGGTGCACGCGGCCTTCTCGAAATGCGCCAGATGGGAAGCCCGACCGTGGCGCAGGACGAAGAGAGCAGCGTCGTCTTCGGCATGCCCAAGGAAGCCATCCAGCGCGGCGCCGCCGGCCGGGTGCTGCCGCTCTCGCGCATGGCGACCGAAATCGTGAACTTTGGCCGCAACGCTCCAAAACCAACCGGAGGCATGGCATGACCAATAATAACAAGCCCCAAGCCAGGGATATCTCTGCTCTCTCGACCGCTCTCGCCAAGCCCCGGCAGGAGATCGAGGAGGCCTTCGTTTCCGTCGGTTCGCGCCTTTCCGAAGGCGCAGCGATGCTCAACAGGCTGACCCGGCAGTTCGAAGCGCTTCCAGCCGCCCTGCAGGGCGAGGAAGTGAGCGAAGCCTCGAGCCAGTTGCGCGCCGTGGCGCGCACGGCGCTGCAGCTCACCGAGGATTTCGCCAAGGAAAAGGCCGACCTGACCCGTTTGGTGCAGGTGGTTTCTGCCGCCAACAGCCCGATCGGGGAACTGCGCCGGACCGTAAAGATGATCGGCATCGTCTCGATCAATGCGCGCGTCACCGCCGCCGGCATTGTCGGCGACAGCGACGACTTCGAGGTTTTTACCACCGACATCTCGACCCTGTCGGATTCGGCGCGCTCGACCATTCATGAATTCAGCATGGTCTATCGCCAGTTGGTGACGGAGGTGGCCCAGGCCGCCGGGCAGCGCGACCGGTTCGACGCCGCGCACGCCCATACGCTGACCGAACTGGCGCACAATCTCGACGAAACGCTCGAAGCGCTCGACCGCCAGCGGCAGTCGGCGGTGGCAAGCTCGGCCGAGACCGGCCGCGTGTCGCGCCAGATCGTCGGCCGGATCGGCAGCGCGGTGATGGCGCTGCAGGTGGGCGACTCGACCCGCCAGCGTCTCGAACACGTTGAGGCGGGGCTCGATTGCCTCGCCGATATCGTGGGCAGCGACGAAGCGCTTGGCGACGAGGCCCTGACGGCCCTCAGCCTCCTCGAACAGGAACAGCTACGCGCGACCGCCGCTGACTTTGCCGGCGAAGTGGGCGAAGCCGAACAGGCATTGCAGGCGCTGGCAAGCGATGCCGGCACCATCATGGCCCGCAGCCGCAACCTCTATGGCGATGGCGATAACGAAGCCTCGGCTCTGACGGTGCTGAGTGCGCAACTGCGCGTTGCGACCGAAATCCTGCGCGACTGCGAAATGGAACGCAGCAAGCTCGAAGCGGTGGCTGCTGCTGTGCAGCAGACCGTGTCGATCCTTCTCGGCCATGTCGCGGCGGTGCAGGATATCGAATCCAATATGCGGCTTGTCTCGCTGAACGCCGCGGTGCGTTGCGCCCAATTGGGTCCGCGTGGCGCTTCGCTCACGGTGATCGCTTCGCAGTTGCGCGAACTGACGACGGAAACCGTGGTGGCGGCAGAAGCCGCAATGGCGCAGCTCGATGAAGCCTCGGCCCTTGCCGGCGCCTTTGGCGCTGCGGCAGGCGGGGACAATGCCGGCCAGATCGGGCGACTCGAACAGCAGGCCAATCACGCCATGACGTTGCTCACCCGGCTCGACGAGGGCCTGTCGGCGGCCATGGAAAGCCTCAACGCCGATGGCCCGAAAGTCATCGCGCAGTTGCAGGCTGCGGCGAGGGGTATCGATGGCCAATCCCGGTTGGCCGAAAACATGGACGACATCGCGATGCAGATTGCCGCGCTCTCGTCCGAAGCCATGCCGGACGCGCTGGCGGAGGAACTGACGCCGGTGCTGGAGCGGTTGCGCAAGACCTATACGATGGAAGCGGAACGGCAGATCCATACCCGGCTCTTCGGTGGCGCTGTTGCAGCGCCGGTGGAAGAGGCGAGCGACGACATGG
>NZ_JBEVLL010000138.1:0-6208 GCF_040509215.1 Devosia sp.
GATATTGCGCGCCGCGCCGAAGAAGCGCTTGGGGCGCTGCAGGGCGTTGGCGTCAACACCGCCGGTGAGAACCTTGCCCGAGCTTGGAACAACGGTGTTGTAGGCGCGGCCAAGGCGGGTGATGGAATCGAGCAGGATGACCACGTCGCGCTTGTGTTCGACAAGGCGCTTGGCCTTTTCGATCACCATTTCGGCGACCTGGACGTGGCGCGAAGCCGGTTCGTCAAAGGTCGAGGAGATGACTTCGCCGCGCACCGAGCGCTGCATGTCGGTCACTTCTTCCGGACGTTCGTCGATCAGCAGAACGATGAGATAGCATTCCGGATGGTTGGTCGCGATCGATTGTGCAATATTCTGCAACAATACGGTCTTACCAGTACGCGGAGGAGCAACGATCAAGGCGCGCTGGCCCTTGCCGAGCGGCGCCACCAGATCCAGAAGACGCGCCGAACGATCCTTGAGGGTCGGATCGGGCAGCTCCATGCGGAGCCGTTCTTCTGGGTAAAGGGGGGTAAGATTGTCGAAGTTGACCTTGTGGCGAACCGCCTCGGGATCTTCGAAGTTGATGGTATTTACTTTGAGAAGCGCAAAGTAGCGCTCGCCTTCCTTGGGAGAGCGGATTTCGCCCTCGACCGTGTCGCCGGTCCGCAGGCCAAAGCGGCGGATCTGGCTGGGGCTGACATAGATGTCGTCAGGGCCCGGAAGGTAGTTTGCGTCAGGAGAGCGGAGGAAGCCAAAGCCGTCTGGCAATACCTCGACCACGCCCTCGCCAACAATGTCGATGTCCTGCGAAGCCAATTCCTTGAGAATGGCGAACATCAACTCTTGCTTGCGCATGGTCGAAGCATTCTCGACTTCGAGTTCTTCGGCGAACGCCAGCAATTCGGCCGGGGATTTGGCCTTCAGCTCACTGAGCTTGATATTCTGCATGGATGCGATGGACCCTTGGGGTAAATCGTAGAGGAGAGATTTTATTTTTGGGGAATGCACCGCGCAACGCCGGAATCGGCCGCGCATAAGGAGGGATGCTTGATGGCTTCATTTAGCGTGATCGCCGGCCGTTTTCAAGATGGGAACCGTGCGACAGCGACATTTTGAAGATTCACGTGAAACTTCGAGGCATTCCGCGCAGCGGATGAAAGGCTCCGGTGGAGCCTTTCAAGCCGAGAAGGCCATGAGAGCTAAGCTCGAATGGCACGCGCGTGGGGAGCCATGCCCTAAAACGGCTTCACAATCACCATGATCACAATCCCGATCATCAGCACCGTCGGCACCTCATTGATGATCCGGAAATACTTCTGTTCCCTAACGTTTTCGTCCCGGGCAAAGCGCTTCTGATGGCCCGCAAGAATGCCATGCACGCCACTCATCGCGAGAACCATTGCCGCCTTGGCCCAGGGCCAACCCGAACCCCAGTCGACGCCCCCGAGATGGATCATCGTCAGGCCAAAGATCCAGGTCGCAATCATCGCCGGATTGATGATGCCCTTGAGGAGCCGCCGCTCCATGACCTTGAAGGTTTCGGACTGCACGGAGCCGATTTCAGCCTTGGTGTGATAGACGAAAAGCCGCGGCAGATAGAGCATGCCGGCCATCCAGGCGATGACCGAAATGACGTGCAGCGCCTTCACCCATTCATACATTTGATTTTTCTCAACTTTGCTTGACCAGCTCGACCAACCGCTCGACGTGGGAAATCGGGGTTTCGGGCACGATGCCATGGCCGAGATTAAAGATATGCGGCCGGTTCGCAAACGCGGCCTTGATCTCGATCACACGGTCTTCCATGGCCTTGCCGCCGATAACGAGGCGCAGCGGATCGAGATTGCCCTGCACCGGCAGGGTCTTTGGCAGGAAGTCATCGGCAAACGATAGCGGCGTCGCATAGTCGAGACCGAGCGCATTGACGCCGGTCTTGTCGGCATAGCGCCTGAGATTGCCGGCCGCGCCGCGCGGAAAACCGATGATCGGCGCATTCGGCACCTTGGCCCGCACGCCCTCGACAATCCGCCGATTTGGCTCGATCACCTGCGTTTCAAAAGCCGCATCGTCGAGATTGAGGGCCCAACTTTCAAAAAGCTGCACCACGTCCGCGCCTGCCCCAAGCTGGGCGACGAGATAATCGACGCTGGTTTCAACCAGCACATCCATCAGTTTTGAAAACGCGGCAGGGTGTTCGAGCGCAAAGCGCCGCGCCACCCATTGATCCGGCGAGCCCCGACCGTTGAGCATATAGGTCGCAACCGTCCAGGGAGACCCGCAGAAGCCGATCAGCGTCTTTTCCGGGGCCAGTGCCGCTCGCAGCCGCCGGACGGTCTCCAGCACAGGCGCCAGATGATCCAAAGCCCCGCCGCGCTCGAGCCGATCCACATCGGCTACGGCAAGTGGCTCGAGCATTGGGCCTTCACCCACTTCGAAGCGAACTTTCTGTCCCAACGCATCGGGAATGACCAGAATGTCGGAGAACAGAATTGCCGCGTCGAGATCGAACCGACGCAGGGGCTGCAGCGTTACCTCGGTCGCAAGATCGGGATTGTAGCACAGATCCAAAAAGCTGCCGGCCTTGGTCCTTACGTCGCGATACTCGGGAAGGTAGCGACCAGCCTGTCGCATGATCCACATCGGGGGCGTGTCCTGGCGTTCCCCCAGTACCGTTGCGAGCAATTTTTTCTTGGTCACTGAACCCACCCTTTCGTCCCTTCAAAAACCCTAAAAGAGACTCTTAGTCTTCCTATCTTCTTCTTTATGGCGGTGTGTATCCGTAATTCATGGCGCTCCACAATCGGCAGGCGCGGCGGCACTTGCGCGCAGCTCAACGTTAACGCTCTGTTAACATCTGTGGCACCCATCGCTGGCCCGGCCCGTTAATGGAGTTTAAGAAGGCCTTAACAGGGCGACTCCCGAGTCAACGATTCGGTTTTGCCTGTGGACGAGGGAGTCGAAAAGCTCCTCCCCCGATTTCAACTTATCCCCACAGATTCCCCCAGCCCCCTTCCGACAGCCTCGGAAAGGAATTGTTAACTTTTTATCGAATAGGTCGAACAAGTTTCGCGTCTGGCGAAAGTTACGAGTCTTTCCCCCAGTTTGGTCTTGAGCTGGGGATGACAGTGTGGAAAAACTTGTTCCCATGCTGATCCTGGCCTCCACAAGTCCGACGCGTAAAGCCTTGATGGAAAAGGCCTCTTTTTCCTTTTCAGTGGTCCCTGCCAATATCGATGAACGTGCGCTTGAAGCTCAGGCTTTGGAGGCTGGCGCCGATGGCCGCGATCTCGCCGGGCTGCTTGCCAAGGCCAAGGCCGAAGCGGTCTCGAAACTGCATCCTGACGCCTATGTGATCGGTGCCGATCAAACTTTGGCTTTGGGCACCGAATTGCTCCACAAACCGCTCGACCGCGAAGACGCGGCGCGCCAGCTAGACCATCTCGCCGGCAAGACCCACCGCCTTCACGCGGCTATCGCGCTCATGCGCAATCGCGAATTGCTCTGGTCCGATATCGAAACCGCCGAACTGACCATGCGCCAGTTCGAGCCGGAGGAACGCGACCTGGTTCTTGATCTCGAGGGACCAGCCGCCCTGACCTCGGTCGGTGGTTATCGCCTCGAAGGCCCGTCCATTCGGCTCTTTGAGACCATTACTGGCGATTATTTCACGATTCTTGGCCTGCCGCTCTTGCCCCTGATCGGCGCCTTGCGCGATATCGCTCCGGAGCTTCTCTCCGTCAGGGCCTGATCAAACGTGACCACCAAAGCTTTCGTCATCGGCCACCCCATCGCCCATTCGCGCTCCCCGCTTATCCATGGCACGTGGCTCGCCGAGCACGGCATTGACGGCTCCTATGAAGCGATAGATGTCGCGCCTGCCGATCTTCCGGCCTTTTTCGAGCGGCTGCGCGCCGGCGAATTTGCCGGCGGCAATGTCACCATTCCCCATAAGGAAGCGGTTTTTGCCCTCTGCGACAGCGTCGACGATCTCGCCAAGACGATCGGCGCGGTGAATACGCTCGTCGTGCGCGAGGGCAAAGTGCACGGCTACAATACCGATTATCTCGGCTTCCTCGGCAATCTCGACGCTGCAGCGCCCGGCTGGTCCGATGGTCCGCGCGACGCGCTGGTGATCGGTGCCGGTGGCGCTGCCCGCGCCATTCTCGTTGCCCTGCGTGAGCGAAACGGTGGCCAGGTGCACGTTCTCAACCGCACCCTCGCCAATGCCGAAGCGCTGGTCGAGGAAATCGAGGGCCCCTTCGAGGCTCACGGCTTTGATGCCTTCGCCGAGCTCGCGCCAAAAATCGGCATTGTCGTCAACACCAGTTCCATCGGCATGCATGGCAGCCGCTTCGACTGGCTCGACATGAGCCTGCTCCCCAAGACCAGCCTCGTCACCGATATCGTCTATACCCCGCTCGTCACCCCCCTCCTCGCCGACGCTCAGGCCCATCGCCTTCAGATAGTCGACGGCCTCGGCATGCTGCTGCATCAGGCGGTGCCGGGCTTTGCCGATTGGTTCGGGGTCCGGCCGGAGGTGACGCCTGCCCTCCGCGCCCGCATCGAAGCGACGTTGGGTCACTGACCATGTGGCGGATCGGGGTCACTGGATCGATCGCCACCGGCAAATCCACCCTGCTCGCCGCCTTCGAAAAGGCCGGCATTCCTACCTTTTCGGCCGATGCTGCTGTCGCTGCGCTCTATGAAGGCGAAGCCGTAGCGCCCGTCGAGGCGCTCTTCCCCGGCGTCACCAGAGACCAAAAGATCGATCGGCAGGAACTGGCGCGACGCCTCGCCGCCGATCCGCAAAAATTCAAGATGCTGGAAGCCCTGGTTCATCCCCTGGTCCGGCAAAAGATCGCGCAATTCATGGACGGCGCGGAAGCGGCCGGACATGTGGCTGCGGCCGTCGAGGTGCCGCTGCTCTTTGAAAGCGGCTACGATTATGGCTTTGACGCGATTGCCGTGACCTTCGTCGACCCTGAGATTCAGGCTGCACGCATCATGGCCCGACCGGGCATGACGGTGGAAAAGCGCGACACCTTGCTTGCCCGGCAGATGCCGCAGGATGACAAGAAGAAGCGGGCTACCTATCTCTTCGACACGGCGCGCCCGCGCGACGACATCGACGCCGAAGTCGCCGCTTTAGTCGCCGACCTCAAGGCAAAGGGACCAAAGAAATGATCCGGGAAATCGTGCTCGATACCGAAACCACGGGCCTTTCCCATGCCGAAGGCGACCGCCTCGTCGAAATCGGCTGCGTCGAGCTGATCAATCACATCCCCTCTGGCGAGAGCTTTCACATCTACCTCAACCCCCAGCGCTCCATGCCCGAAGAGGCATTTCGCGTGCACGGATTGAGTGAGGAGTTCCTGTCCGACAAGCCGCTGTTCAAGGACAAGGCAGCCGATTTCCGCAATTTCATCGATGACGCTCGCCTCATCATTCACAACGCCCCGTTCGATATGGGCTTTTTGAATGCCGAACTGGGCTGGGCTGGGCTGCCGATCCTGAGCAATGAAGTCATCGACACGGTCATGCTCGCCCGCAAAAAGCACCCGGGCGCCCGCGTCAGCCTCGACGCGCTTTGCAAGCATTATGGCATCGACAATTCGCGCCGCACCCTCCACGGCGCTCTCCTCGACAGCGAGATCCTGGCCGAAGTCTATCTCGAGCTGATCGGCGGCAAGCAGGTGAGCCTCGCGCTCATGGCCGAAGTCGAAAGCGACGGCAGCGACGCCCTTGCCACCCGCATCGCCGCCTTGCCGCGCCCTACCCCGCTCCCGTCACGCGTGACGTCAGCCGAAGCCGCAGCGCACGAAGCCTTTGTGGGCAAAATGGGCGAAAGCGCCATCTGGGCCCAATATGCCGAGGTCGCGGCGGCGGAATAACCATCCGAAGCTCTAATCTCCCCTCGCCCGGCGAGCCGCCGACCCAAAACAAAAAACCCCAGCTTCCGCCGGGGTTCTTCAAATTCCAAAAATCCCAAAATTAGTTCGGCAGGTCGGTTGCCGGAGCGGCGGCTGCGCCGCCTTCTGCCTGCTGCTTGGCAGCCAGGGCCGAAAGGTTCTGGCGGTAGATCGCCATGAAGTCGACCGGCTCCATCATCAGCGGCGGGAAGCCGCCCTGCTGGGTGACGTTCGCGAGCACCTGGCGGGCAAACGGGAAAATCAGGCGCGGGCATTCCACCATGAGCAGGCCGCTGAGCTGGGCTTCGGGAATGTTC
>NZ_JBEVLL010000139.1:0-6902 GCF_040509215.1 Devosia sp.
GGAGCTTTCGCCCCGCCGCTCAGATTTATCTTCCGTCGTCATTGCCCGGCTTGTCCCGGCAATCCATCTCGCCACAGGCATGGACCACCGGGACAAGCCCGGTGGTGACGACCGTCAGGTTGTCAGCTTTCAATCAGCACGATCGTGCCAGCTTCGTAAGCTGCGCGGCAGTCGTCGGCGTCGGCCAGGCGATCGCTGTCGAGCAGGGTCGTTGCGGTGCCCGGGCCTTCAAAGCGCGGATCGTCGCATTCGTCGTCATTGGCATAGGACGAGGAATTGTCGCCAAAGTCGATGTCTGAGCCGTCATAGGGCGCGCCGGCTGCGTATTCGGGCGTGTAGACGAGGCGGATCGAAATCTTGCCTTCATCGAGCAGGGTCCGGCAGTCGGTAGCGTCGCCCATCAGGTCTTCGGAAAGCAGCTTCTTGTCGACGCCAGCGCCTTCAAAACGCAGGTCGTCGCATTCGCCGTCATTGGCCCACTTGGAGAAATCCGAGCCGAAGTCGAAGGCTGTCGCCTGCTGTTCGCCATTATAGACCGCCCGGCCCGCTTCCACGGCCTCGCGGCAGTCGGTGGCGTCCTTCTTGATGTCTTCGGCAAGCGTCGTGCTGGCAACGCCCTTACCGGTGAAGCGCGGGTCGTCGCATTCCCCGTCATTGGCCCATTCGGACGAATCATTGCCGTAGTCGATGGCGGCAACCGGGGTCGAACCACCATTCTTGAGGGTGACGGTGCCAGCATCGAACGCCGCCTTGCAGTCGGTGGCGTCCTTCATGCGATCGGCATTGACCAGTTCGTCGGCCGTGCCGGTGCCGGTAAAGCGCGGATCATCGCACTCGCCGTCATTGGCCCATTCCGAGGAATCATCGCCAAAATCGATCTCGGTGGTGGTCGCGACCGCGGTCGAGCCGCCATCCTTGAGGGTGATGGTGCCGGCTTCGAACGCGGCCTTGCAGTCCGTCGCGTCCTTCATCAGATCGGCGTCGACCAGTTCCGTCGCAGAGCCGGTGCCGGTGAAACGCGGATCATCGCATTCGCCATCCTTGGCCCATTCGGAGCTATCGTCGCCAAAGTCGACGGCGGCCGTCGTTGCCGTGGCCGCGGGCGGAATTTCGCCGCTCTCGACGAGTGTGATGGTGCCGGCCTCGTAGGCGGCCTTGCAGTCGGTGGCGTCTTTCAGGCGGTCGGTATCGACCAGTTCGGTCGCAGAGCCGGTGCCGGTGAAGCGCGGATCGTCGCATTCGCCGTCCTTGGCCCATTCGGAACTGTCATCGCCGAAGTCGATGGCGTTGATGGGGCTGGCAATGGCGATGTCGGCGGGGCTGGTGCCGCCCTCCTTGAGGGTGACGGTGCCCGCTTCAAAGGCCGCCTTGCAGTCGGTGGCGTCCTTCATCAGGTCGGCATCGACCAGTTCCGAGGCAGCGCCGGTGCCGGTAAAGCGCGGGTCGTCACACTCCCCGTCCTTGGCCCAATCGGAGGAATCATCGCCGAAATCCACCGTCGAAGCGGCGTTGGTAGAGTTTTTCTGGGCCAGGCTGGGCATGGTCATGCCAGCCATCAAGGCGAGGCCAATCAAGCTTCCCGCCATGACGTGACTAATCGCGCGCATCGGTTGTCCCTCCGGTTTTGCACCCTCGTTCTGCGGTGAGATTACAGCGGCTTTGCGGCAGCCCAAAGCGCAAATGCTGTCGATTTTATTTCGAGCGGGAGCGACTTTGCCTGTCGATCCGGGCAAAGAGCCAGGAGCCGAGAAGAACCAGGCTCGTGCCCAGGGCGTGCACCCAGGTGAAAGCCTCGCCCAGTACGGCGACCGCCAGGACGATGGTGACGATAGGGCCGAAGGAGGCGGTGGACGAGGTCGCCCGCGCCCCGATCCGCGCAATGCCGCCGTTGAGCAGGAATGACGGCAGCACGGTGCCAAAGATTCCCAGCATCAGGCCGATGGCCCAGATATTGGGCGTGAAGCTCGCATAGGTAGATGGACCATCGACGACAAGACTCTGTCCGATGGCAAGAATGGCCGCAGTCGACATGCCGACGCAGGTGAAGAGCATGGTGCCCAGCACCAGCATCTGCCGCTTGGCCAGGTGCTGGTAAAAGGCGAAGGTCAGCGCCGAGCCGAGGACCAGCAGAGTGCCGATCACCAGCCCATCGGGCTGTACGCTGAGATTCCAGGCAAAGATCACCATCAGGCCCGAATAGCTCACCAGCATGGCCGGCACGAGCTTCCAGTTCATCCGGTCGCCGAAGAACCAGACCCCGAACAGCAGCACGAAGAAGGGATAGGTGAAGAGCACCAGCCGCTCATATTGCGCCGACACGAACGCCAGGCCCGCGAAATCGAGATAGCTCGAAAGATAATAGCCCAGCGCACCCACGCCCATGGCGCCGATCAGCCGTCCGGGCGTCATCATGCCGCGAAGTTTTTCGTTGCGCAGCAGCAGGATGGCGAGAATGACGAGATAGATCGGCAGCGCCATCATCATGCGCAGTGCCAACGTTGCTTCAACACTCACGCCTTGCGCAAAGGCGAGTTTTATGAAGACGCCCTTGGTCGAAAACAGCGCCGCGCCGGCAAAGGCGAGGCCATAGCCGAGCACGTCGATCTTGGTTTCGGCGATCGATGGAGCGGCGGTTTCTGGGGCACTCATGGAGGTTGTTCTTTCTGGCCTCGCCCCGAAGTCTCCTGCCGGACACCGCAAGGCGCGGGCCGGGTTGCCAAATGCTGGATGTCAGCCTTCGGTCCCAACCCATATGGGTCGGATAAGCCAGATCATCGAAAGCGAAATCGACAGGCGCGAAGACATGTCGTGTTTATAGTACCGGCGGGTACGGTTGGAAAAGCCCGACTTTGGCGAATCCGTCCAGCGCCAGCGCATCAACCGCGCGGATGCGCCTTGGCGTAGCTTTCCATCAGCCGTTCGGTGTCGACAGCGGTGTAGATCTGGGTGGTCGAAAGGCTCGCATGGCCCAGCAATTCCTGAATGGCGCGCAGGTCACCGCCTTTCCCGAGAAGGTGCGTCGCAAAGGAGTGGCGCAGCGCATGTGGGGTCGCCGAGGGCGGTAGCCCAAGGGCCGAGCGCAATTGCTCCATGCGAAGCTGGATCAGCCGTGGGGACAAAACCCCGCCGCGCACGCCGCGAAACAGCGGGTCTTCCGGCCAGAGCTTGAAGGGGCTGAGTTTGAGATATTCTTCGATCGCCTGTCGCACTGGCGAAATCAGCGGCACCATGCGGATCTTGCCGCCCTTGCCGGTGACCCGCAGCACATCGCTTTCGAGATCGCCCTTGGTCAGGGCCAGGGCTTCGGAGATACGCAGGCCCGCGCCATAGCAGAGGGAAATCACCGCCATGTCGCGCGCGGCAACCCATGGACGGTCTTCGAGTTCGTCCGTGGCGGTAATGGTTTGCTTGGCCTCCACCACGGTCAAAGCCTTGGGCAAGGAGCGCGGGATTTTCGGGGTACGGATGGCGTTCAGGGCTTCCGTCGCCAGAATGCCCTCCCGCTCCAGAAAGGCGAAAAAATTCTTCAATGCCGAAAGCACCCGCGCCAGCGAGCGCGAGCCAAGGCTTTCCTCGCGGCGCTGCGCCATGAAGGCGCGGATATCGGCGGCGCGCAGTTCTTTGAGCGATTGCAGCGAGATTGGCCCGCCCATATGGCCGGCGAGAAAACTCATGAACTGGCCAAGATCGCGCCCATAGGCCTCAAGGGTCTTGGGCGCGAGGCGTTTCACCGATCCCAACTCGCGCATCCAGAGCGCGATCTGGGATTGGACAAAGGCATCGGTGGCAAAGGCGCTGTCGGTCATGAAGGCGAGTCTATACCCAGCGGGTTACCGATCTCTAGCGCCAGCATGCCTCAGTGCGGCCAGCGCGTATCTTCGGGCTGCGGCGGCAGGCCGAGATCGGCCCGCAAGCGCGACGGCACCGGCACCCGCCGCGGCCTGGCCACATTGATCAGCCAGTCATAGAGGCTGGCATTGCGCGCTATGGCGACGAGATCGCCTGGCTCACGCCGATTTTCACTTCCAATCATGACGTCCTCCTGTTCTTTTCCTCCCAAGAACATTAAGTGAACGCAGTGACAGGGTCTGTCAGTATGAAGTGATGGCCCGAATCGCTTGCAATTCCCATGATCCGGTGCGAACCGAACGCTAGACATGCAGACGCGGATGGACATTGTTGCGGTGATGGTGGGGGTGGCCGTTGAAGGCCCCTATAGCTATCGCGTGCCCGAACACATGGTGGTCGAGCGCGGCTCCATCGTCGCGGTGCCGCTCGGGCCACGCCTCATTCTCGGCGTCGTCTGGGGTGCACCCAAGGATAATTTCGCCCACAATCGCCTGCGCGATATCGCCCAGGTCTATGACGTTCCGCCGCTATCGGAAGAGCTGCTCAAGCTCGTCGAATGGGTGGCCCGCTACACGATCACGGCGCCCGGCCAGGTCCTGCGCGGCGTTTTGCGCTCGCCCGAAGCGCTCGATGCGCCAAAGCCGGTCATTGCCTATCGCCGCACTGGCCTTGAGCCGGAAAAGCTGACGCCAGCGCGTCTGCGCGTGCTCGACGCCTTGATGGACGATATGGCCTGGCCCAAGGCGGCTCTGATTGGCGCATCCGGCGTTTCGACCTCGGTCATCGATGGGCTCGAGCGGGCAGGGGCTCTCGAAAAGCTCGAAATGCCGCCCCCGCCCGTGGTGCTGCCGCCCGATGCCGAGGCGGCGCCCTCCAAACTCAATGACGAACAACAGGCTGCGCTCGACAATATCCTGACGCTCGATCCGCATCAGTTCGGCGTGGCGCTCCTTGATGGCGTCACCGGTGGCGGCAAGACCGAAGTCTTCTTCGAGGCCGTGGCCGATACCTTGCGTGCCGGACGACAGGCGCTGATCCTGCTGCCCGAAATTGCGCTGACCAACACTTTTATCGACCGCTTTACCCGCCGCTTCGGCACCCGCCCGGCCGAATGGCATTCGGATATGACCCCGGTGCAGCGCGCAAAAGTCTGGCGCGGCGTGCTGGACGGAACGGTTCGTGCCGTCGTCGGCGCGCGTTCGGCGCTGTTCCTGCCGTTCCGCCAACTGGGGCTGCTGGTGCTCGATGAAGAGCATGACGGCGCTTACAAACAGTCCGAAGGTTTCACCTATCACGCCCGCGACATGGCGGTGGTGCGCGCCCAGTTTTCCCAGGCGCGCGTCGTGCTGTCCTCCGCGACCCCTTCGGTCGAATCGCGAAATAACGCCAATCAGGGGCGCTATGCGCATGTGCGGCTCGAAAGCCGCTTTGCCGAAGCGGCGATGCCCGACATTACCGCCATCGACATGCGGATCGACGGGCCGGAAAAGGGCTCCTGGATTGCCCCATCGCTCGCCCGCGAGATATTTGCGGCGCTCGATCGCGGCGAGCAGGCGCTGCTGTTCCTCAACCGGCGCGGCTATGCCCCGCTGACGCTCTGCAATGCCTGCGGCCACCAGTATAAATGCCCGGATTGCTCGGCCTGGATGGTCGAACACCGGTTCCGCGGCGTCCTCATGTGCCACCATTGCGGCCATGAAAGGCGAACGCCGAAATCCTGCACCGAATGCGGGCAGGTGGATAGTCTCGTGCCGGTGGGGCCGGGCATCGAGCGCGTTGCCGAGGAAGCGGCCGCGCGTTTCCCCGATGCCAGGCGCGTCCTTCTTTCGACTGACATGGGCAGCCACGCCCAGTTGCGCGAGCGCTTTGGCGAGGTCGAGCGGGGCGAATATGACCTCATCATCGGCACCCAGCTCGTCTCCAAGGGCCATCACTTCGAAAAACTCTCGGTCGTCGGCGTGCTCGATGCCGATCTCGGGCTTGCCTATGGCGATCCGCGTGCGGCAGAAAAAACCTTCCAGATTCTCACTCAGGTTGCCGGTCGCGCCGGTCGCGCAAGCCGCCACGGCAAGGCGTTTTTGCAGACCTATCATCCCGATCATCCGGTGATGAAGGCCATGGTGTCGGGCGATCGCGAGGCGTTTTATGCGCAGGAAATTCTGGCGCGCGAAGCCGGCGGCATGCCGCCGTTCGGGCGTCTCGCCGCGTTGATCGTCTCCGCCAATGACCACGACAACGCCACCAATTTTGCCCGGCTTCTGCTCTCGGCAGCGCCGATGGCCGATGGCGTCAGGCTCTTTGGCCCGGCCGACGCGCCCGTTGCCATGATCCGCGGCCGGCACCGGGTGCGGCTCCTTGCGCAATCGGGGAAAGATTTCGACCTTTCGGGCTATGTCCGCTTCTGGCTGTCGAGCGCCGAAAAGCCCAAGGGCGACCTCAAAATTCAGGTCGATATCGACCCCATGACTTTCATGTAGATAGGGGCGCGGAAACGCTTGGGCGTAACCACTGCGACCCTGCGACATTTTCGCCGCAATTGAATCGTGCCACCCAGCCTTGCATGGGCCGCTTGGCTTGTGTTAGAGCGAGCCCGACTTGAAGGGGTCCGGCTAGGGGTAGTCCGACTTGGGCCTCATTTCCGGACACGTCCCAAGCGATGAACAAGCCGTCCCGGCGTTGAGCCGAGGCTGGCAACATAAGAGGGTGAAGCGACATTGGCAGCGCAGAATTCAGTGCTTAACCAGATCGCGCGGCCATATGCGTCGGCGCTGTTCGATCTCGCCCAGAGCGAGAATCAACTGGCATCGGTCGAAACCGGCCTTTCTGATATTTCCCGCCTGATTGGCGAAAGCGACGATTTTTCGCGCTATCTGCGGTCCCCGGTGATCTCGGGCGACGTCAAGGCGTCGGCGCTCGATGCGATCCTCGCCAAGGCCCAGGTCAATCCGCTCGTCGCCAATTTTCTGCGCCTTGTTGCCAAGAATGGCCGTCTCTTCGCGCTCGATGCCATCATCGTTGGCTTCCGCGAACTGGCCGCTGCAGCGCGCGGTGAA
>NZ_JBEVLL010000140.1:0-6840 GCF_040509215.1 Devosia sp.
CCAACTAGGGAGGCGCCGCCGTGTCCATTGCCAGCAAGAACGAACGGGGCGGCGCACTCGCCACACTCTTCGTCCGTCGGCCCGTCATGGCCGTGGTCATCAATGCGCTGATCATGGTGGCCGGCCTTGCCGCTCTCCTCGGCATCGAAGTGCGCGAACTCCCCCGCGTAGAAAGCCCGGTCCTTTCCGTCTCCACCAGCTTCACCGGCGCCGCCGCCGAAACCGTCGACCGCGAGGTCACAGCCATCATCGAAGGCGCCGTGGCCCGCGTTCAGGGCGTCACGGCGATCTCCTCCAGCTCCTCCGTCGGCCAAAGCCGCGTCACCCTGGAATTCTCCGAAAGCACCAATCTCGATATCGCCACCTCCGACGTGCGCGATGCCCTCAGCCGCGTCACCCGCAATCTGCCCGACAGCGTCGAGGCCCCCACCATCTTCAAGGCCGACAGCGACGCCCAGCCTATCCTCCAACTCTCTGTCACCTCGGACAGCCTCAGCATTGCCGACCTCAGCGAACTGGTCGATGGCATCGTCACCGAGCGTCTCGCGGCCGTCGAAGGCGTCGCCGAAGTGCAGGCTTACGGCACCCGCACCTCATCCTTCGAAGTCGACATCGACCCCACAAAACTCGCCAGCCACGGCCTCACCGTCGCCGATATCCGCACCGCCCTCTCGACCATCGCCTTCGATTCGCCTGCCGGCTCCATCAACGGCCCCAACCAGAACATTTCTGTCCGCGCCATTTCCGAAATCACCGAACCCAGCGATTTCGAAGAGATCATCATCAATGGCCGCACGCGCCTCGGCGATGTCGCCAGCGTCGTCTTCGACGCCGCCGCCAGCACCTCCTCCATCCGTGCTGATGGCCGCCCCGCCATTGGCCTCGGCATCGTGCGTCAGGCCCAGTCCAACTCCGTCTCGATCTCCCACGCTGTCCACGCCGCCGTCGACAGTCTCAACGACACCCTCCCCGAAGGCGTGACCGTCAAGATCTCCAGCGACGAAGCCGTTTTCATCGAAGGCGCCCTGCACGAGGTGGAAATCGCCCTTGTAGTCGCCCTCGTCGTCGTCATCGGCATCATCTACCTCTTCCTGCTCGATTGGCGCGCCATCATCGTGCCCGCCATTTCCATGCCCATTGCGCTCCTCGGCGCCGTCGCAGGCATGTATCTCGCTGGCTTTTCGCTCAACATCATCACGCTCCTGGCGCTGGTCCTCGCTACAGGCCTCGTGGTCGATGACGCCATTGTCGTCCTCGAAAACATCATGCGCCGAAAGCATCTGGGCGCCGGCCCCCGCGCCGCGGCCGTGCTCGGCACGCAGGAAGTCTTCTTCGCCGTCATCGCCACGACGCTCACCCTCGTCGCCGTCTTCGTGCCCCTGAGCTTCCTCGAAGGCCAGACCGGCCGCCTTTTCCGCGAATTCGGCTTCACTCTCGCCATCGCCGTGCTGCTCTCGGCCGTCGTCGCCCTCTCCATGGGCCCCATGGTCGCCTCGCGCCTCCTCAAGAACGACCACAAGGAACACACCGGCGGCCCCTTTGGCGCCATCGGTCGCTTCTTCGCCGGCCTCTATCGCATCACCCTCCGCGTGGCCCTGCGCAATTCGTTCGTGGTCATCCTTCTCGCCGTGCTCTTTGCCGGTTCGGCCTACTACGTTTATGGCGCTCTCCGGCAGGAGATCACGCCCTCCGAAGACCGCTCGGCCATTAACCTCCGCATCAACGCGCCAAACACGGCCAGCCTCGATTTCGTCCGCACCCGCCTCGGCCAGGTCGAATCCATGCTGCAGCCCTATGTCGACAGCGGCGAAGTGCGTTCGGTCTTCGTCCTCTCCGGCTGGGGCAATGGCGGCTCCATCACGCTCACTCTGGCCCCTTGGGGCGAACGCGAGCGCAGCCAGCAGCAGATCGCCTCCGAGATCAATGCCCTCATGGCGCAGGTTCCCGGCGTCCGCGCCAATGTCAGCCAGGGCAACAGCCTCGGCATTCGTGGCGGCGGCTCGGGCCTCCAATTCGCCGTTGCCGGCTCCGACTACACCGTCCTGGCCGCAACGGCCGACACCATCTCCAAAGCCCTCGAAGCCGATGGTCGCTTCGGCCGCGTCTCGGTCAATTTCGACACCAGTCAGCCCCAGCTCACCCTGACGGTCGACCGCGCCCGCGCCGATTCCCTCGGCATCGACATCAACGGCCTCGCCCCCACCATGCAGGCGATGATCGACGGGTCCGATGTCGGCACCATCTTCATCAACGACGAGAGCTATTCGATCCGGATGCTCTCGACCTCCAACCCGGTCAACGACCCGCGCGATCTCGAAACCCTGTTCGTGCGCACCGGCGATGGCCGCTATGTGCCGATGTCGACCATCGCGACCATCGAGGAAGCCCCGGTCCCACCCTCGCTCCGCCGCGAGCAGCAGCGACGCGCCGTGCAGGTCACCGCCAGCCTCGAAGATGGCCTCGCCCTCGGCGACGCCTTCAACGAACTGCAGAAGATCGCCAACCCTCTCCTGCCCCAGGGCACGTCCATCCTGCCGCTGGCTGAAGCGAAAACCATCGGCGAAGCCAACAACGCGCTCTTCCTCACCTTCGGCTTCGCGCTGGTGATTATCCTCCTCGTCCTCGCCGCCCAGTTCGAAAGCTTCTGGAGCGCCATCATCGTCATGGCCACGGTCCCCTTCGGCCTCGCCGCCGGTCTCTGGGCTATCCTCCTCACGGGGGGCAGCCTCAACATCTTCTCCCAGATCGGCCTCGTCCTCGTCGTCGGCATCATGGCCAAGAACGGCATTCTCATCGTCGAATTCGCCAATCAGCTCCGCGACCGCGGCCTCTCCGTCGCCGAAGCCATCGAGCAAGCTTCCAACATCCGCCTCCGCCCGGTATTGATGACCATGATCGCCACCATCCTCGGCGGCGTGCCGCTGGTCCTCGCCTCCGGCGCCGGTGCCGAAGCCCGCGCAGCCCTCGGCTGGGTCATGGTCGGCGGCCTCGGCTTTGCGGCCATCGCCACGCTCTACCTCACCCCCGTCGCCTACCTCCTCCTCGCCCGCTTCTCGACGCCCAAAGCCGAAGAAGAAGCCAAGCTGGAGCGCGAGTTGGACAGCATGGAAACAAGACCCGATCCCGCCGAGTGACGCGGCGCTCTAGTCCCGAAGGCGCCCCTCTAGCTGCGCTAGATAATCGCGCAGCAGGGCCACCCGACGCGGACGAAAGCTCTCGGGTGTAACCTCGGCACTCGTCATCCGGTCCCCCCGAAAAATCCGAAAGTCCTGCCGCAGACAGCACCAGGCCAGCACCGATAGCGTTCGCTCGGTATAGACGATCGCCAATGGCCAGATCACCCGCTCGGTTTCTGCCCCGTTCTGATCCGTGTAGCGAACGGCCACCGCCCGCTCCCGCCACGCCGCCTCCCGCAGCTTTTCGAGATCGATCGCCAGGGGCGCCCGCGCCTGTGGCCGAAACACGTGCGACACGGCATGCATTGCCTGCTGCTCGGCCTCATCGGGCAAGGTTGCCGCAATCTTGGCCAGTGCCGATACCGCCGCGTTCGCCAGCGCCGGATCGCCCATGCCCCGAACTTCAGCCAGCCCCAGCACCAGCGCCTCGATTTCCGCCCGCGTCAGCGTCTGCGGCGGCAGCGCAAAATCCTCGACCAGCCGATAGCCATAGCCCCGCTCGCCCTCGATCCGCGCCCCTGCCGCGCGCAGGCTGTCGATATCGCGATAAAGCGAGCGCAGCGACACGCCCGTCTCCTCCGCCAACCGCTTGGCGGTCAGCGGCGCGGGCAGCACGCGCATCGCCTGCAACAGGCGCAAAAGTCGATCGGATCGAGCCATGTCCAACTGTCGAAAACTGGCAGTTGCCCCTCGCTATACAAGTCCCTGCAAACCGGCAAGCAGGAGCCTCAAATGAGCATCGAAACCACCACCCACCTTAATTTCCGCGGCCAGGCCCGCGCCGCCCTCACCCTTTATCAATCCGTCTTCGGCGGCACGCTCACCGCCGTCACCTATCAGGATGCCCACGCCGTCCAGAACCCAGCCGAAGCAGACCAGATCCTCTGGGGCCAGGTCGTCTCCCCCGAGGGATTCCGCCTCATGGCCTATGACGTGCCATCGAGCCAGCCCTACAATGCCGGCGAAAACGCCGTCTTCGTCTCGGTGCGCGGCAAGTCAGCCGACGAGCTTTCCGCCTATTGGGCCAAGCTGATCGAGGGCTCCACCGTCATCGTCCCCCTCGCCACCTCCGCCTGGTCGCCACTCTATGGCATGGTCCGCGATGCCTTTGGCGTCACGTGGGTGCTCGATCTCGCCGTCGAATACACCCCCGCCTGATCGGGAACATCCCTCCCGCCCGCTGCGTTCAGCTCCGAGACCCAACCGGAGCTGAGCCATGTTCGACCACACGGGCATTGTCGTCACCGATCTCACGAAGGCCCGTCGCTTTTACGACGCCATCGCAGCCGCGTTGGGCCTTCAAACCATCAGCAACGGCGACGAAAGTTTCCTCTTCGGCAAGAGCAAGGAAGAGCCCATCCCCTATCTCTGGATCGGCACCACCCGCCCCTCCTACTGGGTCGAAGGCTCACGCGCCGGCATCAACCAGATGCACGTCGCCTTCCGCGCCGACAGCAAAGCCATGGTCGACGCCTTCCACAAGGCCGCGCTCGAAAATGGCGGTACCGACAATGGCGCCCCCGGTCCCCGCCAGGGCGCGGGCGACTACTACGGCGCCTTCGTCCTCGATCCCGATGGCAACAATATCGAGGCTTGCGCCCGCGGCGCCGCTGCGTAACGCTGTGCCTATGCGCACAGTCACCCATTCCTGCGTCAGCCTCGCCACCGAAGCCTTCGGCACCCCCACCGATCCCCCGCTGATCCTGATCATGGGCGCCACGGCCTCCATGCTCACCTGGCCCGATCAGCTCTGCACGCTCCTTGCGGCGCAAGGCCTCTTCGTCATCCGCTTCGATCACCGCGATACCGGCGCGTCCACCAGCGTGCCGCTCGGCGAAGCCTCCTATTCCGTCGAAGATATGGCGGGCGACATCCTCGCCATCGCCGACGCCTATGGCCTCGATGACTTCAGCCTCATGGGCATGTCGCTTGGCGCCTACATCGCCCAGATCATCGCGCTAAAACATCCCGAGCGGGTAACGACGCTAACCCTCGTCAGCGCCGAGCCTCTCGGTTGGGATGGCCCCGCACTGCCCCACATCTCCGATGCCTTCCTCGACCATTTCGGCACCCTGGCCGCGCTCGATTGGTCCGATCGCCCCTCCGTCCTCGCCTTCCTCCTCGAAATCGACCGCCTCAGTGCCGGCCCCGCCGGCCTCGTCGATAAAGCCGCCACCACTGCCCGCATCGAGCAGATTCTCGACCGCACCAGCAGCCCTGCCAGCATGTTCAACCATGGCAGCGTCACCACCACGCAAGACTGGACCGGCCGCTTCCGTGACATCGCCGCGCCCACCCTCGTCATCCACGGCGAATTCGACCCCATCCTGCCGCACGAAAACGGCGAGGCCCTGGCCGATGGCATTCCTGGCGCCCGGCTCGTCACCCTGGACGGCGCGGGCCACGAACTGCCCCCCGAAAAACTGCCGGCGATCGCCGCCTGCGTTTCCGGCCTCATCCATCGGGTCAAATAAAAAGGGCCGCCGGTTTCCCGGCGGCCCCAAATCCAAAGCCCGAAAAATCAGGCCGAACGGTTCTTGTTGTAGAGATCGAAGAACACGGCTGCGAGCAGCACCACGCCCTTGATCATCTGCTGCAGGTCGATGTTGATGCCCATGATCGACATGCCGTTGTTCATCACGCCGAGGATGAACGCACCGATCACCGCACCAGCCACCTGGCCAACGCCACCCAGCGCCGAAGCGCCGCCGATGAACACGGCCGCGATCACGTCGAGTTCGAGACCCTGGCCGGCCTTCGGGGTCGCCGAGTTGAGGCGAGCCGCATAGATCATGCCGGCAAGGGCAGCGAGAGCACCCATGATGGCAAAGATGTAGAAGGTGGTGCGTTCAGTCTTGATACCCGATAGCGCCGCCGCCTTGAGATTGCCGCCGATAGCATAGATGCGTCGGCCAAAGGTCAGGCGCTTGGTCAGGAAGATGAAGCCGGCGATCAGAATGCCCATCACGACCAGCACGTTCGGCAGGCCACGATACGAAGCGAGCATATAGGCGAAGAACATGACCATCGCTGCGATGACGAGGTTCTTCACGATGAACAGGCTAAACGGCTCGACGTCATAGCCGCGAGCCATGCGACGGGCGCGGCCACGGATGGCGAAGAACACCATCGCCACGACACCGGCGATCGCGATTACCATGGTCGTCGTGTGCAGGACCAGCGGCTGCACGCCTTCGCTGGCCGCAACCAGTGTTGTCGGCCCGATCACGTCGGGGATGAAGCCAGCCGAAAGCAGCTGGAATTCGGCCGGGAACGGACCAACCGACTTGCCGGCGAGAATGGCGAGCGACAGACCCTTGAAGATCAGCATGCCGGCCAGCGTCACGATGAAGCTGGGGATCTTGTGATAGGCGATCAGGTAGCCCTGTGCCGCGCCGATCGCTGCGCCGACGATCAGGCAGATGATGCCGGCAATGATCGGATTGGCGAGGAAGGCGAATTCGGGCGGGAATTTCCAGCCCACCATCAGCATGGCGGCGAGGGCGCCGACAAAGCCCGAGACCGAACCGACCGAAAGGTCGATATGGCCGGCCACGATCACCAGCAGCATGCCCAGCGCCATCACGATGATGTAGCTGTTCTGCAGGATGATGTTGGTCAGGTTGACGGGCTTGAACAGCACGCCCGCGGTAAAATACTGAAA
>NZ_JBEVLL010000141.1:0-9038 GCF_040509215.1 Devosia sp.
TCGCCTCCGGCAAGTATGACGCGGTGATTTCCAATGTCGGCGTGACCGAGGAGCGTAAGGAAAAGTTCGACTTTTCGACCTACCGCCTCGGCCTCCATGGCTTCTACGTCAAGGCCGACAGCCCCATCACCGCGATCACCGAGCCCAAGGACATTGCTGGCCTGAAAGTCATCACCGGCTCGGGCACCATTCAGGAAAAGATCATCCTGCAGTGGGACGAACTCAACCAGAAGGAAGGGCTCGCGCCCGTCGAGGTCCAGTACTACGACGATGACGCCGCTGCTGGCCTCGCTCTCGCTTCCGGTCGTGCCGATACCAATTTCAATCCCAATTCCACCCAGGCCTATCACGCGGCCCAGACCGGCGAGACCAAGCTCGTCGGCACCGTCAGCTCCGGCTGGCCGCTGCCGGCCGAAGTGGGGATCACGACGGTGAAGGATTCCGGCCTTGCCGAACCTTTCACCGCCGCCATCAACGACCTGATCGAGACAGGCCTCTACGCCCAGTTGCTCGAGCAGTGGAACCTCGGCGCCGAAGGCATCGACGTCGCAAAGACCAATCCCCCCGGCCTGCCCAAGCCCTGATCGGCACAAGTTTAGAGATCGTCCGGACCAACGACGGACGATCTCTAGCGCGGGCGGTGTTCTCCCTCCTCCCCTGTCCCGCCCGCGCCCCTCTTTTCCGGAACGACGACCATGACGCAGCACATCAAAGAGATCGGCTTTCTCACCCCCGGCAATTTCGACAATGCCGCACCCTTTGCCGGCATAGACGAAACGCTCGACCTCATCGCCTTCGGCGAGAAGCTGGGCTTTGACGGCGCCTGGGTCCGCCAGCGGCATCTTGAACCGGGCATTGGCTCGGCCGCCGTCTTCCTTGCTGCTGCGAGCCAACGCACCAGCCGCATTCAGCTCGGCTCCGCCGTGATCCAGATCGGCTATGAAAGCCCCTTCCGGCTTGCGGAAGATCTCTCCATGGTCGACGTACTCTCGCGCGGACGCCTCAATGTCGGCCTAAGCGCCGGCTTGCCGCCCCATAGCCATCTCATCGCCCACCTGATCCACGATGGCGACTGGAAGCAGCACGACCTCAGCCACGAGCGCATCAAGCGTTTTCGCGACAATCTCAGCGGCGACTATCTCGGCGACGACGAAACTTTCGTCGCGACGCCCTTCGGCCCGCAGCGCCCGCGCCTCCAGCCCCATGCCGAGGGTCTCGTCAACCGCCTCTGGTATGGCGGCGGCTCGCAGCGCTCCGCCCGCTGGGCCGGCGAGAACGGCTTCAATCTTCTCACCGGCAATGTCATTTCCGGCGAAGGCACCGACGACTTCCACACCGCCCAGGTCAATCTGATCAACACCTGGCGTGAGGCCCTCAATGGTCGCCCCGCCCGCGTCGCCCTCGGTCGCGTCATCGTTCCCACAGACTCCGCGCCGCCTTCGCGCATCGCCCGCTACGAGGCCTATGCCGCCTCGCGCCTCGAACGCACGTTCAAGCCGCAGGGTGAGCGCCGCACCCTCTTTCCGCGCGACCTCGTTGGCCCCGCCGAACAGATTGTCGAATGGCTGCTGGATGATCCGGTCCTGCCGCTCGTCTCCGAACTGCGCCTCGAGCTCCCCTATGAGTTCAAGCGCGAGGAATACGAACAGATCCTCACTGACACCATCACCCGAATAGCCCCGGCCCTCGGCTGGCAGGCCAAAACCGCGCCGCCGATCGCGGCCGAATGAGCTTTGCTCCGGCGCCCGCGCGACGCTGGAGCCACGTCCCTAGCGCATCCCTCTGGACAAGGTAGACCACATGAAACTCAGATCCCTTCTTACCGGCGTTGCCTTCGCGGCCCTCGCTAGCGCCGGCTACGCTGCCGAATTCGACCTCAGCCCCGAACAGCCCGGCCGCCTCAAGGCCGATCCCAATGAGGCCGCCATCGCCGCCATCCCGGCCGACTACAAATTCGCCGCCGACGGCAAGTTCACCGTCGCCGTTTCTCCGTGGGATCCGCCGATCGCCACCTACGCCACCGACAATCAGGCGCTCGTCGGCTTCGACCCGGATCTTGCTTCGCTGGTCGCCGACTCGCTCGGTCTCGAACTCAATCTCGTGGCCACCGCCTGGGCCGATTGGCCGTTGGGCGTCAGCTCTGGCAAGTTTGACGCGGTGTTTTCCAACGTCACCGTCACCGAAGAGCGCAAGGAAAAGTTCGACTTCTCGAGCTACCGCCAGGACGTTCTGGGCTTCTACGTCCGCACCGACAGCCCCATCCAGTCGATCACAGAACCCAAGGATATTGCGGGCCTAAAAGTCATCACCGGCGCCGGCACCAATCAGGAAAAGATCATCCTCGAATGGGATCGCCTGAACAAGGAAGCCGGTCTCGCCCCAATTGAAGTCCAGTACTACGACGACTCCGCTGCCAGCACGCTTGCCATCCAGTCCGGCCGCGCTGATGTCGAGTTCAACCCCAATCCGACCCTGTCCTATTCCTCTGCCGTGACGGGCGACACCCGCCTCGTCGGCGTGCAGAGCGGCGGCTGGCCGGTAAAGGCCGAAATCGCAGCCACCACCCGCAAGGGCGCAGGCATTGCCGACGCGATCACCATCGCCATCAACGGCCTCATCGAGAACGGCCTCTACGCCCAGAGCCTCGAACGCTGGAACATCACCGCCGAAGCCGTCGAAACCTCGCAGACCAACCCGCCCGGCCTGCCCAAGACCTGAGCCACACCGGGGCGGCCTGGCACAATTCCTGGCCGCCCTTTGGGCTCAACAGGACAACGCGAAAACCGCGGAGAGCACAGTTTGTCCTCGGTTTTGCGAAGAACAAAATTTATATCTACTAATTCTATAGACTAATACAGATGGTGCATTAGGGTTTGCATAGGACGGATGTGGTCCGTCTGTACGACCCTCAGGAGTAGCAAATGGCGCATGACAGGCTTTTTCTCATCGACCCGGGCTTTGATGTGTCGGGCCGGGATGACGGGCCGTTCGTTTGCCCCTTCTGCAACCAGATCGAGGGCCTGCTCGCCAGCTTCCCGCAACTCTCCCTCGATATCGAGGTCAAGCGAGTACCGTTTCCACGGCCGCGGGCGGACATCGTAGCGCTGGTGGGAGAGGCCAATCAGGGCCTGCCGCTCCTCATTCTGGGAGACAATCCGCCGGCCGATGCCAAGCAGCACGGCGATCTTCATTTCGTGTCGGACACGGACCGTATTCTCGAGCTCTTGGCCGAGCGGCATGGCTTTCCCCGGCTTTTGCGCCCGGCAGGGCAGGCAAGCAAGGTGGCTTGATCAAGTGACGACGCGTCTTCTCGAACCTACTTCTCTGGGTGACCTCCACCTGCCCAATCGCATTGTCATGGCTCCCATGACCCGGCGCCGTGCAGTCCATGGCAAGGTTCCTCCTGACATCACTGCACTTTACTATGCGCAACGCGCCAGCGCGGGGCTTATCGTCAGCGAATCCATCGAGGTCGATCCCTGGAGCGGCCTTGAGGGGCCGACGCGGCCCGGTCTTTTTACCGATGCGCAACAGGAGGGCTGGGCCACTGTCACGCGTGGAGTGCACGCCGCTGGTGGACGCATATTTGCGCAGCTTTCCCATATGGGGCGGGGCGCACATTCGAGCCAGTTGCAGCCGGGCGGCCGTGTCGTCGGGCCCTCCGCTATTGCTGCCAGCGGTTCGATCTATACGCAGGCCGGTCCAGTGCCGTTTCAGACGCCGGATGAGCTGACTGTTGGCGAGATCGCCGAGGTGGTCGGGCATTATGCCGAGGCAGCCCGCAGGGCCCATGCTGCGGGTTTCGATGGTGTGGAACTGCATGGCGCCAATGGCTATCTGATCGACCAGTTCCTGCGAGATGGCAGCAATCAACGCAGCGACGACTATGGCGGCAGTGCCGCCAAGCGGGCGCGGTTTTTGCTGGAGATCTTCGCCGCCGTGGCGCGCTACGGGCCGACGGAGCGCATTGGCGTTCGGCTCTCGCCCACCAACCTCTTCCAAGGCATGAGCGACACGGACCCGGTGCAGCACTTCGCGACCATCGCCAGCCTGATTGGTCCGTTGGCGCCGGCCTATCTCCATGTCGTCGAGCCCGAAGTGCAACCCAATGGCGTCCCCTATGTGGCGGCGGCCATCCGTAGCAGTTTTGAGGGCAGGCTCATTCTGGCCGGCAAGTATGATGCGGTTTCAGCAGAATCGGCGCTGGCCCGCGGCGCTGCCGACCTCGTGGCCTTCGGCGAGAAGTTCATCGCCAATCCCGACTTGCCCGAGCGGCTACGCCGTGGCGTCGACTTGGCGGTGCCGGACAAAGCCACCTTTTATACAAGTGGCCCTGAGGGCTATGTCGATTATCCCTCACTCCCGGGTTGAGGGCCCCGCGCCGCTCAATGAAACGCCTAGACCGCGATCTGCCGGTGGCCGTGGAAGCCGACGGCGAATTCGTTGCTGACGGTTTCGACAAGGCTCTTGTGTTGCCGACCGATGCCCAAGGCAGGGAACAGCAGTTCTGCGACGCGATAGGCTTCCTCGAGATGCGGATAGCCTGAACCGATGACAAGCTCGATGCCAGCCTCCTGATATTCGCGGAGGCGCTCTGCTACCTGGTCCGGCGTGCCCACCAGCGCCGTTCCAGCGCCGTTGCGAACGAGACCAACGCCGGCCCAGAGGTTGGGCGCCACCAGGAGCTTGTTGCGATCCCCGCCGTGCAGCTCGGCCATGCGGCGCTGGCCGACGCTGTCCATCTGCTGGGTGAAGCGTGCTTGTGCCGCGGCAATTTGAGAATCGCTGACGCGGCTGATCAACCGGTCGGCCTCGGCCCAGGCCTCCTCTTCGGTTTCGCGAACGATGAAGTGGAGACGAATGCCGAAGCGCAGCTTGCGTCCGCGCGCTTCGGCCTTTTTGCGGGCGGAGGCGACCTTCTCGGCCACCTGCACCACCGGCTCGCCCCATGTGAGATAGGTGTCGACCTGTTCGGCGGCTAGGTCCTGTCCTGCTTCAGACGAGCCGCCGAGGTAGATCGGCGGATGCGGCTTTTGCACGGTCCGCTGGTCGAGCCGGCCACCTTCGACGCGATAGTGCTTGCCCTGGAAGTCCACGGTTTCGCCCGCGAGGAGGCCGCGGAAAATGGTCAGAAATTCCGACGCCTGCTCATAGCGCTGATCGTGCGGCAGGAACACGCCGTCGCCGGCGAGTTCGACAGGGTTGCCGCCAACCACCACATTGAGCAGCAGGCGCCCATTGCTCAGTCGATCAAGCGCGGCCGCCTGGCGCGCGGCAAATGTCGGGAGTGTTACGCCCGGCCGTAGCGCAACGAGATATTTGAGGCGTTCGGTGAGCGTCGCGAGCCCGGTCGCCGTGATCCAGGATTCTTCGCAATTCTGCCCGGTAGGCAGCAACACGCCTTCAAAGCCCAGTCGATCGGCCGCCTGTGCGATCTGGGCAAAATAGCTGAAGTCGGGCTGGCGCTCGCCATCGCTCGAGCCGAGATAACGGCCATCGCCATGGGTGGGAATGAACCAGAAGAAGCGGATGGGTTCGACCATTCGAGGACCTATTGGTTGCGTGCCCAGGGCACGAAGCGATGTTCGATGAAGCGCAGCAGCGCCTCGAAGGCAAAGGCGATGGCCGAGATTACGAGGATGCCGGCGATCACCACGTCGGTGACGAGGAATTGGGCGGCGGACTGGATCATGTAGCCAAGGCCCCGGCCGGCGGCGACGAGTTCGGCGGCAACGAGGGTCGTCCAGCCGGCGCCGAGCGCAATGCGGATGCCGGTGAGGATGGACGGGATGGCGCTTGGCAGCAGGACGTTGACCAGTAATTGCAGATGCGTCGCTCCGAAGGAGCGGGCCGCGTTGACTTGGTTCTTGGACGTGCTGCGCACACCCGCAGCGGTCGCTATGGTGATGGCGGGCACCATGGCGAGGAGAATGACCAGCACTTTCGCCGTCTCGCCTATGCCGAACCAGATGATGACGAGCGGTAGATAGGCGAGTGGTGGCAGAGGCCGGAGGAATTCGATGATCGGGTCGAAAAGGCCGCGGCCGATCGGGCTCGTAGCAATGATGAGACCCACCGGCACACCGATCAGGATAGAAAAGCCGAGCGCGGCAAAGACGCGGCCCAAGCTCGCTCCGGCATGTTGGATTAGGGTGCTGTCGACATAGCCGGTGGTGACGAGGCGTCCGAGGGCAGCGAGTACGGCGCTCGGGGGCGGCAGGAAGACGGGCGAAACCCAGCCAAGAGTACTGGCGAGGTGCCAGATGACAATAATGCCAAGGGCTACCCCGGCGCCGGCGAGAATGGGCAAGACACGGGACCAGCGAAAGCGCCGACGCGGTAATTCGCCTTGTCCGAGCCTTATGGAGTCGACCGAGACCGTCATGCTGCCACCGCCTCGTTGGTGTGGACGGCTGAGATCAGTTGTTCGCGCAGGGCGACAAAGTCCGGCTCGGATTTGAGCGCTCGCGCCGGTTCGCCTGCAAGGAAGCGGCGGCCGAAACTGACATCGAGGCTTGAAACGATGCGCCCCGGATGCGCTGCCAGAACCACTACGCGCGTTGCGAGGAACAGGGCTTCTTCCACAGAGTGGGTAATGAGAAGGGCGCCAGTCGCCGAGCGGTGCCAGACTGTCAGAAGCAGCTCCTGCATCTGGTCGCGCGTCATGGCGTCGAGTGCTCCAAGCGGTTCGTCCATCAGCAGGTACTCGGGTTCGGCGGCGAGGGCACGGGCGATGCCGACGCGCTGCCGCATACCGCCGGAAAGCTCCCAGATGTGCTTGTCGCCCTGACCGGCCAGGCCGACATCGGCGAGGAGGCGTTCGGCGCGCTCGCGGCGCAGCGTAGGTGCGACTTTTCTGAGTTTGAGCGGGAATGCGACATTGTCGCGAGCGTTGAGCCAGGGATAGAGCGCGTCGTCCTGGAAGACCACGGCGCGATCGGCCGAGGGACCATGAACCACGCTACCGTTGAGCGTGACCCGGCCTTCGGTGGGTTCGAGAAACCCAGCCGCGAGGTTGAGGAGGCTGGTCTTGCCTGATCCGGATTGCCCGAGCACGGCTACGAACTCGCCCTTGCCGATACCAAGCGTCAGTCGGTCGAGTACCGGGGAGCGTGCGCGCTCATAGGCGAGGGTAACGGCGTTGAGGCGAAGTTCGCTCATGGACATTCCTCATTGGGGAAGCGCTGCCGTCAGGGAACGGCAGCGCTATGGCGGGTGGAAGGGAAGGAAACACCCGCTGTGAAATCACTGGGCCAGCGCGTCACTCGCATACTTGGTTGAGACGTAGGGCGTGTAGTCGTCGAGCACGGTGGTGATGCGGCCCTGTTCGAGGAGGAACTTGGCCGTGGCTGCCACTGCCTCGGTCGTGCCCCCGCCGAGGAAGGCCGGGCTGATCTGTTCTTCAAGCGAGGGGAAGACATAGCCCTTGAGCAGCGCGGGAACGTCGGCGGCATTGGCGCCGGAGAGTTCGGCGATCTTTCCGGCCTCTTCGGATTCGGCGTTCCAGGCCTCGGGGTCCGCAAGATAAGCGGCATAGGCATCGGCCGTCGTCTTGACGAAAGCGGTCACGACATCGGGATTGGCTTCGGCGAAATCCTTGCGAACGATCCAGGCGTCAAAGGTCGGGCCACCCCATTCAGCGACGTCGGCGCTATCGGCCAGAACAGTGCCGCCGGTGCTCTTGATCTGGGTCAGCACGGGGTCCCACACATAGGCACCATCGATGTCGCCACGTTCCCACGCAGCAGCGATTTCCGGCGGCCGCAGGTTGAGGAGTTCAACGCTCGATGGATCGACACCCCAGTGTTCGAGCGCGGTAAGTAGGCTGTAATGCGCGGTGGAAACGAAGGGCGTAGCGATCTTCTTTCCAGCCAGTTCCTCGGGCGTTGTGACGCCCTTGACGGCAAGCGCTTCAGCTTCTGCGATATTGCCAACGACGAAAATCGTCTCGATCGGCAGGCCCTGGCTTGCTGCCACGGTCAGCGGGCTTGAACCCACATAGCCGATGTCGATTGAACCCGAGGCGATCGCGGCGACAACGTCTGCGCCGCCTTCGAAGCGGTTCCAGGTCACATTGGCGCCAGTTGCGGCCTCATAGGCGCCGTCGGCCTGCGGCACGCGGCTCGGCTCGACGATCGGCTGCCAGCCAATGCGAAGATCGAGCGCGAAGGTGGCAGAGGCGCCAAGGCCCGAAAATGCGATTGCGGCCAGCGCAAGCTTGAACGTTCTTTTCATTTCATCCCCCAGGGCGGCACTGGCCAGCCCGAACTCTTGTTTCGCGAGAAGACCGCGACTGGGGTAATGATGATAATTTCTACTGATTAGATCGAGTTAATAGAATCCAAGTTTACTGCGGGCGAGGAAACGCCTTCTTGCCTGACGAGCGCTACACACGAGTATTTTGCGCCGACCGTCTCCTGACGGTTAGACGGAGACTTATCGGCGCGGCTCAGGCGAGCCGATGAACCCTGATTAGTGGCGTGATATTGTGGTGCGGTACGTTTTTGGTGCCGAAAGTGTCAATCCAGTCTTGGCAAACGTGCGCCATAGCATAAAATAATCCACACAGCGCATCGGGAGGCTTGTGGCATTCGAGAACTTCGATAATTTGCCGGACCTCCATACTGGAAAGGCAAACTCATGGCTATCAAAGGCACGGTCAAGTTCTTCAACACGACCAAAGGTTTCGGTTTCATTTCGCCCGAGGGTGGTGGCAAGGATGCGTTCGTGCACATTTCCGCCGTCCAGCGTTCTGGACTCGATGGCCTCTACGAGAACGACAAGGTTGAATACGAGCTTGAGACCGGCCGCGACGGCAAGGAATCGGCGACCAACCTGACCCTGCTCTAGTAGCCTCAGGATTTTGGCGAGCGCGCTTCGGCGCTGCTCGGGCGAGGCCACTGCGATCCGTCGCGGTGGCCTTTTCTTTTGCCCATCCTCAGTCGAGATATTTGCCCGACCCTGCCCCATCCTTGTGGCGTAGCCGCGCTGCTGCCACCAGTTCGGGATCCAGCAGCCGCGCATTGATGCCGATGGTG